>JAKADO010000135.1 GCA_021820485.1 Bacillota bacterium
GGCTGATGCGACAACGATAGAGAAGCCCAAGGACAATGGGCGATGTTTCCATAACGAGGGCGGTCGATGGGGCGGGAGCGGCTGGTTGGTCATACGAACCCCCTCGGCACAGTCTCGTCGATGGAAAGTCATGAGAAAGGCTGCCAACATGCCGGCAGCCTTTTTTGCAGGTGGTTCCGCAACTATTCAATCGGGCAGGTGTGGATGAATGCGGGGTCCACGTTGCCGCCGCTGATGACCGCCGCCACGCGCCGGCCGGCCAGGCGTTCGCGCCCATGCGCGAAAAGATAGGCGGCCGTAACGGCTCCGGAAGGCTCTACAACGAGCTTGAGACGTGTCAGGAGAAGCCAGAAGGCCTTTCGGATCTGAGACTCGCTTACGGTGGTCAGTTCATCCACATACCGTTCAATGATGGGATGCGTCAGCTTGCCCAACGACAGCGTAATAAGTCCGTCGGCGATGCTCTCGGTCGACGGGAGCTCCACCCATTGCTGGGCTTCCCGAGATCGATAAGCCTTGGCTGCGCCTTCTGGCTCCACACCGATGACGGTCACATCAGGACGCGACTCCTTGATGGCGGTCGCGATCCCGGATATCAGTCCCCCACCGCCAATGGGCACTACGATGGTGTCCACGTCAGGCCATGCTTCCAAGATTTCGAGACCAATGGTGCCTTGCCCCGACATGACGGCGGCATCATCATAGGGAGGCACAAAGGCATATGAAAGCTCCGCGGCCACAGCATGGGCCCGGTCCATGCGCTCACGGCTGCGGGTTCCATACCCTTCCACGATGGCGCCGAAGGCTTCCGCCGACGCCACTTTGATGGCGGGAGCGGTAGTGGGGACCACGATGCGAGCCGGAAGACCGAAATGACGGGCGGCCCAGGCCACGGCTTGGCCATGATTGCCCGATGACGCCGTGACCACGCCCCGAGCGCCCGATTCCGCAACCTGAGCTACTTTGTTGAACGCGCCCCGGATTTTAAAGGATCCGGTCACCTGCAGGTTCTCCGGCTTGAACTTCAGATCGACCCCCGCCGCTTCCGACAGCGATTGGCTGGACACGAGAGGGGTGTCATGAATCACTCCCCTGAGCCGCTCTTGGGCGGCCCGGATCGAGTTGAGGGTTGGGGCCGTGCTCATACCGGGAACACCCACCAGACCGGATGATCATGGGCGGGCTGCTCCTTCAGGAGATGCTCCACAGGGTGGTATTGCTTGTGCACTTTTTTGGAAATGCCCACTGAAAATGCCCGGGTGTCATATTCCACCTTTTTGCACTGGTAGTACTCGGCGGTCTTGCGGATGAACTGGATCAGGTCATGGCCGGCTTCCTGCCATTCCTGCTCGGTGACAAAGTACCAGTAGCGTCCCCGCCACATGGCCAAACGAACGGTAAACTTATCCAGCCATTCCACGGTCTGTGAGCGCTCCCCCAGGCCGTACTCCTCCAAATAGGCGGTGAGTTGCCGGGCATCCTTTTTGTTCGGGTGCCAGAACACCAAATCCACCCATAAGCTTGCGGTCCCATGGGACAGCGGAGGCTTGTTGTCATGTATGTGCTGCATTGTTCTCCCTCGGTTCTGGTTGAAGTTTAGGATATCGGTTCCTGTCGCGTCCGTAAGGCTATTGTAGACTTTGTCGTGACTTTCGAAAACGGGGGAACGCTTTCGGTCAGCCAGACATTGCCGCCAATGACGCTGTTGTGACCGATTATCGTATCGCCACCCAGAATGGTCGCTTCCGAGTAGATGACGACGTCATGTTCGATGGTCGGGTGTCGTTTGGTCCCCCGTATGATGTTCCCCTCCTGGTCATGCGGGAAGTTCAGGGCCCCCAAGGTCACGCCTTGATAGAGCGTGACGCGATCGCCGATCTCGGTGGTTTCTCCGATGACAACGCCGGTGCCATGATCGATGAAGAAATGGAGCCCGATTTTAGCACCGGGGTGGATGTCGATCCCGGTGTCGCTGTGAGCAATCTCCGTCATCATTCGTGGCAAAAGCGGGATACCCAGACGGGCCAGACGGTGGGCCATGCGATAGACGAGGGTGGCGTAGAAACCGGGATAGGTGCTGATGATTTCCGTGAGGCCGCGCGCGGCAGGGTCGCCCTCGTAGCCGGCCTCTGCGTCCGTGAGCGAATCCTGTTGCACCTGCGGCAGTTGCACAAAGAACTCGCGCGCCTTTTGGGCTGCGCCATCAAGCTCTGGACAAGGCAGCGGGGCATGGCACTCATGCGGGGTGACCCGGTGGATGAGCCCCGTGAGTGTCCACACCAACTGTCCCAGCAGCTCCACTTGCAGGCCTTCGTGGTATTCGCGATAGCCGTCGTTGCCGGTCGAGCAATGCGGGAACAAGAGCCCTTGAATTTGATGAATCAACTCCCGAATCGGTTCGCGCGTGATGGGCCGGACCAAGCGTTCCGACTCGGTCACTCGCCCCTCCGCTTCCCAGAGCGTCCGCAAGAGCCCATTCAGTTCGTTGGCGGACATCGGTCCATTAGACATGGGCGTCTCCCAGGTATTGCCACAGGGTGGCGACAGTTTCTGCCCCGCGGTAGAAATTCTCGAGATGAAAATGCTCATTGGGGGCGTGGAAGTTTTCGTCGGGCAGGGCAAAGCCCAACAGCAAGGTGGGCATGTGCAGAACCTCCTGAAAATCGACCACTACGGGGATGGAGCCACCCATGCGAATGTAGGATGCCTCGGTGTGATACACAGACTCGATGGCCTTTTCGGCGGCTTTCACCGCGGGATGGTCGAGGGGGGTTATCGAGCCCGGAGCCCCTTCGCCTCGCTTTACCGTCAATGTCACGCCCGGTGGCAGATGGGACTTCACGTGTGCTTCGACCGCATCCAAGACGTGGCGAGGGTCCTGATGGGGCACCAGCCGACAGGTAATCTTGGCATGCGCGGAGGCAGGAACAATGGTCTTCTGTCCTTCCCCGGTGAATCCGGACCACATGCCATTCACCTCTAAGGTGGGGCGGGCCCAAATGCGCTCTAGGACGGTATAGCCCTCCTCGCCGAACAACGCCGGTGTGCGGACCCCTTCTTGATACTGCTTCTCGCTGAACGGCAGACGTCGGAAAGCCTCGCGCTCCTCATCCCCAAGCGGGTCAACCTCATCATAAAACCCTGCGACATTCACCCGCCCGGAGGCATCATGCAAGGAATCAATCAGGTGGGCGAGGGCGTGGGCTGGGTTCATGACCGCCCCCCCGTACACACCAGAATGCAAGTCTTGATAGGGGCCCTGCACGGCGATTTCCATGGACGCCATTCCGCGCAGCCCGTAGCAGATGGCCGGGTATCCCTCCGCGTACATGGGCGTATCTGATATCACGGCCAAGTCCGCCGCCAATTCCGCCTGGTGTTCCCGGATGTACTGGCTCAGGTGCACGCTACCGATTTCTTCTTCGCCTTCAAACAGGAACTTCAAGTTTACAGGCAGCGCATTTTGCTTTTGCCAAGCCTCGGCAGCAATGAGCTGCATGAACACTTGACCCTTGTCGTCACTGGCGCCCCGTGCGTAAAGGATGTTGTTCTCGACGGTCGGCTCAAACGGATCGTGGTTCCATGACGAAACGGGGTCAACGGGCTGGACGTCATAATGACCATAGACCAAAACGGTGGGGCGATCAGGGCGGATGGCGCTGGACGCCACCACCACCGGGTTGCCGGGGGTGGCGTCGATGCGGGCATTCTCAAATCCGGCGTCTTTGAGGCGTGAAGCCAGCCAGGACGCGGCTTGGGCGACATCGGCCTTATGTTGGCTTAATGCGGAAACGCTAGGGATTCTGAGAAAATCTTGGACTTCCGCGAGGTGTTCCGTACGATGGCTCTTGAGATAGGTCAAGGCGTGGTCGAGTGGTGTCTCCGGCATAATTAGCCTCCTCCTTAATCTTCTCCTATCATACCGAAAATCACTTCTCCGGATAAATCGTTTTTGGAGGCCGGCAATAGTGTAGGATACCGTTGGAGGGAGATGCGCATGGCGATGGACGAACTGAGGAATCGGGGCACGCTCATGGAGAGCCTGGGAATTGAAATCACCACACTGGAGCCGGAACTGGTGGTGGCGACGATGCCGGTTGACCACCGCACCCGTCAGCCCTACGGCATTTTGCACGGCGGTGCATCGGTCGCCCTGGCGGAAACGGTGGCATCGATTGGCACGGCCATCCAAATTGACCAGTCTCGTCAGGTGGCCGTGGGATTGGAGATTAACGCCAACCATATTCGAGGCAAATCTGAGGGGACGGTCACAGCACGCGCCGTGCCGGTTCACCGCGGTCGAACCACCATGGTGTGGGATATTCGGATTGTGGACGAGACGGAGAAATTGATTGCCATTTCCCGATGCACGGTGGCCATTCGGGATCGTTAGCCTGACGCAAAGCTGAGAACCGCCAACACGACAAAGAGGCCGGTAATTCCCAACAACCCGAGTTGTCGGCGCCAACGTATCGCCATTGGGCCCATGGCGCGGCGATCCCGAGCGATAAGGCCCAGCGTAATGAGGCTGATGGGCATCCACATGGCCCCCAATGCCTGCGCCCACAGCGCCAGCGTCCCCGTCGGCACCCACAGAAAGATGGCGGCAAGCGCCGCCAGGCCGAGGGTGACCAAATGGAGCAGAAAGAGCCCTCCTCGGGTCGGCATCTCATGGCGCTCCCGACTGCCTGGGGCCCACGATTCTTGCACCATCCAGGCTGAGGAGAGGGAAATGGTGCACGCTGCCAAGAACCCGGCGTTGAAAATGCCCAGGGCAAACAAGTCTCCCATCAGATGGCCGTCGTTGGCGAAAATCCATTCAATGGGATTGGCAAAGATGTGGCCATGCCGGGGGGTCAGAGCCCCAATCAGCAGCACAATGGTGGCCATCACCACTTGGGCGACCACGCCGATGAGGATGTCCTGACGTCCTGCCTTCAGCGTCCGGACTTGGCCCGCCCAGACAGCATTCTGTTGCCAGTAGATCATCCACGGCGCCATGGCGTTTCCAGCCAACGACAGCATCAGAAACCCGATATTGGGCTTGATCCCCCCGGCAAAGGCGGTTCGCCAGGCCTCGGGGCTGGGGTGCAGCATGAGCGCTACGGGGATGAAGATCAGATTAACCAGCGATACCCACAGCAGCATGCGCTCGACCGACTGGTAGCGGCTCCACGAGGTGATGGCGAGTACGATGCCAAAGGCCAGCAGGACCGCCACCGTCCAAGGAATGCCAATCATATGCTCCAGATCGGA
>JAKADO010000136.1 GCA_021820485.1 Bacillota bacterium
TTAATGCTCCGACCAGACGTTGGTCATCCACCACCACCCATGTCATGGAACGACCGTCCGACAGGATTTTATGAATGATATCCCGCTGCTGTTCGACGGTTGTTTGCCGCTCCCCCGGTGCCATGAGCATGAAATCGGTTTCCCGGTCGAGCTGGCGCTGCATAGCCAAAAATGCGTCCGCATCATCCTCGGTGATTTGCCGAATCTCCATATTCGACCTCCCGCTACTACTTTACGTCCATCTCACCCCTCAACGCTTGGTGCGTTTACACCCCCGAAACATCATCATTCGCAATATTAAGTACCCAGCTCTTTTGTTGGCATCCCAACGGCGGCTAATTGACCCACAGTCGCACCACGGCCTGCTCGCCCGAACGGCCGCAGTCATTCACCGGCCGTACGGCAATCGTATTTTCACCGGACCGCAGGGACAGTGGAAGGACCGAATCCTGGGTCGTCCAGTGCTCCGCGTTCATCGTCACCGCGTAATGGTCGAACCATGGCATCGAATGGCGCAAGGTTACTTCAATATGGCGCGTGGAATCGGGAGACGGGTCTGCGGACAGGACGGGGGCCCATTGCACCTCGACTCCGTTTACCGGCACCGCAATTTTGGATCGATCGGTGGTAAACGTCACCGCTTGGGCCATCCGTTGAAACACAATGGGCGGTAGCATGGTGGCGTCGTGGTAGAACAGATCCTGGGGGGCTTCACGCTGCATAGTGGACGTCGGTCGATGGAGGCTGTACGATCGGCGGAACACCAACTGGTGGTAGTACTCCTTCCAGAAGCGGATAAAGCTGTCAACATCCCCATGGTCAGGCAGAGACCGCCAGGCCTCATCCCGGTCGAACCCCTCGGGGACCTCCATCGTCTCATAATCCACACGATCACGGGCTTCCATCGGCGTGTAGTCCTGCCGGATGTCGGCCTCCCGGCTCATCTGCAGATCATGGAATTGCGCCGCCCGGACGCAATCGTGTATCTCCCAGGCCGACAGCACGGCGCCATCCCGAGCCGTGTAATAGAGGTTTAACTGCGGATCGAGCACCACCCATTTGGCGTGATCCCCACTCCACACATCCACGACCACGTGGCCCTTGCCAAACCCGTCCTCCGCAGCGGGTCGTCGTAAAGCCACCACCCGGGCGGGAAACGCAAAAGCAGCCAGCACTTGCTGGAGCATGTGGGCAAACTCCACACACCGAAAGGTCACCGCGCCATCCCGGGCGGCGCGCAACAGCGCAAGGCCGCTCAAGTCCGGCGCCTCGTCCCGGCCTTGGTGATGTGATAGGTGATGAACCCAGTCCATCAACCGGACGATTTGGCCCCAAGAGGTGGGAATTTGCGCGAGTTCCGACTCTAGCCCTGTCGCGTCGCGTAAGGTACGTCGTAAATCTGGTTCGTCCGCCCAGTGATAGAGGCCATAGGCGGGACTTTGTTCCTGATGCTGATATTCCAATAGATGCCAACGATATTGGCGATTCATAGGACCACCACTTTCACCGGTAGGCTTAGCCGAATAGCATTCTGAATTCATATCAATTGAACTGTAGATTCAAGGGACCCGTCCCCGCACGACCCTAACCAGCAAGCGCCGGATCCTTCCTAGAACCCGTCGCCAATGCGTTCCCTCGCCCCCAAGGGTGCCTAAAGCTCTGCGTCCCTGAGTCAATCCACTCAGAGTCTCGCCCCAATGGCCTCGATGACCGCCTCGACCGGCCAGCGGTTGTCCCGTGCCTGTTGCAAAAACCCCGAGTGGAAAAATTCACGGCCGATGTTGGTTGCGATGGGGCTATCTTGTTGGAAACTGCGTATCAAATCGGGCGTCCGCACCGAATTGGCCTGCAACGTGCGATCGGTCAGCAATACCAGCGAGATGATCTCCACCCCCGCCACGGGTCCCGCCACCTCAATCTGTTTCTGGGCCATATACGGAAACTGCTGAAGCCACGCGGTCGCCCCGGCCCAATGGTCGTAGGCCGCAAAGGTGACCTGGCGGACACCGGACATGGTAATCGCCCCCACGCACAATGGGCAGGGTTCCAGGGTGGTATAAAGGCGGCCTGCCGCCATCTGCTCGAACTCGGCCGCGGGAATCTGGGCGAGCACGTTGACCTCGGCATGCGCGAGACGGGTTCCCGCCAGGAAAGGGGCGGACGCCTGGGGCTCCCCGATCCGGCCCCGACCGCGGTAGCGGATGGCGCCAGTGGAATCGACCCACACGGCACCGATGGCCTGCGAGCCCGCGCAATACCCAGCCCATGCTTCCTCTAAGCAGGCATACCAGATGGGTGATATGGAAATCATCTGATCCTCCCAGATCCCGTGCAGCCACCGCATCGCATGGGTTATTTCATCACCAT
Source organism: Bacillota bacterium (assembly GCA_021820485.1). GTDB lineage: Bacteria > Bacillota > Sulfobacillia > Sulfobacillales > Sulfobacillaceae > Sulfobacillus_B. The sequence goes on from JAKADO010000136.1 coordinate 2,368, forward strand.
AAATATCTCCGAAAATCGTGTGAGGTCGGTAATGCCCCGATAGTCTGTATTACCCGAGAATACGGGTTGGTAGCGCCGACGGTACTACTCGCCCCGCTGTCGCTGCCGCTCCCGATAACGGCGAGCCTTTTGCCGGCTGCCACAAGCGGTCATGCTACACCACCGATGACTCTGGTTACGCGACTGATCGTAAAACGCCCACTCGCACAACTGATTCTGGCACACCTTGAGTCGGTGCCAGTTCGGCTTCCCCGAGGCACTCACCAGCAGGGTCACAAGTTGGGCCAGGTAACCCCGGTGCGACACAGCAGGGATGAGCACGCCCGCGCGATCGACGGACCAGTGAAAGCTAACGCCGGACAACAAGGCGTTGATGTCTGCATAAACGTTAGCTGATAAAGGTCCAGACGCATTATGCGCCCGCCACATCACGCGGACCCCTTCTCGAAATCGATGAACAGCCGCGACGTCCTGTTCCCCGAACGAATCGTCGAGCCACAGACCGTGCGCTTCAAACCACGCAAGACAGGCTGCTACGTCGGGGAGTTCCTCCTTGTTCGCTTCGATGTCAAACGAATTCACCAAAGATAACAAGCTGGCAAATTCATCGGGCACTGCGGTCATCAGCCATTCCTCCCAATCACAGTATGTAACCACTCAACGTACTTGACAAGTTAAGTTACCAGTCATAACGTTATAGCGGTAATGCATATCGATAATTATGATGAAACGAGAAAGGAGATGGCGATGCCACGTCGCAATCAGCGTCTGGGTATGGTCGCGTTGGTTTTGGCCAATCTGATGTGGGCGGCGTCCTATCCGGCCACGGCCGTGGCGCTGCACGGCGTCGATCCCGTCATCATTACGCTCATTCGCTTGGGAATTGGGGCCGTAGTCATGTCCCCGTTTCTCAAACTCCGCAGCCCGTACCGATGGACCGCACGGACCATGGGACTCGGGTTCCTCATGGGTATCCTCGGATTCACGATGCCGGTGTGGCTCCAAACGGTGGGCGTAGGGCGGTCGACGCCGGGGATTGCGGCCATGTCCATCGCGCTCGAACCGGCCTTCACGGTGTTGGTGGCCGCTATGGTGTTGCGCCAGCGACTCCTGTTGATGCAGTGGATTGGCATCGCCGCTGCCGTCATCGGATCGTGGGCGATTGCCGGCTTCCCGCGCCCAGGGGTGGCGGGATATCTTGTCGGCGATGCCATCCTGCTTGTGGCGATACTCTCATGGTCAATCTACAACGTCCTGTCACAACCCCTCACCGCCCAAGTTCCGGCCGCCGCGTCCACGGCGATCACACTCCTCGCCGGGTTCCTGACAAGCCTTCCGTTAATGATGACCACGCACAAGCTCGTGCCGCATCATCTGACCAGTGCAATCCTCGTGGCGTTGGGTTTCCTGGCGATAGGTGCTACCGTGGGCGCGTACCTGCTCTGGATGCTCGCCGTCGAGCGGCTTGAGGTGGCCCATGCCGCCATTTATCTATACATCCAACCGATTGCCGGGGTCTTGTTGTCAGTAGTTTTAACGGGAACGCGCATCACGGAGCCCTTCATTATCGGGTCCCTGATGATTTTGGGAGCCTTGTTCTTGGGTCAGCATCACGAGCGCCTCACCCAACCGACAACCCTTCACAGCGCCAACGATTAAGAGGTTCAGGCCAGCACAGTCCGGGCCACCCACTCTCACTCGCCGGATCCCGGTGACGGATCGTGCTGGCTACTGTGGTGCGCACTCGCGCACCCGCATTTCATTGGGGACCCGAACTATTCAATCCGACGCCATTCAGGGACATGCCATACGAACTAGCGAGTGGGGGAGAGAAGCGGAAGCCTTGCCACGCTGGAGGGCCGTCACCCGCATAATCCTATCGGGATTAAGGGTTTGCCACCGTCCGGGAGGTAACAAGGGGTGGCTGCAGTGACGCATTCGGAGCGTGCGTCCGTTGGCATCAGCGGAGATTCTCGGCAATCACTTTTTCTACGATGACGCAGTCAATCCACCGGCCGTCCAACTGGCCGTGCTTCTCATAAATCCCCACCTCCCGAAACCCGCACGCTTGACACAATTTTCGGCTCGCCGTATTGAAGTCGAAAATACGGGACACGAGCTTCCAGTACCCCAGATTTCGGGCTTCGGCGATGAGCGTCGTGAGCAACATCTTCCCCACACCACGTGACTGATAGTTGGCGTCGACATATACCGAAAATTCTCCAATTCCCTGATAACACGGACGGGACCGGTAGGCTGCCGCATGGGCGAAACCGACAACAATCCCGCTGACAACCGCGACCACCGCCGGCGCACCCACATGCTCCTCAATCCATTGCCTCTGATCGTCGGCCGTTCGTAATTCGGTTTCAAAGGTCGCGGTTCGGGCTTGGATGCCTTGGTTGTAAATATCGGCAATTCGAGCTCCATCATGGGGAGTGGCTCGGCGCACGACGATCTCCATGGCTAGTTCTGCTCCTTCAAACCATGCTGGTCAGCATTATACAGGAGACCATCCGAAGGACTCGCATTGTTGTCTTGGAAATCGTCATCCAGCAGTCAGAGTGATTGGGGTCTTTCTCAATTACTAAACGATGCGTATAGTCTGCTAAACGGCCCGTTAATCCATGATTATCGACACTAACTTTTCACCAATGGAATAAATCGCAGTACGTTAGCCTAACGACCCAGTTCGTAACCCCGAGTACTTGTGCACCCACGCGAGTAGTTAGATCGGGTAGAATGATGTTGGGTCACGTCGCGAGCGCTTGTCCCTGAAGAGTTTCAACAGAACAAGACGAAGTTAGCCCGAAAGGATGCTACTTCGTCTCGTTCATTTGTCGTCGCAAATCTCGAATTCCCTGTTTCAAAAACCTTCGTTTTTGAA
>JAKADO010000002.1 GCA_021820485.1 Bacillota bacterium
GACGTGGATGCTTTTCTGCGCGAATCGCATCGGGTCTTAAAGCCTGGGGGCCGCCTCGGCATCTCCGACATGACCGGAAGTTCGGCCCACATCGACTGGCTCAATGAATTGGAACGTCTTCGCGATCCCTCCCACCACCGGGCATTGCCCCCGGACGAGTGGTACCGAAAGCTTGTGGACACGGGATTCGAAGACATCACCATCCGCCTGTCGGAAGAGCCGATGCCCGCCGAGGAATGGCTTTCGCCGGTTGCCGTGGACAGCCCTTCGGGCGCTAGCGCTCTTCACTTCATGCGTCAACCGATGGCGCCGGCCGAATTTCTTCGCGGCGACCGGTTCATTAAGCGCCGCATCCTGCTTTGGGCGGTGCGGCCGTAATCATCCCGGGGGCGAGAGCCCCCGGGCCTTCTATTCCAACAGACTCTTCAGCCGTGCCGTATCCAGATTGCCGCCGGTCAGCACAATGGCCAAACGTTGACCCTGCCAGACCTCCCGCCCTCCTCGCAGAGCGGAAGCCAATCCGACAGCCCCCGAGCCTTCGAGCACCCAGTGATGCCTCTCCAAGGCCCACCGCATGGCCACTTTAAGTTCGGATTCCGTTACGAGTTCGATCCGGTCGACCACCTTCCGTGCCAGTGTAAAGTTGGTCCGCCCAATCGCTCCCAAGAGGCCCTCCGCCCAGGTTTCGCCGTACTCCACATCCACCACCTCGTTCGCCTCGAAAGCCGCGTGCCAGGCAGGCGACGCTTCGCTTTGAACCCCTACCACCGCCGTAGTCGGGCACACCGCGCGAGCCGCCACCCCAATGCCTGTGATGAGTCCTCCGCCCCCAGCCGGCACCAAGACGGCATCCAAGCGGGGAACATCCTCAAACATTTCCAGCCCGACCGTTCCTTGGCCGGCCACGATGGCCGGGTCTTCAAAGGCATGGATGAACACTCGGCCGGACTCCTGTGCCAAGTGTTCCGCGTACACCTCAGCCTCATCGTAGTTTACGCCGTGCTGCACCACCGTGGCCCCATATTGACGAATGCCATCCAGCTTGGTCTGTGGCGTACTCTCGGGCGTGACCAGCAAAGCCGAAAGGCCCAGCAGTCGCGCAGCCAATGCCACGCCTTGGGCATGATTGCCGGCCGAAGCCGTTATCACGCCGCGCCGCCGTTCATCATCGGCCAGTTGCATCATCTTGTTTAAGGCCCCTCGGATCTTGAACGATCCCGTCAGTTGCCATTGTTCTGGCTTCAGCCAGACGTCTGCCTCCAGCACATCACTTAGACGCGGCGAATGGATGAGCGGCGTGCGTACGATATGCGGCGCGATGCGCCGACGGGCCGCCAGAATATCAGCCAGCAAAACTTCCATAACCTCTCACCGTCTTCCTCGCGATCTATTCAAAAGGACCGGACCTCCAGGTCCAGTCCCCGTCTTCATTCCGTCATTGAGCCCAGGTGCCGTCGGCTGGCTCTATGGGTATTCCTCTGTCAGCCAATAGCGTCCGCAACGCGATTAAGTCTCCTCGATACATGTTCTTGAGATCCCGCCGATAGATGAGGTAAGCGGGATGGTACAACCCAAAGGCCTCCCATGAATCCCCGGGTGGCTTGAATGGCGCGGCGCGGCGCGTCTCCCCGTCCCAGGCCAAGCCCGTCAAGCTCTCGAAAGCCACCCGCCCCAAGGTAACCACCACTTGGGGATGAACTCTTTCCAGATCGGCTGCCAGCCAGTGGTGGCAAGCAAGAATCTCGGTCGACTGGGGAGCCCGATTGCGCTTGCCGTCGACGCTCGGGCGGCACCGCACCGCGTTGGCGAGCCAAATATCGGCTCGGCGAAGCCCCACAAACGCCAAGATGTCCTCAAAGACTTTTCCGGCTGCGCCCTGAAACCCCCGCCCCAGCAAATCCTCCTGACGCCCCGGGGCCTCGCCAAGAAACATCACCTCCGCGGCTGGATTGCCCTGCCCCACCACCACTTGCGTGCGCGTCTCATGAAGCCTGCAGCGTCTACAGAACGCCTCAGATTCAGGCATGCGAGTATCCGTTTTGACACACGGGACAGAGCCCCTGCCACACCAGCGACTGGTCCTCAATAACCCACGGGTGTGCCGCCGGCCTAATCAGACGCGTGTTGGGGTCGCGCAGAATGTCATCGAGGCGCCCGCAGTTGCGGCAGCGCACATGGTCATGGCTCTCCACACGCAAGTCGTAGTAGCGCCGCCCGTGAAAGTCAAGCACCATCACCACACCAGCCGCCCTAAGCTTATCCAGCACATTGTAGACCGTCGCCAAGCTCATCGTGGACTGGCGCGCCTGGGCATAGGCGAAAATGGTCTCGACATCCGGATGCGAAGCATCCATCAACGCTTCCACCACCAAGACCCGTTGAGGCGTAGCGCGAAGCCCGCGGTCGCGCAAGAATTCTTCGATGGGCCGGTCCAGCATTGCTCCACCCTTCCCGTCATCCACGAATCAAATCTTCAACCAGGGAGGCCACAGTGGCCGGAGGCAATATCGCCTGATAGCGATAATTGGGATGCTCCGTCTCCAACCGCACCTCTGTCGCATCGGCCAGCGCCGTGCGGGCCTCATCGGCAAACGAAAACACCAAGTAGTGCACGGTGCTGGTCTTTTCTTCGGTGGATCGCCCAAGCTCCGCCTGGGCATGAATGGCCTGGTCGCCAAACCGCAGCCACACCGTTTCTTCCAAGCCGCTCAGTTCCTTCAAGATGGCGGGCATGTCGTCAGACTGCACCAACTCAATGAGCAACGTCGCCCCGATTGCCGTACCCGCCGGCAACAAGTCGTTATAGACGTCAATTTCCTGCTGCACCAGCGCGGGATCGGTGATGTGCTCAATCCGGCACATCTCCTGCACCTGAAAGCGCATCGTGTCCCGATTCTCAAAAACGAGGGAGACGCGCGGCCCGAGGGTGACGCGCCGCATCTTTTTCAAGGCGATGATGCGGCGTCGGGTCTCGTCGCGCTTCGCCTGGTAGCTAGGAATGCTCTCGATGTCCTCCAATGTCAAGGGTCTCATGAGGCTCCACCTCCTAAAAGCCCATATGAACGGGCTAAAATTTCCACCGGATGAACCGGTTCTTTGTCTGTCACCGTCTCAATCTGCAGTCCCGCCAACGCACAGTCAGAGCAGGCGTGGGTGGCATGCCGCTCCTGGAACCGCTCCGTGAGTTTGGCCGAGACCTTGATGGACTCATCATAATACGCCGCTTTCAGCCCCCATGTGCCGTCAATGCCAGCACACCGCTCCACCATCTCCACGTCGCAGCCATCGATGGCCTCCAAAAGATCCTTGGCCGCCCGCTTCAGACCTTGCGCCTTGGTGTGGCAGGATAGGTGATAGGTGACTTCGCCGGGACTGGACTGAAATTCCTTCTTTAATTTACCGCGACGCATGGCCTCCGCCAAATACTCCGTGACATCCTTGGTTTTGGATGCGATGAGCTTAGCCTCTTCACTCTCCACCAGAGTGGGGTAATCCTGCTTCAATAAGAGGGCGCATGTCGGCTGAAGGGCTAAAATGGGCTTCCCGGCACGCGCATAGGGAGCCAGCAGCTCGACATTGCTGCGCGCCCGTGCCAATGCGCCATCGATGTCGCCGCCATCCAAGGCGGGCATTCCGCAACAGACTTGGCCTGGCGGAACGATGGCGCGAATGCCGTTGTGGCGCAACACCTCCAGCGCTGCCTGCCCGATGCCAGGTTCATGATATTCCACCGTACAGGTGGAAAACAGCACCACATCAACTTCGTCCATGGGCGGGGTCTGCGCGGGTTGGTGACGCTTGACCCAATCCGTGAACCGCACTGGGGCAAAGCGAGGCAGGTGGCGGCGGTGGTCAATCCCGTAAATTCGCTCCATAAGCCGCCGAAGTCCGGTGTTTCTTACCGACCAGTTGGCGATCCCGGGAGCCAATTGCCCCATTTTGCCCACCTGCTCGGGATTGCCCAGAAAGCGGTCAGTCCGACTGATGCCGTTTTTCTTGGCGCGGATGGCTTTTGACCGCAGCATCAGCCGCGGAAAATCCAAGTCAAAACGGTGGGGAGGAATATAGGGACACTTCATATAGCAGAGCTTGCACTGAAAACACAGGTCGGCCACTAAGTCCATTTCGGCCGGCTTGACCTGGGCAGCATCGTCGTCATAGCTCTCCACAATCTGAAACAAGGCAGGAAAAGACGGACAGAGATTATAGCAGAGACGGCAACCATTGCAAATGTCAAAGGCCTGCTGCATATCCGCTGACAATGCGGCTTCGTCCCAGTACTGATCACGATGCGGATTGTATTCCATGGCGTCCCCCAATCACAGGGAAGGGGGCTTGCGCCCCCGCTTGTCCCCTTAGTCTTCGAGCCCTTCCAATCCCTTGGTAAACCGGCCGGCATGACTCTTTTCCGCTCGAGCCAACGTTTCAAACCATTCCGCAATCTCATCAAAGCCTTCGTCGCGGGCGGTCTTGGCAAACCCGGGGTACATCTGGGTGTATTCGTATGTTTCGCCTTCGATGGCACTCTTCAGATTCTGCTCGGTTGAGCCTACCGGAACACCCGTGACCGGGTCTCCCACTTCCTCCAAAAACTCAAAGTGACCAAAAGCGTGGCCGGTCTCTCCCTCTGCCACGTCTCGGAACAATCCCGCCACCTCAGGCCGTCCCTCGATATCCGCCTTTTGGGCGAAATAGAGATAGCGCCGATTTGCCTGCGACTCCCCAGCGAAAGCTTCCTTCAGGTTTTCGTGCGTTTTCGAGTTCAGCAATTTGGGCACAATGGTTACCCCTTTCAATGCGAGGATAGTTTTTAACTAATAATCATTCTAATCTAGGAATCATGGATTGGCAATCTTTAGGACATCTCTAATCCATATTCCGTGATTCCCCATTCCTCGATGGGATCATCTCGAGAGTTTGGCACGATAAGGAACACATTCCTCTCGTTTCCATATTCTGATCACGGGGTACAGCAGTGCTCTACTGGGAACGCCTCATCGGGAGAAAGGACGGATTCAGATGGAAGACCAGGACATGGACTGGAAAGACAAGTCGAAGTTCCTGAAGGAGTGCATCATCGCCGACAAGGTCTACGATTCCTGCTACGACACCATCACAGTCACGGAAACGTTCACGCCCCACGACGGCATGTGTTCTGCCGTGACAGGTTGCAGCGTTGATCTTGCGAACGTGGTGTGCAATGTGGGCACCGTCACCGCATCGGATACCGCAAACTACAGCATCATTACGTTTGTCATTTCGGCGCCATTTACGGTGACTTGCGACAGCCACAGCTTCACGCACACGGCGGAGACCACCGATACGGTGGAACTCTACAATCCGGCGGGGACCACCCCGTCGTGTGCCGTGGTCTCGGCCGCCTGCGCCTGCGCGGTCCTTCCAAGCGGCCGCGTCAGCTGCACGATAACACTCTGTGTCATCAAGCAGACCACAGCCACGGTGCAGTTGATGATTCCCGCCTACGGATTCTGTGAGTTACGAGAATGTGGTCAGGTAGGACCCGTGCCACCGTGCCCTCCGGGATTTCCTCCACAGCTTATGGGCTGATCCTGCGCACGATAGGAATAGCTCCGTACCGCAAGACCGTTTGCCGCAGCAACCCTCCCGACTCGGCGAGGGTTGCTGTCAAATGGCGCTCTGAACACTCTAGGCAAGGCCCAAGCCTCCACCTTCGCCCCCGGGCCTTAGCCGTGACTTCGAGCTCACGTAGCGCTATGCATATTCCGAAAACTTCTTCCGTTCCAACAAATGGGAGGTCATGCAAAAGCATACCGTTCCATCCAAATTGTGACGGGAGTCCCGCTTAATTGACATAGTTCCTGTTTCAAGAAACATTACCGGATTTGCCACTCGCGTCCATATCCCATAGCCTAAGCGGTAATACGGTTTAAAGGAGGAACTCATGAATTACCTGACAGGACTTTTGTTGGCCGCCGGGTTGCCGGTCACACTGACGTTTAGCCCCACTCCTCAGGTACCCGCTCCCGTCGTCAACTACAGCGTCACAACCCAGCCACAAACCCAAAACTTTGGGATTATTCCAGGCCTCGCCTCCGTCACATCGGCTTACCAAACATTGCTTTCGACGACCCAATCCTCAGTTCCCACGACAACAACCTCCCGACTTCCCATATCCACAAGTTCATCGGGGACAAGCTCAACAAGTTCAGGCTCCAGTGCCTCTACTGGTTCGGCCACAGCGCCGACCACCGGATCCACGGGCACGACCACCAGCTCAACCGGTTCGGGAAGCGCGCCCACTGCAGGATCCAGCAGCACTGGGACCGGTTCTACGGGCACCGTTTCGACGCCGACCACCGGATCCACGGGCACGACCACCAGTTCAACCGGATCGTCGACGACACCATCCACCGGCGGCGCTTCGTCGTCCAGCAACACGTCGAGCACGAGCCAAGCCTACGCCATGATCCAGTTAATCAATCAAGCGCGGCAGAACGCCGGGTTGCCTCCCTATACCATCAACCACCAGCTCATGCAACTCGCGCAAGAACGAGCCGTCGCCCTAGCCAATGGACCATTCACCAGTGACATGACCCCCTACGGCTGGCCTGCCCAAATGGAACAGGCTGCGGGCATCGCGGCGCAAGGCATGGGTGCCGAGAATATCGCCGAGGCCAGTTCAGTCACCGTGGCCTTTAATATGCTGATGGCCTCCCCGCCGCACCGAGCCAACATCTTAGACCCCAACGAAACGCAGATCGGTGTCGGCGTCGCACCTTGGGGATCCGGCGTCGCAATTTCCGAGCTCTTTATCGGACCTTCCCTGTAACCATTCCTGTCACCCCGCGTAAGGTAGTAAAGGGTGACAAAAATGGGGACATTTGGGATTTATGTCATATCAGAAACGACGCCCCCGGCGCTGGTGCAATCGGTCGAAACGCACCTGCGCCGATGGGGTATTTTAGCGCGTCGAGAGTCCGCGGCATTGGCCATCCGTCTAACAGCGGATACGACACCGGGCATTTACCTATCAACCGCGAGTCGCTGGCCCATACGTCGCGCGGCGCAAATAGTCGTCGAGTCCACGAAACTGCCTCAAAGCCTATTGGTCACAAGTTGGGATCGGGATTTAATCGATATACACCTTTCTCCGAGCGATGACCATACCGAAGAGACAATCGCGCGCTTAGGGTGGGGATTGTTTCTTTGGATGGCGAGTCGACAACCGGGGCACCCGGCGTGGGCGTCAATCATCACCTCCCAAGCACCGGATTCATCCGCCAAACCATCTTCTTCATTAGGCCCTTCCACGAGGTCTGGCGCCCCGATTCAACTGGGCATGGTCCCCCATCGCCGACGCCCCAACATCCGCCCCATGGCTACGCATCCTAATCCCTACACCCCGCCGATGCAAAAACGCGGCGGGTGACATTAATGCTCCCGTGGGTCACGGGAATGCCAAAAGGCCTGCGCGGCTGCCCGACGAATCCCCTGGCAGACACGCGCAGGCCTTCTGAGTGCCCATTAACCTAGAAGCACGGCATTACGCCGATTCATACACTCCATGGCCGCCGATCCACACCTTCTGGACCCGCGCCTGAATGGATGTCAAGGGGTTGTCGGACCACAACACCACATCGGCCTCGCGCCCCGGGGCGAGAGCACCCACGCGATCGTGAATGCCGAGGATCGTCGCTGGATGGACCGTGACGGCTTTCAGCGCATCATTCATACTCATGCCGTGGCGGGTGGCCACCCCGGCGTAAAGGGCTAGGTATTCAGAGGGGACGACCGGATGGTCGGAGGCGATGGCAACCGTAATGCCGGATTCGGCCAACCGCGCGGGGGTCCAGAAGCCCTTGTGGCGGAGTTCGGCTTTGCTGCGCGCAGAAAACGACGGCCCTGTCACAACCGGAACGCCATAGCGGCGAATGTCCTCAATAATGAGATCCGCCTCCGTGCCATGGTCAATGACTGCGCGAACCTTGTACGGAGCCACGGTGCGCAGCGCCGTCAAAATGTCGTCCGCGCGATGGGAGTGGATGCGGAGCGGAATGTCGCCGCGCATCACCAACCCCAATGCCTCGAGCTTCGGGTTGTACTCGGACAGTTTCTGAGGCGGCTCCAATTGATAGCGGCGGGCCCGTTCCAACCATTCCCGCAGCACCGCAGCCACCGCGGGCCGCGACCCAGGCCGGCGGTGCTGGCCGCCGTGCACGCGGATGGGGTTTTCCCCCATGGCAACCTTCATGCCTGCCGCAGCCACCATCACCATCTCTTCCACCGTACTACCATGGAGGTGAATCACGGACCCGATGCCGCCAATCACGTTGGCCGATCCCATGGTGATAAAGGCGGTGGTCACGCCATTCCGCAGTGCTTCATGAATGGCCGGATCGCGGGGATTAATGCCGTCCAGCGCCCGAAGGTCGGCGGTCACGGGATCTGAGGTTTCGTTGACGTCTTGGCTTCCCAACGTTTCCCCGCTGGTGGAGAGTCCCACATGGCTGTGGGCATCAATCATGCCAGGGAGAATCCAACTGCCGCCGGCATCCACCACAGAAACACCAGCGGGCGGCGTGTAGTCAGATTCGACCGCTCGAATAATCCCCGCGTCGTCGATTAGGAGACCGCCCCGTTCGATATCCACGCTCTGCCCATCCCACAGCCGAGCGTTGACAATCGCCCACATTAGGCGAGCCTCCCGGAATTCAGCGTCATCACCACGCGGATGTCGCCGACCAGTGTGCCCGCATGGTTCCGAATGTCAGGGTGCAAGAGGGACTGCAGCTTGACCCGCTCTTCCATGCTCAGCACGCCCATTTGCTCCAAAGTGGCGGCCACCAGGGTGGGGATGACACGGCTGTTGCCGTCATCAACCTTGACGGCCAACCCAAGCCCTTTGTCGGGAATGCCCAGGCAGAACACGGCCTCGGCACCGCCTTTGGAGACAAACCGGTGTCCCGTTGCCTCGGCGAGCGTCACCTCCAACCGTCCGGTGCCTGACACCAATTCCGGATGCATGCGCATCGCTTCGCTCACAATCATGGCCGCCCCCGCCTTGGCCGGATCTAAACCGCGCGGATCCACCAGGCGTGCAAAACTGTAAGCCATCCGGGTCAATGGCAGGTAGAAGCACGGAACACCGCAACCGTCCACGCCGGTATACAGTTCGGACTCATCCATGCCCGTCATATAGGCGACGTTCTTGCGGATCGCTTGCTGTACGGGATGGTCCGGCTTCTCGTATCCCGCCAGCGGCGCATTGAGCCCTCGGGCCAAGGTAAGCATGCCGGTGTGCTTGCCGCTGCAGTTGTTGTGCAGCACAAAGGGCTCTTCCCCACGGGCCACCAAAGCCAGCGCGGATTCGCGGTGGCTGGGCGGATGGACGCCGCAGATGAGGTCTTCGGGCGTTGCGTCAATGCGCTTCAAGAGATCCTGCACCAATTCCACATGCATGGCCTCGCCGCCATGGGAGGCGCAGGAAATCGCCACTTCTCGAGCGCCGAAACGGTACCGCTCAGCCGCCCCCGATTCAACAATCGGCATGGCTTGAAACGGCTTGGCGCTGGAGCGCCAAAACGTCGCGCGACCCGGGTCCCCAAACCAGTAACGGACCTGTCCTAGACTGTCCACAACAGCCACGTCAGCTCGGACGCGGCTTTCCATGCGATCACCACGCCAGAGTTCAATCGCTATTTCCGACATTCGTTCCCCTCCTGGCCCGATAGGCAGAGCATGCATCGACAAAGTGCTTGAAGAGACGTTCCGCCACCTGTTGGCTGGCCACCAGATCCTCCGGGTGCCACTGCACCCCCAAGAGAAAGCGATCCCCAGGATATTCCATTGCTTCCACAATGCCATCCGGCGCCACAGCCGCGACCCGCCACCCCTCCGGCACACGCTCAATCGCTTGATGGTGGAAGGAGTTGACCTTAAAGCGAGATTCGCCCACGATGGCCCCAACCGTGCTCCCCATGTCCACTTCCACGTCATGGGTGACTTCCTCGCGGGCCTGCTTTTGGCTGTGCTTGACGCGGGAGTCGGGACGAACCGACGGGATGTCTTGAATCAGCGTGCCGCCGAATCCGACCGCCAGCGCCTGTACCCCGCGGCAGATCCCAAAGGTTGGCAAATCCAGCCGATTCGCCTCCGCCAAAAAAGCCAATTCACTGGCGTCACGCTCTTTGGAAACACCCGACCAATCGGTGCCTTGGTCCGACGCGCCAAAGCGCCCCGGATCAAAATCGCCGCCGCCGGTTAACAACAAGCCGTCACAGCGACGCAAAAGTTCCACACTCTCCGGCAAATTGGCCAAAAGCACCGGAATGCCTCCGGCTTGCGCAATCGCCAGGGTATAGGTGGTGCGAACAAAATCGCGGGCATAGTTTTCATAACCGTGGTCTTGCGACATCGAAATTCCCACCAGCGGCTTCATGCGGAGTTCCCCCCAATCAGTATGGCAACGCGGGTTCGCGCTGCTGGGACTACAGTTCCGTTAGTCCTAAACTAATCATAATCGCTTGATTGACCCGAGCCATCGTTTCATGGTTTAAATGGGCAATTCGCTCGCGAAGCCGCCTTTTGTCAATTGTGCGGATTTGTTCGAGCAGAATGACCGAATCACGGTCAAGACTGGACTCCGTCGCCTTGACCTCAACATGAATAGGCAACCGCGCCTTGAGAACTTGGGACGTGACTGCACAGACGATGGTCGTCGGGCTGTAGCGGTTGCCGATGTCGTTTTGCAAAATCAGGACAGGACGCACGCCACCCTGCTCGGATCCCACGACCGGCGAAAGATCCGCAAAAAAAATGTCGCCCCGGCGTAATTGAATCTCAGAACCGGCCACGACACTATTCCTTTGGAAGTCCTACGAGGTCCCAGCGTTCTTCGGCGAGTGCCGAATTCAAAAATCCCATTTCCTGGTATCCCTCAATCAATGCTTGGCGGATCTCCTGTCGTCTTTGTTCGGCAAGGTAATATTCGACACTTTCACGGATAAGTTCGCTGCGATGCCGTCCTTCACCCGACGCCACTTGATCCAAAGCATCTACGAGATGATGCGGTAACCGGACCACCACACGGCGGCTTTCTGTCAAAACGCCCACCTCTTTTTCCCGTATCTGGTTGCTATTATATCTTTCGCCGAATTCAGGGTCAACGCAGTCCCCATCCCGCTTTATGCCATTTCCTGCGAGGTATTGCCGAGGTATCGGCGTGCCACGCGGTCGCTGATTCCGGTAAGAATTTCATAGGCGATGGTATCCGCCCAGACGGCTACTTCGTGCACCGTAATCGCCGAACCTCCATCCTCGCCAATCAGTATTGCCCGATCCCCCGCTTGCACGGCGACCCCATCAGGGACCATGACGGTGGTCTGATCCATGGACACGCGCCCTGCCACCGGACACCGATGGCCGTGAATAAGGACCTCGGCCCGATTGGACAGCGACCGCCGAAAACCATCAGCGTAACCAATCGCCAAAGTGGCGATGGTGCAATCCGAAGGCGCCGCAAACGTCCCGCCATAGCCAATTCGCGTCCCTTGGGCCACCCGTTTGACTAGGGTTACCGAAGTCTCCCACGATAATGCCGGCTCCAAGGGCGGCGAACCGGGATATTGGACCGCGCCATAGAGACCGATGCCAATGCGCACCATCCCGAAATGCGTGCCGGGGTAGCGCAGGGCCGCGGCCGAATTGGCCAGGTGAAGGATAGGCGGCAGGGTATATTCCGAGGCGCGGAGAGATTCGATGACGTCTAGGAATTGACTCAACTGGGCCCGCGTCGTTTCGTCCTCAGGCCCGTCGCTGTCGGCCAGGTGGGACATCAGTCCCTGCCAGACCACCCGACCGTCGGAGAGGCGCGGTGCCCACTCTGTGACCACGCTGGCAGACGCCACCCCCAATCGGCCCATGCCGGTGTCAACCTTGAGGTGCACCCGCGGCTTCTTTCCTAGGCGCTCGCCGCAGTCCACCGCCGACTGCCACGCGGAGAGGTCGGAGATGGTCACATCCAAGTCCTCTTCGATGGCGAGCTCCATTTGCTGCGGATTGCTGGATCCCAGCACCAGCACTGGCACAGCAATTCCCGCACGGCGAAGCTCGCGGCCCTCTTCCGCCACCGCCACGCCCAGCCAATTGGCCCCGGCGCCTATCGCTGCACGCGCTGTCGGAATCGCCCCATGTCCGTAGCCGTTCGCCTTGACGACCGCCATCATGGCTGCCCCAGGATGAAGGCGCTCGCGGAACACGCCCACATTATGGGCAATGGCGGAGAGATTAATCGTGGCCTTTGTGGCGCGCAAATCTGCTGTCATGAGTCAGACCCCTTCTGTGTCCAAGAATGCGCTTCTTCATCTCTACCAACGGCGCACCGCATGAGGCTCCTCCGCTTGATCAATCCGCTTGGCGGCAGCACCAATCCAATCCCAGAGATCGACCGACGTCAGCGCCATGCCCAAGGCTTGGCCGCCGAGTTCCCCGGCCCACCCGTGCCAGTACGCACCCAGCGCCAATGCCGAGGGACCATCCAACCCGCCTGCCAAAAGGCGGGCGATAATGCCACTCAGCACGTCGCCGCTGCCCGCTGTGGCCAGCGCCGAATCCCCTGTGGGATTTACCCAAATGTGCCCTTCACTGCCGATCAAGCTAAAGCGCCCCTTCAGCAGCACCGGAGCCGCCGCCTTCTTCACAGCAGCCAATACGGCCCCGCGGCGGTTCTGATTCACTGCCGCCGCATCCTGATTGAGCCACGCCCCCATTTCCCCGGCGTGGGGCGTCATGACCCAGCGGGACGGGAGAGCGCAGTTCAACGAGGCGGCCAAGCGGATGCCATCCGCATCCAGCACTGTCGGCCGGTTGAGTGCCATGAGTTCCAACAAGAGGCGCGGATCGCTGCGGCGCCCCAATCCCGGCCCCACCACCAACGCATCGGCGGAAGCCGCGTGCTTCGCCAAACGAGCGCTCCACACCAAGTCCCCTGCGGCACTCTCCGGAACACCATGCACAATGAGAGCGGCCGATGCAGTGACCCGGCCCAAGGCACTCTCCGGAACCACGACTTCCACGATCCCCGCCCCGGATTTGAGAGCCCCCATGGCGGCCAAAAAGGGCGCACCTGGCATATCCCGAGACCCGCCCACCACCACGACCCGTCCCCGGCGATATTTGTGGGCCAATGAGCCCACCTGCGGCATCCAGCTCCGGGCGGAGTGGGCATCAATCCAGTGGGCGTCCGCCGGCCCATCCAACCCGATGTCGGCAATGACCAAAGAGCCTGTCTGATCCGCCCCGGGATAGCTCACGTGTCCCCATTTAAGGCCTCCCATCGCCAACGTGGCCAAGGAGTTCAGGCGCGGCCCCTCATATTGCCCTGTGTTGGTGTCCACGCCGCTGGGCAAATCGGTATGCACCACGGCCACTGCCTCACCGGCCAACTGGTGCAGCCAGGGAGCGGCTGGACTCTCCATCACCGAACCATGAAATCCTGTGCCATAGATGGAATCCACGACAAGAGCCGCACGGCTCAATTCTGTCTGGGCCGCGACGCCCTCCAGGACGCGAACCCCCTGCACCTTGGCGGCCCGCACCCAATTCTCAGCCTCAGGAAACCGCGGCTCCGCCACGGGAATCACCGATACGGGCCTAAACTGCGCCAAATAGCGCGCGGCGACCCATCCATCGCCTCCATTGGATCCCGGCCCTGTCAAAATCACGATGGGCCCGTCAGGCACCAGCGAGCGAACAAAACGTCCCAATTGAAACCCGGCCACCGACAAGAGGCCCGCATAGGCGACGCCCGCCTCGACCGCTCGACGGTCGGCCACACGCGCCTCCTCAAGCGTCCATACCGGCTGCCGCATCAATTGTCATCCCCTGCGGGAATCAAGAGCACCATGGCCACGGCAAAGGCTTCCTCATGACTTAGCGAAAGTTGTACCCGAAAGCCCTCCGTTCCCAGCCAATCCGCCAACGGCCCGTACACCGCCACCTGAGGGGCTTGCCCGGGCACACGCCGCACTTCAATGTCATGATACCTGCTGCCTCGAAGCCCCCCAGCCGCCTTAATGACCGCTTCCTTCGCGGCGAACCGGCTGGCCAGGCGAGGCCAGCGCTGACGTCCAGCACCGGCATCGGCAAGCTCCCCGGCGGTGAACAAGCGCAAAAGCGCGTCGGGGCGCCTAACGCACAGCGCCTGCACGCGCGCCACCGCCGTAATGTCCACGCCTAATCGCTCAACTAGGGCTTTTCCGCCGTGATGCCCCATGTCACCGGTCCTGCCTTCCATCGATCCACCACCCGAAACCCCGCTTGGGTGACCTCTTGAGTCACTTCATCCGGAGACATGCGCACTTCTTGGGGAGGGCCCATGTCCGTGTCCTCCTTCTCCCAATCGACAATAATCCAGGTCGCTCCCGATTTCAGGATGCGAAGCATCTCCCGGATCGCTTTCCGCCGGTCATGCACATCATGGTACATCGTGTGCCAGACGATGCGATCCAGGTAGTCATCGGGGAGTCCAGTGCTTTCCGCAGCAGCCACCAGGGTTTCAATTTGGCTCAGCCCTTCGCGGTCAGCACGTTCGCGAATGGATGAAATCCCCTGTTCACTGGGATCAATCGCTAAGACGCGGCCGCTCTGTCCCACCGCAACCGCCAAAGGAAAGGTCAGCCATCCAAGGCCGGCTCCCACGTCGGCTACGCGTCCCCCAAAGGGAGCATTGATGGCCGCCATAACCGGCCCACGCGGCATCCACTGCTCGCGATCGGGATGTTGCAGTCGCTTCAACTGCTCAGCAGTCCAAGCGCCATGGTGATGGGAATGGCCGTGTTGGTGCATATCTTCGGGCATGTCTCGTCCCTCCATTGGTCTTATTTTACTGAAAATCTGTGTCTCCAGCTTACTCTTTTCCATCGAATAGGATACTTTTGCCGCCTGATGGCCACCCTACAACCAAGTCTCTTGTCATTGTCCCTGTGGAGGTGATGATCATGCGTCTCGGTGCAACAGCCACCGTTCTGGCGATTGTCGCAAGCCTCGCCACCGCGTGCGGAGCGCTCCCCGCGACCTCCTCTTCCAACCCCGCTGCCTTGAACGGGCAGGCCCTGTACCATGAGACTTGCGCATATTGTCACGGCGCCAATGGGCAGGGAAACGTGCGCCTTAGTGCGCCCAAATTGTGGGGGAAAGGCAATTTAATACAAGGCAGTGCCTACGACACACCGCAGGCGCTCACCCAATTCGTCAAGCGCTATATGCCGCTCCAGCCGGTGAACGGCCTCAACCCTGGCAGCCTCACCACTTCACAAGCCCAAAGTCTCGCTCAGTACATCCTGGCCCAAAACCGTGCCCACTAGGCTACAGCACCGCGCTGTGGTTGACAGCGACGCGCTGGCCCGCGACGAAGACTTCCCGGACCAAATTGGTGCCGTAATAGTACGTTGGATAAAAATAATGGTCCGCATCCCAGATGACAAAGTCTGCGGGCTGGCCCACCTTGAGGCGCCCCGCCGCAGTCGCCCGGAGTGCCTCAGCTCCTCCACGAGTGACACTGGTCCACACTTGCTCGGGGGTGAGCGAAAGCCACGAAGCGGCCCATGGCATCAGGGCGGACAAGGAATCGGTGGGCGACGACCCTGGGTTTCCGTCGGAGCCAATGGCCACCCAGCCCCCCGCGTCCAGCATGGCTCGGGCATTCGCCATGTGCCCGTGGTTCAAGTAGCGGGCTGTGCCGGGTAAAATCACCGCCACGACGCCCGACCGCGCCATCGCGCGGAAAGCCTCCACACTCGTAAAGGCGCAATGATCCGCGGAATCGGCTCCGAGCTCGCTGGCTAGCGCTCCTCCGCCGCCATCGGCCAATTCATCGACGTGCAGCTTGATTCGAAGTCCCAAAGCTCGGGCCTGATTGAGGTATGCGCGCGACTCTTCTACGGAGAACACCCCCGGCTCGCAAAAAATGTCCACGACCTCGGCCAATCCCTTGACTTGGGGCAAATATTCCTCAGCCAGATACGCCAAATATGCGCCGGGCCGTCCTTCGAATTCCGGTGGGACCGCATGCGCAGCCAAAGCGGTGGGCACCACGTGCCAAGGGCCCTCTTCGGCCAACCGTTGAATGAGGGCCAGCGCTCGAAGCTCCCCGATTGCGGTGAGGTCGTAGCCTGTCTTGATTTCCAGCGTGGTGGTCCCTGCCAGGAGCGCATGGCTCAAGCGCCGCCGTGTGGCGTGCAGGAGCGCCTCGTCAGTGGCGTTCCGTGTCTTTTCCACCGTCGAGAGAATCCCGCCGCCGGCTTCCAGAATTTCGAGATACGAACGCCCTTCCGCCCGAAGCCGCACCTCATACGACCGATCACCGGCGTAGAGCAGATGGGTGTGCGCATCCACCAATCCCGGCGACACGAGCGCTCCTTCGACGTCCAGTTCCATGCCCTCCGCGTCCACCGGCAGGTTTTGATCCGAGCCAATCCAAGCCACGATCCCGCGCTCCACCACCATGGCGGCATGTTCCAAAACCGCGAAGGCATGTGCCGGACCATCGCCATTCATCGTGAGCAGTTGGCCGATGTTCCGCACAATGAGAGATGTCTCATTCACGATCTCCCCACTCCTTTCCTGACTCCTTGATGGCAACCTCCAATACACGGTGCCGGCTGAACCCCGGCAGTTGCAGGTAATACCTCATGGCATCCTCAACCGCGTCAAACGGCATGAACCCCACCAATTCCGTCTGCACTACCAGAACGCCAAGCTGCCGGGCCTCCTCACGAACCAGTTCCAGGGCTCGCGGAAGCGGCGTGGTGCGATAGTCGACCAAATTCATGGACACTTGCACACGGCCATGGTTGCGCGTATCCATCGCCAATGCCTTGACCCCCACCAATCCTCCCGAAGAGCCACGCACGGCCTTGGCGACACGGCGCGCCACCGCCATGCTCCCGGTGTTCAAATAGACATTGAAGGCAATCAAGGGACGGCGAGCCCCGATGGCCACGGCTCCGGCGGTGGGATGAGGCTCGGGGGGACCGCAGTCGGGCGGGTCCGCCGCCATCCGTACCGAGAGGGCTTCAAACTGTCCCCGTCGAACGTCCGCCAGGTTGCGGCGTTCTGGCCTTGTCGCCGCCAATTCATAAAAATACACCGGCACTTGCAGCTCATCGCCAACACGCCGTCCCAACTCGCGGGCCATCTCTATTGCCTCGGCCTCAGACGAGCCCTGCAAGGGAACGAACGGCACCACATCCACCGCCCCCATCCGTGGATGGACGCCCTCGTGGCGGGTGAGATCAATGGTCTCCAAAGCCTGGCGAATGGTGGCAAAGACCGAAGTTAGGAGAGACCCGCGCGGCCCCACCAAGGTCATGACTGCGCGATTATGATCAGGGTCCGCATCGAGCCCCAAGACCCGAACCCCCGGAACCTCAGCCGCGCGGCGGAGGGCCTCCAGCACCTCCGGACGGCGCCCTTCGGAAAAGTTGGGGATGCACTCAAACATGCGTTCTTCGTCTGTCATCGTCTCACCCGTATCCTGGTGCTGTAAAACGTCCCGCCGCCGCCGTAATCGGAAAGCGTCTCGCTGGTCAGTTGGTTGACATTGGTGCCTTCTGCCGCAGCATTCCAACGCACCGCGTAACTGACAGCCGTGCCTGGTTGCGGAACGCGGCTTTCCTGCGCCACCATGCGGGTTTCTCCCTGTTCATTGAAGACGGTGACCCATTCACCAGAGGCCACCCCCAGTCGCGCCAGATCCTCCGGATGCATCAGGATTTCCGGCCGCGCCTCTTTCACCACTGACGCGATGTTCCCAAACGAGGACTTAATGGTTTCGCGGCGCGACGGCGAAATCAAATGCAGTTCGTCGGGTCTCCGATTCGCCTGAGGCACCGGATTCGGATCCACCGGCAGCGGCTCAAGGTGAAACCGCCCATCGGGGGTTGGGATGGGCGTATCGAGGAAGGGCCGCGCGTCAGCGGGCAACGCCACCTTTTGCACCGGATGCGCGTATAGGCTCTCCACGGTGATTCCTTCCATCCAAGGATGGCGCGTGTCCAGTGCCTCTCGCAGCAGTTCCGCATCGGAGGACCGGAGCGCCGCATGGCGCAATCCCACAGCCTGGGCCAACCGTCGGAAAAACTCCGTATTGGAGACAGATTCTCCCCACGGAGGAGTCGCCGGCTGGCTTAGCTGGACATAGCGATGCCAATACGAGGTGTGCAGGTCCAAAGTTTCCATGGACATGGCGGCTGGGAACACCCAATCCGCATATCGCGCCGTATCGGTCATCATTTGTTCATGCACGATGGTCATTAAGTCCGTCCGCCGGAGTCCCATCAGCACGCGGTGCTGGTCGGGCGCCGTGACCGCTGGATTGCTGTTATAGACAATCAATGCACGTATTGGAGGATTGTCCAGGTCTAAGAGCGCATGGCCCAATTGGAGCATGTTCACCGTGCGTGGAGAGCTGGACATCAAATCGGGGCGTCCAAGGCGATCCCAATCGATGCCAAACGCCCCCCCGTTTCCGACCAGATGCCCTCCCCCAACCTCTTGAGGCGTTCCCAGCAACAAGGAGAGACAGGAGATCGCCCAAATCGTCTTGGCCCCGTCAACTTGGCGCTGCACGCCATAGCCGGTGCGAAAGAGCAGAGGACGCCGATGAATCATTTGGTCAACCCATTCATCAAAAATTTCGGGGGGAATGCCGGTCACCGCCAGGGTGCGTTCCCGGGTCCATTCCTGCACAACCCGTTCGTAGGCTTGAAATCCGGTGGTGTAGCGAGCGATAAACTGACGGTCTTGGGCCCCGCGCTCAAGGATGGCGCGGCCGAGACCTAAGGCGAGCGGATAATCCGTGTTGGGCTTCAATGCCACGTGATAGTCGTAGCGGGAGGCGGTAGCCGTATTAAGCGGGTCGACGCACCAAATTTTCGCTCCGTGGCTGCGCGCCTCATCCAACAGGGGAATTTCGTGCACGTTGGTGGCCATCGGGTTTGTGCCCCACAACACAACCATATGGGTCTGGGGCAAGGTTTCCGGATCGGGGCCCAATTGCGTGCCATAAACCCAGCGGAGGGCTGCGCTCGCGGAAGCGGTACAAATGGTCCGATCCAGTTGCGAAGCCCCTACCGCATGAAAGAAGCGGCGGTCCATCGAAGCCTCACTCAAAATGCCCATGTTTCCTGAAAAACTGTAGGGTAAGATGGCCTCCCCGGTCGATTCCTCAATAATCGTGCGCAGCGTCGCCCCCACTTCATCGAGCGCGTCCTGCCACGCTACCGCCTTGAATTGTGCCGTTCCCTTGGGACCCACCCGTTTCAGCGGCTGGGTAATCCGATCAGCATGATAGAGACGATCTTGGTAACGATTAACCTTGAAGCAGAGAAATCCCCGCGTAATGGGATGTGAGGCGTCCCCGGCAATCCGAATGATTCGATCCTCTTCGACAGTGACGGAGAGACCGCACGTATCATAGCAATCATGAGGACATACCGCATGCACCGTGCGCACACCCATCCGCATTCCTCCATGTGATCTGGCTGTATCCCTATTGTATCATCCCATCCGGTTCTGGGACCGTCCGCCGCGGGCTCTCAAGCGTTATGTAATCCCGCGGCCTGACAGATACCGAGGGATTTTCGTGCACCCAAAATCTCCACGGAAAGGCTGCGGCCTCGCCGGCATAATCGATATTGATGCGAGCCCCGCGGGCAATCCGATATGGAGGCCAGGGACTGTCGGGCTGAGCGAGGTAGAGAGGCTTCTGCCAGAGCGGGTGTCCATATTGCTCCCGGGTAATGCCCATCGCGCGGCAGAGTTTTCCTGGCCCTGCCGCAATCCGCGTCCGCCGCGGCGGATTCTTTGACGGCGGTTGCCGACGAAGCATTGCGTCCATGCCCAGCATCGGTTCCAACGCACGAATCAAAATGGCATGCGGCGTGCCGCGCTCGGCCGTCACCACATTGAGGCAGAAATACATCCCGTAAATCATATAGACGTAAGCGCGGCCCGGATCGCCGTACATCACCTCAGTGCGTGGAGTGGGCACGCCGCCATAGCTATGCGCTCCCCGGTCCTCTGGACCCTGGTACATTTCGCATTCCACAATGCGTCCCGCCAGGATCCCCGGTTCAGTTTCGTGGACCAGAATCATGCCCAACAGTTGACGCGCGACCTCCTCCGTAGACTGTTGGTAGAACGACTCGGCCAATCGGGCTCCAATGCCGGGCATTCGGCGGCCTCCTTCTGTACTAAAGTGTCTTGGGCCAGGAGCCTATCCCCGTGGTGACGAGGGTTCGCGCACGGCACGGCGAATGCGATCGGCCATCACCCGCTCGAAACCGAGCCGGCGAATCCACGGAAAAAACCAGACGAAGAGCGCCGCTGCGAAGGGCACTGGATACCGAGCCCGGGGCCTCCGCGACTCGAGTACGCGTGTGACCACGCGTGCCACCTGTTCCGGCTCAACGGCCCACTGACGATATCGTTTGGGCCCCTCCCACCGATACCACCCGCGATAGGGGGAATTCGGGTTTCGCAGAACCGGCTCCGACACCGCCGCGGCACTGTCAAAGAACCGCGTCCGCACGGTGCCCGGTTCGATGGTTGAGACATGGATCCCAAATGCTGCGGCCTCAATGCGCAGACTGTCGCTGAGCGCCTCAATGGCAAACTTGGTGGCGCAATAGATCCCCATCATAGGCATGCTGGCTCGCCCCACCACCGAGCTGATATTGACAATTCTGCCCTGCCCTTGGTCTCGCATCACCGGCATCACGGCCCGTATCAGCCTCAAAGGACCATAAACGTTAACGTCGAAGGCCTTTTCGACGAGTTCCGTACTCACATCCTCAACCGCTCCCCGCTGTCCCAAGCCGGCGTTGTTGATTAACGCATCAATCCGTCCGTAGCGCGCGACCACTGTTTCCACCACGGCCCGTACCGCGGACTCGTCCGTCACGTCCAACGGCAGCACCAGGCTCGCTTCGACAGCGCCTTCGTCGCCAATCCGGCGTGTGGTAGCCACCACGCGATATCCGCGTTGGTGAAGAAGGCTCGCCGTGGCCCGTCCAATTCCTGACGCGGCCCCCGTAATGAGGACCACCGGTCCGGGGTTTCTCGTATCTCCCACCGTCCACGACTCCTTCTTCTCTTTATCCCTCATCATAACGTCCGGAGACCGAATTCCCAAAGCGCAGCGCACGGATGCTACAATAACTGCATGAAACGCACAGGAACAGCCACCGCGCCGCTCCATGGAGGCCACTGCCCGCCCTGGCTTTTCGACCAAATGCGGCTGTTGAGCGGCGCCATCATTGAAGCCATCATTCTCGAATATGGGACCGAAGAGGTATTGCGCCGCTTCGCCGATCCCGTCTGGTTTCAGGCGTTTGGTTCGGTTCTGGGATTTGACTGGCACTCCTCCGGGTTGACGACCGTCGTGCTGGGCGCTTTCAAGGAGTCGTGGGCAGACCGCGCCGCGGAATACGGTCTCTTCGTCGCGGGCGGCAAAGGGAAGGCGTCCCGCAAGACGCCAGAGGAAATTGATCAGGCGGGCAGCCGGCACGCACTGGGACTCAATGCGCCGGCGCTTATTGGAGCAAGCCGGTTGGCGGCGAAAGTCGACAGCGGCTTGGTCCAAGACGGGTATGACTTATATCACCATGTGTTTCTATTTGACCGTGAAGGACGCTGGACTGTTGTGCAGCAAGGCATGCATCAGGAGAACCATTTGGCGCGTCGCTACCACTGGCTCAGCGCCACCGTGCATGACTTTACTCTGAGTCCCCACCAAGGCATCGCCGGAACCCGCGAACAGGCTGTGCTTGACTTGACAGCTCCAGTGCACGAACCGGTGCATCAGCATTCCTTGGATTTGCTTCAACAGCCAGAGTCGACCCTCCTCACCCTCAGAAAGCTTTACGAAGGACAAGACGGATCGCGCCATCTCGAGATGCCCCGCTACCATCAGGTGCCGTCGCCTAGTTATTTCAACAAAGTCTTGTTCAAGGCCTATGAAGCCCAGCCGCAAGCCTACCAGGAACTGGTGGCCCTTCCCGGGGTGGGCGCCAGCACCTTGCGGGCCTTGGCGATGGTGTCGGAAGTGGTGCACGGGGCGGAGCTAACCTTTCAGGATCCCGTGCGCTATAGTTTTGCCCATGGGGGAAAGGACGGCACTCCGTTCCCGGTGCGCCGTCCCGATTACGAGGCCACCATTGCCGCTCTGGAATCCGCCATTAATCATGCCCGACTCGGAGAATTGGACAAGATGAAGGCATTCCGCCGCTTAGGAAGCCTCCCTGGGGCTATTTAAGGAAAAATGTCTTGCAGGCAGTCTCTTGGCAATGTTGTGCCGGCGTCTCACCGATTTCACTGACAATCATCGCGGTGTCCTCGGCATCCACCGACTCTGGATACTTTTTGGCCGCTTGGTCTGTGGTAATCAAAATGCTCTCGGCATTGCAGTAATTGTCCTGGGCCCAAAAGTAGCAGTTGTCCACAGTGCACCGCACTTCAATCTGCGGCATGCTCTCCCTCCTCCACTCAACGAGCGATTGGATTGCTCTTGCCCGTTAGTGCTAGACTGTCCGTGCGATGGTGAACCATACCCGGAGAAGATTGGATCAACGCATTGAGTCTCGGGCTTGGCGTAGACTAACCACGAGGGAGCTGATGAAGCCATGAGTCAATTTCATTTAATTCTGGCCTCGGATGGATCCGCTGGGGCGCAGAAAGCAGCCGAATGGATTCGCCAGCATTTCACGGCCGAAACTGCACAAGTGACTGTTCTGACCGTCAGCCATAATCCGGTTGACCTCGGATCCTCCGATTTTGCCCCGACGCCGGCGTACAGCGAAGCGCTGGAAGATGCCGCCACGAACGACGCCCGGGATGCAGCCCATGACACCGCATCCTGGCTTCAAGACTTTCATCCGCAGGTGATGGTCATTAGTGGCAGATCCATAGTGCCCGCAATTATCGCTTATGTTGAACAGCATCCGGCCGACGCCATCGTCATAGGCCGGCGCGAACACTCCCTAGTCCATAACTTGCTCGTCGGAAGCGTCTCATCAGGACTAATCAGCGAGTCGTCCATTCCTGTTTGGCTGATTCCGTAATTTCCGCGACGCATAACGGTCGAGTCTGCTCGTCATGGCAGATTTCGGCCGTTTTCTTGTCCATGGGTCGAACTTCGGCAGACTTCTGATCGAGAAGGAATTTCCTTTGCCCTTTTAGAAGTACTATCACCGACGCACGATGGTGAATACAACTCTCAAGCGGAAGAAGGCGCAATTGCATGGCAGAGGACAGCCTGTTGCGGGCCCGAAAGTTGCTGGATGCGGTCGATCAACTGGTTTTGGGCAAGCGCCGCGAAGCCACGCTCATCCTGGCCGCATGGCTTGCATCGGGACACGTGTTGTTGGACGATGTGCCTGGCGTCGCGAAAACCCGGTTGGCCCGTTCCCTAGCTCGGCTCACGGACCTGAGTTTTGCCCGGGTGCAAGGCACACCCGACCTATTGCCGCAAGATATTACCGGCGGCCCCGTCTATGACATGAAAACCTCGGAATTGGCCTTCCGGCCCGGACCTGTCTTTCATCACCTGCTCTTGGTCGATGAAATCAACCGGACTACTCCCCGAACCCAAGCAGCGCTTTTGGAATGCATGGAAGAACATCAAGTCAGTGCAGACGGCGTCACCTATCCCTTGCCGGATCCGTTTTTAGTCATCGCCACCCAAAACCCGGTCGAAATGGAAGGAACGTTCCCCTTGCCGGAAGCGGAATTGGATCGATTCCTTCTCTCGCTGTCTCTGGGCTACCCCGCAGAAGCGGACGAGCGTCGGTTGGTGGAGCAATTTTCCCGGCAAGACCCCTTGAATGAGGTCAGACCGGTGCTCGACGGGGACGAATTGAAAGCGATGAAGGCGGCCGCGCAGGCTGTCGCCATCAACTCCGCCACGCTGGACTATTTGGTCACAGTATGCCGCTCCACCCGGCAGCATCCACTCATCGATCTCGGCGCATCCCCGCGCACCACGGTGCGTTTCGCCCAGTTGTCCCGAAGCTATGCCTTCCTGAACGGTCGGAGCTTTGTCACACCGGACGACATCAAGGAACTCGCACCCTATGTTCTGGCACACCGGCTGGTGCCCAGCAGCAGCGCCACCGTCAGCCGCGTCTCCGGCAACGCGCTGGTGCAGCAACTGCTGGAAGAGATCCCCGTACCGGTGGAAGCCCCGTGATCTGGAAAGTTTGGCGGAACGAGACCATCCCCATCCTCGGGCTCCTCGTCGCGCTGGTTGGACTTTTTGCCAACCGCCTGAGCATTTTGTTGGTGGGCTTGTTCTTTTGGGGACTGACAATCTTGGCGTCCCGTCTGGCCCGCCGGACATTGGAGGAAATGACCGTCACCACCCACTTGACCGAGGCGTATGCGGAGATTGGCGCGTCGGTTCTCACCGAACTGGTCGTCATCAATCCCCTGCCGTGGCCTATTCTCGACGTCCAGTGGAAAATCGACCTGCCGCAGGCCGTCCACCCCGAGGGTGCAGGCCGTACTGTGGCCCATCCCGGCGGGGCGCGCCAAACACTGGCCGGCACTCTGTGGGTGCATGGCCACCAACGGGTGCGCATTCAGTTCCGGTTGACAGGAGCATCCCGGGGTCGGTGGAACATTGGCCCTAGTTCGCTAACCTTCAAGGACCCCTTGTCATGGAATGAGTTGGCACGAGACGACGATTCGCTCTATCATCTCACGGTCTGGCCGCGGCGCTACCCCCTTCCCGCTGCATTTTGGGCCCAAACACCACTCATGGGTCCGGTCAGAGGCAAACCATGGGACACCCCCGATCCGCTCCGCATCACCGGGGTGCGTCCCTACCGACCTGGCGATCCGGTCCGCCTCATGGCCCCGTACGCGTCAGCACGTCTCAGGAGCCTCATGGTCAAACAGGTGGAACCGGTCCAAGACCGGACCGTGGAGGTGCTGTTGCATCCAAAAACCACCGATGCGCATTGGCACGGCATTGACCGTCCATTGTTGGAGGATACCATCAGCATTGCCGCCAGCGTCGTCGAGTCCGCCGTCTTGTCCGGATTTGCCACCGGTCTCTCATCAAGCGGCGCCGTTCCCGGCCATATCCGGGGATTTACTCTTCCCGCACAGCGCCGCGCCGATGCGCGGGAGCTTTTGACTGCCCTGGCCTGGACTCAGCCAAGCGGGACGATGGATGATGACCTGCCACACGTTCTCGCGCGCATGCAAAGCCGTCTGAAACCCGGCACCATTCTTGTCGTGGTCAGCCCCTACTGGCCGGATGTCCTCACCGAATCCCTACAGGCGGCTCAACGGCGAGGCCTGCGGGTCGCATATCTTACGCTAGGCGATCAGCATCCCCGCGTGCCCCATTGGATCCACGATTACTGGCGGTTTGACCAGGGGCGGTGGTCGCATGCGTAATCGCGTCCTCTTAATGCTCCTTTATTGGATAGGCGTCTCAGCGCTTGCGCTCGCCTCCGGCCTGCCCGCATTCATGGCCGCCCTGTTCGCCTTGGCGGGTGCGGCGGCCCTCGCCATCCCAAAACCGGGAGTGCGATACATCGTGGAATGCTTGTTGGTGGTCGCGGCAGCCCTCACTCTGCATACCCTTTGGGGCACGGCGCTCGAAGCGGCAATGGCGGCCGCCGCATTAGGCGTGGCACGCGCCAAGCGCCCGTCGCCTGACCGAGTGGTCACGCTGAGTTTAATCATGGGCGTCATTGCCGTGTTTTTGGATCGACCGACCGCCTGGATCTTTGTTCCCATAAGCCTCCTCAGCATTTGGGTTCTTGTCACCGCCCCCGATGCCAATCGAGCGACCGAGCGGCATCGTACCCGACTGGCACTGACTCTCGGATTAATTGCAGGCGGCGGTGCGATCCTGGTCGGTCTCATTCTCCATGTCCTGCCGTGGCAGTTCTTGGTGGCGGGCGTCTTCAGCGCCATCGCCTATCCCTTCATTGCCCTCCTGAGCCGCATCGTGCCGCATCCTCACCGGTTCCGAACCCTCAACCACCCTCCTGTGCCCTTCGCCAAGCACCACCCGCCCTCGGCGCTTTCGCAACACGCGCCAGCCGCTGTGACGATCACCTTTGTGGTGCTGTCGGCGGCGTTTTTGGCGCTCATCATCTACTTAGGCTACCGATATTGGACCCGGGAAGACACCACCGTCATCGACGAGACTGGTGAGCCCGGCATTGTGCGAGAAACGCTTTCCGCTGAGGAATCCAAGAATCCGTGGCGTCGGTCCCGCCAACACCTTACGCCGGTGCGTCGTCTGGTTCACGTGCGACAACGCCAAAGCGCACGCCTGAAGAAGGGCCGCCGGACCTCGGAAACATTTCGCGAATGGGTCCAGCGAACGTCCCCAAACACGGACGCCAGAGATGTTGTTGGAACCTACGATGCCGTGCGCTACGGCGACGAACCGGATACTGACGACAAGCGCCGCAGGATGGAGGAAAGCTGGCCGAGAACATGAAAAGCCAGGGCCACTCATAGAGTTACCGGAGGTGCTCTATGATTCCCTGGCTGAAACGGATCATCGTCTATACCCTGGAAAACCACTCCTTTGACCAGCTTCTGGGGCAGTATCCCGGGGCGGATGGCCTGCCGCCTGATGTTTCGCTGCCCGGTCCGCAGGGCCAAACCGTGTCCCCATTTCCGCTGCGGTGGTACTCGCCTGCCCAGTTGGCCAATCCCAACCATAGTTGGGAAGCTGTGCACGAGGAATGGAACCATGGCGCCATGGATGGCTTCGCGATTGCAGACGGCCCAGACGCGATGGGATATTACCCGCCTGAGCGGGTCGCCGGTTTCCTAGAGTTGGCGCGTCAGGGTCGTGTCCTCGATCACTACTTCAGCAGCTTGCTTGGACCGACCTTCCCGAACCGCCTCTACCTCATCAGCGGAGGGAGCCAAGGCCTGACCGAAAATCCTCCGCTCTTCTCCTCCGATACGTTTGACGAGCCAACGGTCTTTGACCAGTTGTCCGGCATCAACATTGACTGGCGGTATTACATCGGAAATTTTCGGCCGGGGTGCCAATTTGTCGCCAAGCAGGCTTTATTCTGTCCGCTTTTATGGTTTCCCCGGTTCCAACAGGAGGGTTTGAAGCGGCATCTTGTGCCGCTGTGGCAATTCTTTCACGACGTCGCACACGCCGCACTCCCACGCGTCAGTTTTTTAGCCCCAACACTGTGGGGGAGCGGTCATCCACCGATTCCCATCGGCGCAAGCCTCGAGACATGTCAAGCGGTGTATCATGCCCTGAAGACCGCGCCAGGATGGGACGAGACCATCCTCATCATCAATTTTGACGAAGCAGGAGGATTCTACGACCATATCAGCCCACCCGTGGTCGATGCCTACGGACTCGGCATCCGCGTCCCCTGCCTCATACTCGGAGGACGCATGACACCGGGGGTCGTTCACGACGTCTTTGATCACACATCGGTCTTGCGGATGATCGAGGAGCAATTTCAACTGCCGCTATTAGGAGAACGCACAGCAATGATGGCCTCCTTGGAATCAGCCTTGCTTTAGCAAGGACTTCACCAAACTCTGGGCGCTTGATTGCGTCAACGCGCCATTGACCCGCTCAACCAACTGTCCTTTCTGGTTCACGAAAAGCACTGTGGGAAAGTCTTGGACACTCCAATACTGCATGCCGGTGGGGTCGACGTAGACATTGACGTTGGAATATTGGAGACCAAACTGTCGGACATAGGCACTCATGGTCGTTCGCATACCCGCGACACCGACCTTGGGCCCTGGGTTGTCATGTCCCGTAAACGCCGGGCTTTCAGGTCCGGGGTTGCCAATGCCGCTGTAGGGGGACACATCGATAATGTCCAACTGCAGGCCCGGCGTGTGAATAATGGTCGGCCAGACATACTTGTCGTCATAGGCGCAATATAGGCACCAACTGGCCATGAGCATCACCACAGTTAGGCGGGAACCGCGCTTCAGATGAGTCAAGGAGCCTGTTTTCAGTGCATAGGCGCGATAGCCCGCAGGAAACCTGGTTGCCGGCGCCTTGTGGTGGATGCCAGGCACCGGATTGGTGGCGTTATTGGATGGTGTATTCCCGATGCCTGCATACCCAGCTACCAATACCGCAGCCGCCAACACGCCCACCAGAACCCACACCCACGCGGCGGGGCCAGTCCGGCGCCTGCCCTTCGGGGACTTCTTCGCCACCACACCCACCCTTTGCCTGAAAGATGATTGCTTCGTGAAATGAGTGTAGCATAGAACGGGAAACGGCATGGGAGGTCCATCATGACATCTACCGTCACCATCGTGGGCGGCGGCATTGGCGGACTCGCGGTGGCGGCCGCGTTGTCCAGCAAGGGCGCGCCTATTGAAGTGCTCGAAGGCCGTTTCGTGATCTCGGCACCAGGCGGTGCCGCGTTGGCCATGGCGCCCAACGCCATGTGGGTGCTGCGCCGGCTCGGGATGGCCGACGAAGTTCAGAATGCGGCATCCCGCATCACTCGATATGAATTCCGCGATGGCCGAGGGCGCGTCCTGAATGCGGTGGACATGCGGCCTCTTTCAAGCCCTTGGGGAGAATCGGCCTGGTGCGTGCCGCGTGGACACATCCTAAGCGTGCTCAAAGCGCATCTGGATCCTGAAATCATCACGTCGTCGGCGGCCGTAGATTCCGTGGCAGTGGACACAGGCCGTTTTGCCATCCATTTGGCGGATGGCGTCACCAAGACGGCCTCCGCGCTTATTGGGTGCGACGGCGCACACTCCGTCGTGCGCCAGTGCCTTTGGCCTGCAGCAAGCGATCGCATCTACCAAGGCTTTGTGGCTGCGCGAGGCACGCTGCACTGGACAGTGCCCGCCTCCCAACAGGAGACGGTGGTGCAAATGTGGGGGCCGGGCGGAGAGTTTGGCTATGCGCCCATGGGTCCAGGTGAAGTGTATTGGTTTGCCACGATGGCTTGGCCATCGGCGGATGCGGCGCTCCCCACACGCGACACGCTCTTGTCGCACTTCGCCCAGTGGAGTGAGCCGGCCGCGTCGCTTATTGCCGCCACACCCGCGGAACAGCTGTTACTCCACCCCATTTATGATCGGCTCTCACCATTTGCTCCTCGTCCGGATGCCGTCACTCTGGTGGGCGATGCGGCCCACCTCATGACCCCGAACACCGGCCAAGGCGCGTGTCAGGCGCTCTTGGACGCCTGGGTGCTGGCTCAGCAGTGGCCGCTGAATGACGCATCAATCCCGGCGGCTTTGGCCGCCTACCGCCGCATCCGTCTCCCCCACGCACTCCGCGTGGCCCGTTGGTCCCGGACTCTGGGGCGGGCCATTCACCGCTCCGGGAACGGATATCGATGGTTCCGCGATGCCCTGGTAGCCCGCACACCGGAGTCCACGCTGCGCGCCGGCATGGCCGGTGTTCTCGGCACTCCGGAATCGCTGCACCTTAGATGACTATTCTCCGCTTTGCGCCAGAGCGGACCAGAAGCTCGTGGCTTGATACCCCAACCGCCATACGCGAATTCCCGCCAAATGCGCACTGTTGGCCACCCCCATCAGTTGGGTGGCCGCCTGGGTGTTTTCATCCCACGACGCGATATTGCCGATCTGCTCTTGGTCAATGACGGCCGCCAGCCGAGCCTCGGTGGCCGCATCATAAGTCCCAAGGGTGCTGCCAAGAACCCCAAAGTCTTGTTGGAAGGCCTGAACCGCAGCTTCTGTACTCAAGCCGTATCCCCCATCGGCGACGGAGCCATCGGCTGGATTCCGTGGGCGACGTCGGATCGTAGGAGAATCGTGGTGAGGAGGAACTGAAGATTTTGCACTGCCGGGTTGAAAATTGCAGGCGCATAGCTCAACGGCGCAGGTGGAGCCGTGGCCAACGGGCCTGTGGAAATCTCCAACGCCCCTTCCGCAGGGTCAAAGACCGACTGCCCCGGCTGGTTGGCCAGATTGGCCTCAATGGTACGGTCCGGAATCGCCAGTCCGCCCTGATACCCACTGTTGGTATAGGTCCAGCTTTGGCCATGATGCGAAAGGCCCAACACTAATTGGTTTCCCGAGACAGACTTTAATGCTTCTTGCACGGCACTCTGCACCCAGGGAAGCCCGGCGGTTGGGCCGGGGTTTGGAGCTGCCTGGGGTAGTTCCGGTCAGGGAAAAATTGCCGTAGCCCACCGTCACGGGCCTCACCGTCACCGCCCCCGAGGCTGTCACGGCATCCAAGCCATTGTTGGGAGCGTTCAAGTCCTTGGCATAGACAATAAGATGATACGTTCCCGCGGTCGACGGTCGCCATGCGAAGGAAGGGTCGGCTGTATAGGCTCCACTGGAGAGCCCTTGGCCGCTGGGGGTTTCCCACCAGAGTTGATACACCGGATTGATGAGTTGCTGGGCTTTGGCCGTTAGAGTCCATTGTTCGCCCGCCAAGGCGCTGGAGGGGGAGGAGCGGCTGACCGCGCTGTCGACATTTAGGAAATCAACCGCTGCTTTCGCCTTTTGATATTGATGATCTTGAACCTCGGTGGGCGTCAATGCGTCCACGACCACCTCAAATGGCACGTTCACGGGTCCCAACGCGATGGTGGCATTGGCGCTGTAATTTTGCCACAGCTTCCAGCCCTGCGGGAAATCCACCCAGACTTGGTACCAGACTGGTCCACTCGTCGAGCGGCTCGCCGCCTTCAGACTGACATTGGTGCCGGAGGCAACCACCCCGCTGGGGCCGGAGAGCGTGACACTAAGGACCACTGGTTCACTGGCGGCGTCGGCCTGTGCCCAAGCCAGCGGTCAGAGCAGAAGGACAATGCTGGCGAGCCCAGCAAGGCGCATTGAATCATGCATCAATGGGATCATCTCATTTCCTTGGATAATGATCCCATTCTATCGAATGGCTGCGATTTTGGACTAGATATTGTCCGCCCGTGCAGATTGATGTTTTCGGCGGCTCCCCCTTATCGCGGCGAGTCCCAAAAGCAGCAAAGGGAACCCCAACCCCAAGCTGGGAAAAATCCATTGGTTGAGCAGCTGTACTTCGCGAAACAGCACGTCTTGAGTCGCGGCAACGACGGTCGAAAGTCCATAGGCCGCAATTGCCAATCCTGCCAATATCCAGTGGTCCTGATCGAAATGGAAGAGCCGCTTGAGGAGAAGCGAGCTGGCCTTCAGATTCATAACCACGAGTATCCAATAGCCGTGGACCCAAAGGACCACCGCAAACACGTCCAGACGCTGAATGTCACGCCCCACTTGGATCAAACGGAGTTGCGCAAACGAGGGCCATGCCAACTGCTTGGCGAGTGCCCCAAATTGCAAAACCGGTCCCACATTGTGCCCCATCGCCATCAACCCAATCATACCCACGGCGGCTAGGAGGGCTCCTTTCAATTTCTGAAGACTCACCGTCGCTGGAGCGAATATAAGCACCATAGCCAATTGCGAATAGAGCCCCATCATCATAAGCCCCCCGGACACCACGGGCACCCAGCCATGGGCCAAAATCGGCAAGATGCGCTGCATCCGCTGTTGTCCCATCAACAGCATCGAGAGAATCATGCCGGCCGGGACATCGACATAGAACAGCAGCAATTGATTCACCCGGGCCACCACCTGAATCCCCAGGATGCCGCCGTAAACGGCCAAGGCAAAGAGGGGCACCACAAACATGGGTGGAGGCGTGGTGGGAAAAATTATGGCCGAGAGTGAGGTGAAGGTCCGTCCCGCAATCGCCGCATAGACTGTCATCAGCACCACGAACGCCACTAGGAACGGCCACCGCAGCGGGCCAAGCAATTGTGCCGCAATGGTCTCAATGCCTTCCCGGGGGAAACGCGCCATCAGGGCCGACCAAATCACCACCGCCAAAGCTCCGAGCCCCATGCCCAATAGTACTGAAAGCCAGATGTCTCGACCGACGATCGGCGTCATGATGCTGTTGAATACCGTACTTTCCTGACCTGCGGCCATGGTTGTCAGGAGAAAAGCCAACTCCCAGTGTCCTATCTTCAGGGGCACCCGGTGCTTCGCCCGTTTCGCGATTAATGTGCTCATACGCGTCCTTCGTCTCCTTGCACGATCGTGACATGCGACGTGACCGAGACCGGCATGTGGGGGAAGCGAGACCGCCAATAGCCTGGCATGTCGTTCCATAGTTCTGGGGTTTGCCGGTATATCTGCTGCCCCCACCCAAAAATGTCGGCATCGTGCGCTTCGGCCCAGTCGACTGTCTGCATGGTCAGGCTCACCATCCGGCGATTGGCGGCCATGTTGAGGCCTGATAAATTCGCGCAGAGCGGCCCTGCCACTTTGCCGGTCCCCGTCAGGCGGATATGAATCCCGCGCACCGTCCCGCGCTGTACCACCACGTGCGAGCGTGCACTGACGGACGTCAGATAGATTGTCGTCTGACCGGCGCCTGCCGGGCACCCAGCGGCCACGTAGCCTTGGGAAAACCGGCCGGTGATCCATAAGTAAGCCATGGCGTCATGGCTAGGAAGCGATCCGCGTGCCCTGCCATCGGGCCCAATCACCAAACTCTGATCCATGCGGAACTGGGGGTTCATCTTGCTTTCCGGCTTCTTCTCCAGGCTCAAGAGAACCATGGATCGTCCATGTTCCGTATCCCAGCGCATGACGTCATAGAGACGCGGCGCCCAGCCTTGCGAAAGATCGTGATGGAGGTAGCGGTCCTGATTTCGAATCTCTTGGGCTACGGTGATTTCCATTCCCGAGGTGTCACTCTCCAGCGCTGACTGCGCCGAGCCGGGCACCGCCAAGACACGCGCAGTGCTACGGAACTGCGGATAGTGAAGAAACGTCCCAAACAGCGGCCCCAGTCCCTGCTGAAGGGCCCCGGTACCCAAAAGCAGGACTTGGGTCGATGCCCAGAAGACGTGACGGCTCGAGGATGCCGACACGTCAGCGAGTGCCTCGCCCAGCGTCTTGCCGGCCCCCTCCAAGAATACGCTGGAGCTATGGTTCGACCCCCCCGTAGCGGTCGGCGAGCTTTGGGCCGGCGCCGGCACGGCCATCGTGTTGAAGACTTCGGCCACAACATGATATTGCCCACGGTTGTAGTCCACTGCCAACGCATCAACAATTGCCAACTGATTCATCTGGAAGTTGTCCCAACACCCTGTCAAGAAAATTGGCAGCAGCAGGAGCGCCCCCCAGCGCTCAAGGCCACGAGCCGTCATGAGGACCGCGGCCCCTGGCGCATCACGTCGGTATAGCCGGTTTGTGCCGGTCGGGTGGTTTGCCGAAACCAAGGGAGCCTGATGATGAAGTCCTTAAAATCGGTGGGGCGTATTGGCGCTGCCGGCGACAGGTAGGCGACGCCGAAGGATTCCAGCGACGCCAAATGCAAGGCCAGCCCAATGGTGACAAACAAAATGCCGTAGACGCCCAAGATGGCCCCACCCAATATCACCGGGTAGGTGGCAAAGCGCACGGCCTGCACCAGCTCCGGGTTGGGAATGGCGAGCACGGCAATCACAATCCCGGCTACCACAATAATGATCGGGGATGAAATGATTCCCGCTCGAACCGCCGCTTGCCCCACCACCAAGGTGCCGCCGATGGTGAGCGCGCTCCCGATGCCCGTCGGAACGCGTGCTCCCGCCTCACGAATAATATCAAACAGCACCATCAGCAACAGCACTTCGCCCACCGCCGGCAAGGGTACGTCTGAGCGGGCCGCTGCCATGGTGATGAGGAGCGGTGTGGGAATCGCTTCCTGGTGGTAAGTGGTCAACGCCACATATAGGCCGGGCGTCAAGAGACTCGCGGTGAGGGCAATGTAGCGCACGATGCGCAGGAAGGTTGCCACCATCCAATTCTGATAATAATCCGCTGCCGAAGTCATCATCATCGGCAACGTCGCAGGAGCCACAATGGCCAACGGACTCCCATCGACAATGATGGCGACCCGACCTTCCAGAAGTCCGGCCGCGACGCGATCCGGCCTCTCAGTCCGCAGCACGGTCGGAAAAATGGTCCACCGGTCCGACTTGACCAACTCGACCAGATAATTAGAATCAAGCACGCCGTCAATATTGATTTGGCAAAGCCGTGACTTCACCTCATCCACCAAGGCGCCATCGGTGACCCCATACAACGAGAGCAGATACACGGCGGTTCGCGTGTGGCGCCCCACTTGCATGCGATCGATCCAAAGCCTCGGGGTTTTAAGACGTTGCCTGACTAAGCTCAGGTTGGTCATGCCGTCCTCGATAAACCCTGCGTGGGGGCCCATGACCACCTGCTCTGACACCGGCCGGGTGATGCTCCGCTTGTTGATCTTGCCCACATTGATCGACACGGCGCCCGATGTGCCGTCCAAGAAAACGACGGCTCCACCACTCCAGATGCTGTCCAAGGCCCCTTTCACATTGTCGACTGCTTCCGCTCCACCCACGGGGGCAATGGTTTTGGCCACCTGCTCCAGCAAAGGCCGTCCCACCTCTGCTTGTGTCCAATTGAGGCCCGTGAGAGGCTCTACGATCCCGGCCACCATTAGTTCGTAGTTGACAAAATCTATCGCGAAGAGAATGGCGCCTTGCAGTCCACCGCGACATGCAAACTTGGTAAATTGGAGGTCTGCGGCCTGGTGCGTCAGCCCCTGAATGACGGCCATATTGTTGGTGAGGTTGGCGCTAAGCGGTCGGCTCAACTGGTTCCGAAACAAGACTTCTTCGATCTCGTCGATCAGGTTGGCTGACCGAATGCGCAAATCCCGAAGCACATCCGGGTCTGTCACAATCCCTGTCATGCGTCACCCCCGGATCCCTATGATAGGGATAGCGTTCCCAAACGAGTGACAAGCATGTGCACCGCACTCCCAAAATTGGCAATGTTTCCTATGAATTGCAAACTATTGCCAAACTGAGGTATTTACGGAATTAACCACTCCACTCTCGCAGAGTCACGCGCCAAAGGAGGTTCATCCGCACCTGTGGACGGCCCGGCGAGGAAGTGCGTTACTCGCCTTCTCTCGCCCTGGCTGACGCCAAGCCTCCAGCGCGACGCTGCCTAATCTCGTCCCAAACCAGCGCCACGATAAGCCATGTCGCCCCCACCCGCAAAGCCACATCCGACAGATTGAAAATGCCAGGATACCCGTTCACATGGATGAAATCGGTCACCCGGTGCCAAATCAAACGGCTGAGGACATTGCCGAGAGCACCCCCAGCCATGGTCGCAAGCGGCCAAGCCAACCGTGGAATGCGTAGGCTTAGGACCACGAGCACGATGGTCCCCGCCACCCCAACCGCGGTGATGACCCCGGGCACCTGTGAGCCCATTCCCAACATGGCCCCCTTGTTAAACAGGAGTTGAAGCGACACCCCAGATCCGATCGCGACAGCGTGTCCTTCTGCCAAAGCGTGGCGCGCCCACCCAGCGGTACCTTGATCAATAGCGGTGAGAACCGCAATCCACACAGCAAGATAGGCCCAACGGCGCATCGCCCTTCCTCCTCGATAGTTTTTCTCCGCAGCGTCCCTCAGTGCCCGCCCACAGCGCAGAGTGCCGCACTACGTTTCTGGGACTTTGGTGACTGATTATAGCGCAGCGAGCGGGACAACATCGCTTGCACCAGCATCAGGCCACACCATGATAGGCAATTTTACATTTGCCGAGAGAGCGATGCCGCATCAGCCGGACGCATACGGGGCAAACCCCACCCCGCCAAAAAGCCCAGGAGACTCGCAATGACTAAGCCATCATAGAGAATGTACAGTTTATGAGCGCCTTGAAACGCCAGGGCAATGATGACCGACGAGGCCATCGTGCCCACATAGCGCATCAGGCTATACAGGCCCGATGCGCTACCCGACTCCTCAGGTGGACGGAGCTCCAATATCAATTGTTGCAGCACCACATTGCTGACCGCGAAGCTTAACCCCATCAAGGCCAATGCGGCGCCAATCACCCACAACTGTGCCCGGCTCAAGGCCATGGCCAGCGACGCCGCCACCAAAAGGAACGCCGAGCCCACGTATGGCCACCGACGCGCCGACCCTCTTGCCATACGTCCGCCGATGGGCGATGCCAGAGCCATTACACCCGCGAAAATCAACAGCATGAATCCGCTGCCGCTCACCGACAGATGCCTTTTGGCCTCCAGCAGGACGGGAATTCCATATAGCGCAACGTACATCACCACATTGGTCAGAATCGTAGCCACGGCCAGTACCGCAAATGCCGGCGTGAGGAACCACCGAACGGGAACAACCGGCGCCTTCTGACGGCGCTCCCAGCCAACCAAGACCAGCAACGCGCCAATGCCGCCGAAAAGCCAGAGAAGGGCCCTCTGACCCGCAGTCCCACTGGTGCCAATGAGCAATAGGAGCATAGTGACCGCAAAGAGGATGCTGCCGCCCCAATCCCAGCCCGGCGTGCGCGGGCGAGGATGCGCGTCGTCCCGAGGTACGCTCGCCCACAACATCATTCCCGCCCCCAGAGCGATAGGAATGTTGAGCCAGAAAATGGCCTGCCAGCCAAACTGGGCAATCAAAAGCCCGCCCAAGGCCGGACCTACAGCCAGCGCTATGCCGGCCGCCATCCCAATCCATCCCAATATCACCGGTACTCTGCGCGCTTCCCATCGGCGCACCAAACCAATCGCGTTGGGATAGACCATGGATGTGCCCACGGCCTGTACGCCGCGCCATGCCACAAACACCCACAGGTTGTGCGATAGCGGTGCCAAGACCGCCGTAAGGAGCACCAGGACAAATCCGAGATAGACCAGCCGCCGATATCCCATACGATCGCCCAACGCCCCCATGATGGGTTGCGATACGGCGCTGCCTAGATAATATCCGGACACAATCCAGGTAATTCCTGCCGCCGTCGCATGGAGCGCGTGAAGCAAGACTTCGAGACCCACGGAAATGGTGGCCGAGTTCAGGGGATTTAACACGACGGACAGCAGTATGGAGGGAATGAACCCGAACTTCGTCTGCCTAGCTCCAGCCGTCGCCACTTGTCCTTCCCCTCCCGTCGCGCCTCATGAGATGCGCCCAGTTGTTTTTTCATTGTAGCGCAATCCGACGTCTGGACATCCGCCACCTTGTTCTTGCCGGCCCCGTCAGAAACTCTGCTATGATAGAAGCATCTGACCTTATGCGGAAACGGAAGGTACCTGCATGGCGCTGATGCCCTCACTCTACCAAGACCCGCCAGATTGGGACTTTCGGGATGCCGACACCAAGGAAGGCACCCATGTTGTTCATTCCTATCCCGCCATGATGATCCCGCAGGTTGCGCGCCATCTCATCGCCCGGTTGCGTCGCTTGAATCCCGAGTCCCGTACACTGCTCGACCCGTTCTGCGGGGCGGGTACCGTCTTGGTTGAAGCAGCGCGCCAGGGACTTTCCGCCTTCGGCAACGACCTAAACCCGCTGGCGCTCGCCATCGCCGCGGCGAGGACCACCCCCATCGATGAGACAGTCCTCGCCGATGGATTGGATCGGCTCAAGCGCGTTCTCGTCCCCGAGGCGCTCAGCACCTGGGATGGCGCCATTCCCACGTTTCGAGGGCGCGACTTTTGGTTCAAGCGCGAGGTCTCCCGTGCCCTGGCATGGATTCGTGACGAGGTGAGGCGGCAGTTGACCGACCCGGCCATGCGCCAGCTCGCGGAAGTCGCCTTCAGCGAAACTGTTCGTCTCGTATCCAACACCCGAAACAGCGAGTTCAAGTTATACCGCATGCCCGATGCCAAACTTGCCGCATTCTCGCCCGACGTCATCCGTGTGTTCCACCGCATCCTGGTACGGTATGCAGAAGGCGTGCGGGCCTTCAACCCGAGTCTCCGTCAGGCTGCCACGCCCCCTGCCATCGTCAAAGGGGACAGCCGTCTCTTGGCAGGGATCCCCGATCGACACTTCGATTTAATGGTCACATCACCGCCCTATGGCGATTCCCGCACAACCGTCGCCTATGGTCAGTTTTCCCGATTATCACTGGAGTGGCTTGGTTACCCAGCGGAGGAAGCTCGTACGGTAGACCGACGGTTGCTGGGCGGCCGCCTGCAACCCCATGCGGAGGCGAAACCGGTGCCGTCCCAGGCAGTGTTGGATGGTACGGCGGCCATTGGTTCCCAAGATGCGCGACGCGCGCGGGAGGTCGAATCCTTTTATCGCGATCTGGATGCGATGATGGAGTCCCTCGCCCCAAAGCTCCGGCCGGGGGCGCTGGCGGCCTGGGTTGTGGCCAACCGCACCGTGAAGCAGGTTGTGCTCCCAACGAATGTTATCATTGCGGAATTGGCAACCCGCCACGGATTTGCCCTAGTCGAGGATTTGACGCGCAACATCCCCTCGAAGCGGATGCCGCGCGCCAACAGTCCGACCAACGTCCCCGGACAAAAAGGCGCCACCATGACCGAAGAACATTTGGTCGTTCTCCGGTACGACGGCGCTTGAAAAATCCGGATCTACATGGTGAGCACCGCACGGAATCGGACTTTGGACGACATCATACGCTCAAAGGCTTTCGGCGCCTCCTCCAGCGAAAAGGTTTCAATCATGGGATGCACTCCCGCTCGAATGCTGAACTGGATCGTGTCTTCGGAGTCTTTCGCCTGACCCGCCGTCCACGCCCGGAGTCTTCGGCGTCCGTTTAAGAGCTGGGTGGGCGCTATCGGCATCGGTTCCCCAGTGCCTGCCACCACCACCATCTCGCCCACAGGCCCCAACCCGTCGAACAGATCGGCTATGGCCTTTCCGTTGGAGGCAGTCGCCAAGATCACCCGCGCACCGCCCAGTTCCTTCAGCAAGGCGGACGCATCCTCGCTATCCGCGTCGATGTATCTATGCGCCCCCAGTTCGAGCGAAAGGGCTTTCTTGTCCTGGCCGCGCGATACGGCCATCGTGTAAAATCCGGCGTGGTGTGCGTACTGGATGGCCAAGTGGCCGAGCCCGCCGATTCCCTGAACGGCGACCACATCGCCAAAGCGCGCGGCGCTGTTTTTCAAAGCGCCAAACGTGGTGACACCAGCGCACACCAACGGAGCCGCCTCCTCGGATGAAATCCCAGCCGGTATCTGGGCCATCCCGTTTGCATAGGCCACCATGTATTCCGCGTATCCACCTTCCAGGACCAACCCGATCACTTCGGGATCTATGCCGTGTCCTCCATTCCAGCCAACGCCTACACGATCCCCGATCTTCCACCCCGCCACCTCATCGCCAAGGGCCCGGATGACCCCAATCACTTCATGGCCGGGAATGCGCGGGTACGCCACGCGGGATGGTGTCCCTCGATCGCTGACACCTCTCCGTGGCACACACCGCACGCTTCGACTTTCAGCAATACTTGGCCGAGGCCCGGTTCCGGAACGGGACGCTCAACCAGTTCGAGCCGGCCCCCCGTTGAGGAATTTGAATCGCCTTCATCACATCCATGCCTCGTCCTCCTATGTGCAGTGCACGCCGCTAACGACCAAACCGAACATGCACCATCATCTCCCCCAACCACTGGGGCTATACCCTAAAACCCTCATAGATCATCGAAACAATGCCTCCCTGTTTGCATTCTTTTCATAGTTTGTCATGATATACTCAGATCAGCTTCCCTTTCATAGCATTCCCTAAGGCGATGGAATCCGCCGCGGATGATGTATCCGAAACTACCCACGCTGGGTTGATGACTCCTGATCTGGATGTCGGAGTCACTCCTGGTGTCTTCCGGCATGCAAATTTGGTGTCGGAGGTGCGCCGGTTGAA
This sequence comes from Bacillota bacterium, assembly GCA_021820485.1. Taxonomy (GTDB): domain Bacteria; phylum Bacillota; class Sulfobacillia; order Sulfobacillales; family Sulfobacillaceae; genus Sulfobacillus_B. The sequence continues at coordinate 39,750 of JAKADO010000002.1, forward strand.
TCTGTACGTTGCTCAGGGACTGCAAATCTTCTTTGTACTGGGCTTTTCTCCCCTGTTAAAAGGAATTATGGAACGGTATCGCGCCCGCGTAGCGGGGCGACACGGTCCCCCTGTATGGCAGCCCTATCGCGACCTGTGGAAGTGGTCCCATAAGGAGACCGTGCGCAGCCACGAGACCAGCTTCATTTCGGAATGGGCTCCCATTGCCTACTTCATTGCACCGTTGCTGGTGGCCATGCTTATCCCTGTTCTGACAGCATTTCCCCTTCCCTTCGCCTGGATGGGCGACATGTTGGCGGGCGGCATGATCTTAGGGGCGGGGGGCGTGGCGCTCCTCTTGGCCGCCCTCGATAGCGGCAGCGTATATCCGGCACTGGGGGTGAGCCGCATCCGGCTGATTGCCGCCTTCACCGAGCCCTTGTCATTGCTGTTGGTGTTCATTGCAGCGTCGGCGGCCAAGACCACCATTCCCTTTATCGTCAATCAGACGCTTTCCGCGCCCTCCTGGCTGTTCACCCCCGCTCATCTATTCATTGTCGTGGGGTGGTTTCTACTGCTCCTCGCGGAAGCCGGCCGCATTCCCGTAGACAATCCCTCGACATCGCAGGAACTCTCCATGATTGATCCGGCGAGAACCTTTGAGTCGAGCGGCACCGATCTGGTGCTCTATGAATGGGGGGGATGGATGAAGTTTCTCATTCTCAGCGTGATTCTGTGCAACGTGCTGGCCACCCCATGGGGATTGGCGGGGTCTTCCCACTGGCAATCCATCCTTGAGGCCGTGGGCGCCACCGCATTCAAAACCACCGTGCTCGGTCTGGCGGTCATCAGCTTTGAAGCCGGTTTTGCCAAGTTGCGTCTCATTCGCAACGTGGACTTTCTGATGGCTGCCATTGCCCTCGCGGCCCTTGGCGGGTTGGTTGCCAATCTGTAGCCAATGGGAGGAGAGGTTCTGTGATTGCCTTGTCTCAAGTGGCCTTTGGCCTTATCTGGCTTACCACGGCGGGCCTGCTCATTGTCAAAAGCCCGCATTCCGCCGCGGCCCTCTACCGTCTGCAGGCGATGGCCGAGGCTCTCGTGGCCGCCGCTGCCGCCCTCGCCGGGGCACGCCCCTGGCTCTGGCTGAGTGTGGTGCTGATCCTCGTGATTAAGGTGGCCGTTATTCCACCCGTGGTGATGCGGGGACTCGGCACACGACGCACGGACTACGGCGGAGATGGGGCTTTCGGAATCGGCGCACTACTCCTCATCGCCGCGCTGCTCAGCGTGGGAGGGTTCCTTTTGGGGCGGTTGGGATTGCCTCACCCCGCGCTCATGGGCATGGGTTTCGCGGCGCTGTTTGTGGCCTTGGTGCATGCCTCGTCCCGCTATCAGGTCTGGAGCATGCTGTGGGCCCTGCTGAGCCTAGACACCGTGGTCGGGGCCATCACGCTCATTTGGGGTAGGGGCCTTCCTGAGATGGCAGACGTGGCCATTGACTTGGTTAGCCTTGGTCTAGCGTTGGTTCTCGCCTATCTTGCTCAGCGCATTGACCGGATCATGCACGCGCGGGACATTCGGGAAATGGAGGATCTGGTCGGATGACAACAGCAATGTGGGTCATTCCCAGCGGAATGGCGGTGCTTAGCCTCATAGCTCTGCTTCTACCGACACACTGGACCCACGTCGTGCGTGTCCTGGCGTCTCTCTACCTCGCAGGACTGCTGGCGACCCAGATTCTCAATGTGTGGCGCCCCATGGATCCGGTGTCTTCCTGGTTCTTTATCACCGTTGCGGTATTGGCTCTCTTCGGCATTTGGTACTCAGGGCCCTACATTGCCCGCGAAGCCGAAGCGCATCACTGGCCCGCCTCGCGCGTGCAAAAATATTACGCAGGATTTCTGTTGTTTCTTGCCTCACTCATGGCCTTGGCGCTTCTGAGCAATTATGTCTTCCTGTGGGCCGCCATGGAGGTGGCGACGCTGTCGAGCGTTCTCCTCGTGGCCCTGCCGGATCAACGCGCCTCCATTGAAGCCGCATGGAAGTACGTGATGGTGACCGAAGTGGGCGGTCTAATCGCTCTCCTGGGCACCATTCTGACGCTCCACGCCATCGGTGTCCCCCTGATGACATGGAATCCCGCGCCAAAGGGCCATTTGGTGGGCGGCATGAGTGCTCATTGGGCGCTCATCGGTGCGTACCTGGCACTAATCGGTTATGCAGCCAAAGCTGGACTGGCGCCCTTTCACACTTGGCTTCCCGATGCTCACAGCGAAGCCCCGGCGCCTGTCTCGGCCCTCCTCTCCGGACTGAAGCTTTCGGCGGCCGTCCTGATCATTTATCGTCTCGACCGACTGGCGGCCGTGGCCGTGCCCGCCCCCTATCTCCGAATGTCCCTCATCGTCCTGGGACTATTGTCGTTGGCTGTGGCGGCGGTCTTTCTCGCTTTTCAACGCGACCTCAAAAGACTCTGGGCCTATTCCACCGTAGAGCACATTGGCCTGATTAGCCTCGGAGTCGGGTTCGGCGGAATAGCCCTGGTTGGCGCGATGCTGCACATCTGGACCCACGCGGCGAGCAAGACGCTCTTGTTTCACAATGCTGGTACGGTCCGCATCCTATACCACAGCTCCAATGCCGAGCAGGGAGCCGGCAACATGCTTCGGCGCACCCCTTGGACTGGAGGCCTCTTGGCATTAGGTTCGGCTGCCATTGCCGGACTGCCGCCGTTCGCGCCGTTTTGGAGCGAGTGGCTCATATTGGCCGGCGGCTTCCACCAAGCGGCTGATCGTGGCCTTGCCCTCGTCGCGGCACTATTGCTGGTGATTATCTTCATTGCTGTGGCCCGCCGCATTCCCTCTTGGCTTTTTGCACCGGGCCAGTCAGGATTTCGCGAAGCCCAACCGATACGAGAGCCCGCCAGCCTCATCCTGCCTAACGCGGTATTGGGGATTGTGGTTGTGGCGAGCGGACTTGGCCTTCCTTGGCTGGCTCACCCCCTTTGGCACAGCCTGGTCACGGAACTCGCATCAGTCCACCTCTAGCGATTCTCTGAAAGGAGTTGATCCCATGTCCAGCACAACATTCAAAAGCACGGGCAAGACCGAGATGCGTCTCGACATGGCAACGTGGCTGAACGCCTGGCAATCCTTGCGCGACCGTAATCACGAAACCGTTCTCCTTGATGGTGACGGCATGAAGCTCACTGCCCTGCTGATGAACTGCTCTACGGGAAGCATGGTGGCCATCGAGACGCCGGTGCCGTCCTTACCATCACCGTCCCGCATGCCCGCTCAACCTTCCCACCTTGGCATGCAGGATACGCTGATTGCGGAGCAGTGGTTGGCAAATGGCTCGCCATCACTGGCTTGGAAGACGCCGGAATTGCCGCCTGTTCGCGGAAAGGGACTCTTCACCTATCCCTTGGGCCCGGTGCGCGCCGACGTCTCGGAGTCTCTTTACTATGAATTGACAGTGATGGGCGACGAAATCATCCGCCTGAACCTAAACCCCGGATTTAAGCGACGGCATATTCGGGAGTGGGTGCGCGGCCGGACGATCGACGAGGCCATGCCCATCATCTCTCGCTTTACCACCACCTCCAACGTTCACCACACTCTGGCCATGGCCTTGGCAGTGGAGGACGCCTGGAACCTCCCGATAGCGATGGAGGTGCATGAAACCCGCACCTTGCTGGCTGAATTGGAACGGGCTGAAAGCCATCTCGGCGATTTGGCGCTGTTGGCGGTGTCGACCGGTCTTCCTGTTCCCCAAATGGAATATCTGCATCTGAAGGAGACATTGCTGCGGGTGAACAGCCGATTGTTCGGCCATCGTTACCTGCGGGACTCCATTGTTCCGGGGGGTCTTGACAGCACGTTGTGGCCAGGCGGGGTCCATCCCCGCCACGAGGCAACCGTTGTCGCCCGTGTGCGCGATGAGGCGGCCCGCATTGCCGACGGGTTGATGCGAACCTCCTCCTTTCTTGACCGCTTGCATGGGGCGGGCACCGTTCCAAAAGACACCATCTCCGCAATGCGACCCGTGGGACCCATCGGGCGAGCCTCAGGCAGGGCCTTCGATGTGCGCACTGTGCGGTCCTATGCCGCCTATCTGGACGCCGACCTGAGAATTCCCGTCGAGCAGAATGCGGATGCCTACGCCCGATTCCGCATCCGCGTCCGGGAACTCGACGAAAGCTTATCACTCATTCAGAGGATGCTCGGTGCATGGACACCCCCTGCCGTCGCATCTACACCCCGGGGGCTCGGTGTTCCCGTGCGGGGCCATGGCGTCGGCATTGTTGAGGCGCCTCGCGGGATGCTCGCCTATCGTCTCCAAGTCGACTCGAGCGGTCGGATCGGTCACTTGGGTGTGGCCACCCCGTCGCAGCGAAACTGGCCCACCCTGCCGTCGGCCATGGCCAACGGCAACATTCTCCAGGATTTCCCCATCGTCGACGCCAGCTTCGCGCTGTCCGTCGCTGGATGGGATGGATGACAAGGGGGGGTTAGCATGTATTACTGGCACTGGCTTCGTCACATCTTGCGTGCGCCAGATACGTCTGGATACCCCACGGAGCCCGATGCTGCCGTGGCCGCCATGGCAAATCCAGACGCCATCGGCCGACTCGCACCGCCTCAGGGAACCTTCCCGCGGCGCGCCGCGGCCCTGCGCCATATCGATGGGGGATCCTGCAATGGCTGCGAGGCCGAACTGGGACTCCTTGCAAGCCCTGACTACGACTTATCGCGCTACGGGTTTAGTTTCACCCCATCGCCCAAACACGCGGACCTCCTGGTTGTGACAGGTGTCATCACACCATCCATGGCGCCCATCATTCAGGCCGTATACGAACAGATGGGTCATCCAAAACGCGTCATCGCGCTTGGGTCATGCGCCATCGATGGGTGGGTTTTCCGGGGCGCGCCGGAGGTGCTGGGAAGCCTCGACGGCATCGTCCCCGTCACGGTGGCGATTGCCGGATGCCCACCAACCCCGGGCGATATCTTGCGGGGCCTTCTGACCGCGGTAGACGGCATGGCTCCCGAATCGCTGAGAGAGGGGAATTCGAAATGAACGGCGTGGCGTGGATCTTTCTGTGGCTCGCCTATTTGGCGGTTGGGATCGGGGGAGCCGCCCTTTGGTCGCGTGTGCGTGTGCAGTGGGTGCGCCCCTGGCTCTCCATAGCTCTCGGGATTGGCGCCTTCATTCTCTTGATAATGACTGGCTCGCTGCTGACCCACCAGACGAGCCGCCTAGTCCTTCCTCATCCATGGCCGGCGTTGGTGGCCTCCCCGCTCCCAATGGCCCCTCTATGGGCCGTAATGGGTGGTCTCCTGTTTTTCTCCGCCACGCTTTTAACCGTCAACAGGCCCGACTCCCATCGCGTGCATTACGCCTTGCTGCCGCTGTTGGCGATAGTGGGCATCTACTTGTGGAGTGGCGACGGCCTCTTGTTGCTCGTTAGCTGGGAACTCATTTCCGGCGTCAGCTATCTGGGACTCGTCACCACCCGACGCGCGCGTCCGGTGTGGAATGCCGGTTGGGTGCTCTTGGCCTTGTCGGAACTGGGCGGCATGCTGCTCTTGGTCGCATTGGTCTGGCTAACCCCGGGGCACGGTCCGTTGATGAACGATGCCCTCCCCCAGTTGGCGCGCATTGCCGCGCACCAATCGCCCGCACTAATCAATATCCTCATGATGCTGACCATCGTGGCTTTTGGCGTCAAAGCCGGACTCTTCCCCGTCATGATTTGGATGCCCATGGCTGAGCCGGAGGCTCCGGGCGTTGTGGCGGGGCTTTTTTCCGGCCTTATCACGGCACTCGCCATCGCTGGCATTCTGGCGATGGTTCCCCTTGCGGGCCACAGTCTGACCTGGGCGGTGGCTATCATCATTCTTGGGGTGTTGGGAGCCTTTTCCGGGGCACTGTACAGCGCAGTGTCCCGCCACGTAAAACGGGTGCTCGCCTATTCCACCTTGGAAGTACTAGGAATGGTCTTTGTGGGGTTAGGCATCTGGCGCCTCCTCTCCATCGAGGCGCCGAACAACGCGGCCTCCACCCTTGCACTGGATGCCGCCATCGTCCTCCTCATCATCCACGCTGGCGCCAAGTTCATCCTCTTTGCGGGCACAGACTTCACAGGCAGATGGGGACACACGCTGGATGCGTTGGGAGGACTTCACCGGGCATCGCGAACCGTAACCGTCCTCACGCTGATAGCTGTGCTGGGACTCGGGGCTGTTCCCCCCTTGGGCGGGTTTGTCGGCGAGTGGCTCCTATTGGAAAGCCTCCTCAAACCCCTGGCTCCCTCCGGTCAGGCCGTTCTGCATGTCGCGCTGATCGCCGCGGGCATCATGCTGGCCATCACCGCAGCTTTGGCTGTCACCGCATACTTGCGCTGGTATGGATTCATCTTTCTGGGACAATACCGGGGTCTTAAGGCGATAGACCATCGGCCCTCAACCACCTGGTTGTCGGGGCTCGCACTGCCGCTGGCTTTGGTGGTGGTCACAGGGCCGGGAGTGCCTTGGCTGCTGCCGTGGATCAATGCGCGGCTGGGCTCGTTTTTAACCGCCAGGAGCGCTGTCATCGCACCGAGCTTCCACCATCCGGGCAGTGCCGCCCCCTTAGTCCCCATTGGCGTCAACCTTGTGCCGGCGCCAGGGGCGCCCGGCACCGCCTTCTTTCCGCAAGCATTCAATGTCGGCGACCCCTATGTGCTCTTCTGGATGGGCCTAGTCCTGGGCGCCACGGTGGCCGCGATTCGCTGGATTCTGCGCCGCCGCCGCGGGGTGCGGTTGGTTCGCCCGTGGAATGGAGGGACCGCCGTGATATCCCGGAACGCCTCATGGTCTGCGGAAGGCTTTGTCCATCCGTTGCGACTAGCATTTGCCCGGTTCTATGGTCTCGAGCGCACCCGCAAGCAGTCGGCCGGAGCCCATTTCTACCGGCACACCATCATCTACCGCGTAGAAGAACAACTCTATAGGCCGCTGGTGTCCGCGGCTGTGTGGGTAGGCAGGATGGGAAGGCGGATCCAGTCTGGCAGGGTTACCCAATATGTGGCATATGTCTGGATTTTCGCGCTCGTGGGTATTATGGTAGGCATAATGCGATAAGAGAACGCGTTGGCCTTTTTCGAGGGAAAGGACAGGGAGAAAACAATGTCCGCTAAAATCACCGGCCAGGCTCACCGTCTGCGGATTTTCATTGGAGAGTCCGCCCGCTATCATCACCAGCCGCTGTACCACGCCATTTTGCTGGAGGCCCGCAAAATGGGACTGGCGGGCGCCACTGTCATGCGCGCCTTCGAAGGATTTGGTCCATCAAGTCGAATCCACACGACAAATGTGCTGGATCTATCAGGCGATCTGCCCATTGTCATTGAGATTGTTGACTCGGAAGAGTACCTTTCGCAGTTCCTGCCCATCTTGGACACCATGATTCAATCTGGTCTGGTCACCATTGACCCGGTCAATATTGTGCAATATGGCCCGCCTAAGAACCGGCACCATGAAGACATTGGTTGACTGGCCGTTGGAACCATCCTCATCACATGTGCATAGGTTGGGTACCTTTTGACAGACGATAGGTTTTCCGTTAATCTGACAGAAGGTAATTGAAGACTTACCTCTCTCGTCGAAGAGAAGCCGCTGAACCAGCTGATGACTCCTACCATGCTTGGACACCGCGGTGCCCAGTGGGATGAGCGTCAGTTGTTTGTTTGTCTGTCGGATTGACGAGATATGAGAGGGTGGGTAAGGTTTTAGTCAACTTGGCGGTTGTCTTTGGGGGAGGCGCGCTCGGCGCCGTTTCCCGTTATCTGCTGGGATTTTGGATCACCCAAAGGACTCGTGCCCGCCTGCCGCTGGGCACGTTGGCGGTCAATCTCCTCGGCACCCTGATTATCGGCATTCTGACTCGAGATGCGATGGTGCTGGGCCAACGGACGCTCCTCTTTGCTGACATGGGCTTCGTCGGCGCCTTTACGACGTTTTCGAGCCTTTCCTACGAAACGCTGATGCTGCTGGAGCAAGGGCTCTACTTGGAGGCCTTTTTGAACCCCGCCGTCAGTGTCTTGCTGGGTCTTTTTGGAGTTTCGGTCGGCATGCTCATCGGAGCCGCCGTATGATGAACCTTCTATGGATCGCGCTGGGCGGCGGACTGGGGGCGTTGGCCCGCTACGGTCTTTCCGGCTTAATCTCAACGCAGCCCTTGCCTTACAATATTTTCATCATTAACGTGAGCGGAAGCTTCCTCATCGCCGTGGTGATGACGCTATCCTTGGAGTACGGATGGCTGTCCGAACGTGGGCGCCTTTTTCTCTCGGTGGGCGTGTTGGGCGGCTACACCACATTTTCCACGTTTATGCTGGGGATTTATCTGCTCTTATCCCACCACGCCCTTATTCGGGCCTACACCTATACCATCGGGAGTCTCCTCTTCGGGTTGGCTTTTTGCTGGCTGGGCGTCGTCGCAACGCGTCGCGCAGTGGAAGCCCTCATCGCCCGGAAGAGCCCACCGGAGGACCCTGACCCTGCTCACGAAGGAGCCATGAAGTGACAAACCATACATCGGAACCGACCCTGCGGCTGCGCATTTACATTGGCGAGTCCAGCCGCCATCACCACCAGCCGCTCTATCACGCTATCGTCCTCAAGGCTCGGGAAATGGGTCTCGCGGGCATTACCGTGATGCGCGCCGTGGAAGGCTTTGGCCCGTCGAGCCGCATACATGCTGCCAACTTGCTGTCGCTCTCCGGGGACTTGCCCATTGTCATCGAGGCTGTGGACCTGGAAGAACGGATTAATGCGCTGCTCGAGGCTCTGGAGGGCATGATCGACCACGGTCTAATCACGACGGACGCGGTTCATGTGCGCAGATACGGCTCATCCCACACCATGTCCTAGCACGGGACGGGTCCTTTACTCGCGAAGCGTCGCCATTAGGCGCTTCGGGTTCAGCAGCAACTCCAACGCACGCTCGACGGAGGGTACCATGATGTCTGATGCCTCCAATGCGCGGGACGACGCACCCTCCGGCCCTACCACCAGGATGGCCAAATCAGCCGCCTGAAACATCTTCCGATCGTTGACGCCGTTTCCCACGGCTGCCACGCCGCCGGACAGCCCACCGACCAGCGCCTCTTTGTCATCCCCATTGCGGACAATTTGCCGGGAGATGCCCATCTCCTCGGCAAAGCGCGCGACCGTACCAAACGTGTCCGCCGTCGCAATGATGGTGTTGTATTGCACTGCCACCTGCTGCAAGAGATGCCGCGTCGCCAGAGACACTTGGCCATCTTCCGCCAATGTGCCGTTAAAGTCCAACACGGCATGCTGCAGGCTCATTAACCCGCGTCCGGGTATGTCAATGGTCATGATTGCGCTCCCTTGTCTCTCCCATTGCCGGCTGTAATCACGCCAAACGCCGGGGACTCCGGCGTTTAAGAAGCACTCTTTGGCGGCGGGGCGTTCGGTTCCTTAAAAAACCATGGGTACGTAGCCATCCTTGATGGCATTTGAAATTAACTCGCCAATGTATTCAACCTGCACACCCAACTGTGTCAGTTTCTCGGATACGCCATCACTGTCGGAGATGAACTTGCAGGCAACCGGCGTCTGCCGTTCGATCAGCGGCAGAGCCCACTGCTGCACTTCCGGATCTTCTGCGACTAGTTTCTCAAACGGACCAAAGAAGTACACCTTTACGTCCGGCAGCCACTCATTTTTGATGGCGTTTGTGGCGTAAAGGATGCCGGTGACGGCCTTATCCTTTTCCGCAGTTGACAACACCACAAGCAATTTGGAATTCATATTCACGTCTCTCCCCTCGAGAAATCCCGAAATCACGGTGCCCGAGCAATCGGCCAGATCGGCCCAGAAAACTGGCTTCACCGTAGCACACGGCAGCGCCGAATGCAAAGGATTCCCAACTTATAGCCCCTTCAGGTTCACCGCGGGCATAGTTGCTTCACCATTGTGAATAGACTGCTCCCGGGAGGGTAATCCTCGACCTCTCCCACGACTTCGTAGCCCCACCGCTCATAAAAGGTTCGGGCTTGGAACGCAAACGTGCTGAGAAGCGCCTTGGCAGCGTCCCGTTCGATCGCCAATCCTTCCATCTGCGCGAGCAGCGCTCGCCCCAGTCCTTGCCCTCGATAGGACTCATCCAGCCAAAAGTCCTGAATCTCGAGCCAATCCCAATAAACTTCTGCGGTGATGTCCCCCCGCCACGTGCCAGCAGCATCTGATACAGCAATCATCAAGGGATGGACCGCATTCGCCTGGCGGATGGCGCGGTGGGCGGAGAACGCTCATTGTTGAACTCGCGGATTTGCTGGTGAAGGTAGTCGGCAAACTCCCCATTGGGATCGCTCAACACCTGAATGGAAGAGGACACGCCGTTTTTCGGCTATTTGAGGCCCTGCACGCGACACCGTCCCCTATCGCAAAGGATACACCAGATCGATGCCGGGTTCTCCACGGAGCGACTGATAGTACCAATAATTGTGGTCGGCTCCGTGAACGCAGAGTATGCGCGCTCCGGGATGGCTGGCAATGGCCCGTCGCACCCGTGCAACCATCACGTAGTGCCGGGCGGTCCACACCACGTGATGAACGGCGGGATTGACCGATTCCAGCCACTCGTAGAGTTGACGCGTGACTCCATCATAGGGGAACGAATTCAGCGGAATAGGCCCCGTCTTTGCCACAGCCAACTGCCGCTCGGTCCATTGGTCGTGAATATGCTGCAACCGGCGCTGGCATTCCTCCCCAAATCGGTCGAAAATCCCTTCCTGGAATACGTCTTCCTCAAACCAATTCACCGGCACAAACTTGATGTCGGCCTCCCGGCACAAGGGAAACACAACGTCCGGATACTCGTCTTGAGTCTCTCCCAAGAACCCTTGAGCATTGCCCGTATTCAAGTACAGCTTCCAGCTTTGCGGATGCACTTCTCCACAGAGGACATTGGGCTGAAACTCGCGAATCAGCGAATCCAACAGTCCTCGCGAATAGCCCAGGCGTTTCTGCAGTTGACGATCGTGCGTCACGCCCAGGATGCCCACCACCGTGCTCATCAACCGTTTCCTCCCATCCGAACAGGCGTTAGAGCGAGCGCCAGTCGGACCACATCTCCACCGGATTCAACTCGTAGATGCCGTTTTCGCGGTACATGTAGTGGTTGACGATAAACTCTCGGCGAATGGTGCAGTAGTCATCGTGGAATTGTTGGATGTACTCGTTGATTTGCTTTTCCGAGTACTGCTCGCCCGGCTTTAAGCCCTTCAAGAGGTGCTCAAACACGATGAGTTTTCGCTTCCGTTGGGCAGGGATTTGCTTCAGCTTGCCGTCTTCGGCAAAAAAGTTGGCAAGGACCGATTGCTTCAGACGTTCATCTTGATCCATCAGTTCCTCCTGACGCGGCCGACTGTCAAATAGTGCCTCGAGCAAGGCTCTTGAGCCCTGTTCAAAGAAGTAAGGGTCCAATTCAAAGTAAATCGTATTCTTGTCTCGCGCCTCTTTCACCAATGCCGCGTGGCGAAGCTTGGCCATGTGGTGCGTGATGGTTGGTGCCGAAACCCGCAGCTTCTCCGCTAACGCTTGTCCATGCATCGGACCCTTTTTCAGCAAGAATAAAATCCGAATCCGGGTTGGATCAGCCAGCGCTTTATGAAACGCCACCATCTTATCGAGTTGCACCGCTACCCCCCACATCATTAGACGGTATTCTAATTAGCACCATATCTAATTTATTCTCTTTCGTCAATCGAATCGCAGGAACGAACCGAGTTTGCCTTAAAGCGCGCACGACTGGCATGGACTTTTCACCTCCGCGGTCCAATAATGAGGAGGTATCTTCACCGAAGAATGACAGGTCTAATTGTCCTTCATTTGAGTTGTCACGCGTTTTCAATATCTTCCGGACCCACTGCCATCCTCGACAGGGGGGTCTGCGGAAAGGGGTCACTCTGATTATGATTCGAGAGGTGCAGCCGGCAGAGGTCCCCGACTTGGTAGACGTATTGGCCAATGCGTATCCGGGTTGGGCGCTATCCACTGCGGATGAACGGGAGCGCGTCGCTCAGGCCATTCTAAAAGCCCAAGCGGGATCCTTGGCGCGCAAGTATTTTGGGCTTTTCCGCGACGGCCGCCTAGTCGGCGGCATGCGGTTGTTCGACTTTCGCATGAATCTCCTCGGCCACATGGTGGACGCAGGCGGCGTAGGCGTCGTGGCCGTTGACCTGCTCAGGAAGAAGGAGCACGTCGCCAAGGAACTCATGGCCGGCTTTCTCGACCACTACCGGCAGAAGAACACCTCCATGGCCTTGCTGTATGCCTTTCGCACAGATTTCTACCAGAACATGGGCTTCGGTCTCGGCCCCCAAGCATACCGCTACAAGATTGCGCCCGCGCGGTTTCCCAAGGGCCAATCCAAATCGCACATCGTCCGCCTCCAGGGCTCGGCCGCGGACAAGGCCCGGTTTAAAGCCTACTACCACGCGCAGGTCGCCCGCACGCACGGCTTAATTGAAAAGACGGATGGGGAAATTGACGTCCTGTTTTCCTCCCCGGAACGCCTGGTCTTCGGCTACCACGCCGAGGGGGAACTGAAGGGCTACATGCTGGCTCGGTTTGAACCGGAGAATCCGGAAAACAAATTAAGCAACAATCTCCGCGTAACCGAGTTTTTCTACGACTCGCCCGCTGTGTTGGCGGAATTCCTGACATTTCTCCACAGCCAGGCGGACCAGTTGCGCTACATCGTGTTCGATACCTTTGACCGTGACTTCCACCATCTGTTCGGCGACGCCCGAAGCGATGGTGAGAGCACCATTCACGGCGTCTATCAAGAAAGCAACGTCGCGGCTACGGGTCTCATGTATCGCGTTCTGAACACCGAACAGCTGTTTCGAGACTTGGAGGAGCATCATTTCGGTGGAGAATCCCTACGCATTCGGCTCGCCATCGACGATAGTTTTCTCAGCGTCAACAGCCGGCCAATCGTCGTCCAATTTGACCACGGAAGGGTCGCGTCCATCTCACCCAACGGGCCCTATGATGTCGAATTATCCACCACCATCTCTCATTTTTCGTCTCTCATTATGGGCACCATACCTTTTCGGAAATTGGTGGCCTATGGACTGGCGACAGTCTCAAACCAAGCCTTCGTATCCGTGATTGACCGCATGTTCCACACCGACGAGGGGCCGATTTGCACAACCGAATTCTAGGTTCCGTGCCGGCGGGCCAACGTATGGCAAGCTCGCCGGCACTCAATGGCCATCGGATTATGCGAAGTTCTTGCGAATCCGCTCCGCCCGCATAATAGCCGCCGTCGGAACAGCCATGAGCCGGTGCCCATCCCGACCCTCCGTGTCCTCAGCAGTGGCCAAGGCGTTCCATATCGCCTCCTCCACCGATTCCACCACACCCAAAAAGGCCTCCTCTAGGGGAGGGCGGACATCCGCCACGCCCGTATCCCACGCCACAACGAAGTCTCCGCTTCCGGGGGCCGAGATGGCGCCCGTCCGGGCCAATCCATGGGTAGCCCTTCTGGCCAAACGGCCCAAATGATGACTGTCGAATCCGGCGTTGGAGAGAATTGCGATGATGATGGAGCCGTCAGGGAGCTCGTCATCCCGGGGCACCACGGCTCCTACGGGCACCCCATCCAACCGCAGCTCCTCCGCCCGGCCGCAGTTCACCAAGACGGCCGCCGCCATCATCGCCCCCGTGGAGAGGCGCCGAGAAGCGGTGCCGAACCCACCTTTGTGTCCGAATCCGCCCATGCCGGTCCCAGCTCCCACGCCGCCTTGCCGAAGCGGACCGTTGGCCTCGGCATCCTGGAGCGCAATCCGAACATCCTCCGGTTTCACGTGAAGACCCCATAAATCATTGAGGTAGCCGTCATTGCACTCAGTCACCACAACGTTCAAGCTCTTGCCAGGCGAAAATTCGCCGCGTTCTCGCACGACTTGAAGATATCCCTGCTGCACGGCCCCGACCGAGAGTGTATTGGTGAAGAACACCGGTGACTCCAGCGTGCCAAGTTCCTGAATCTGCGGAAGGCCCAGCGATTTGCCATAACCGTTGATGACGTGGGCGGCCGCCGGCCACGGTCCGCCGGCGGGTGGCACGATGACGCTGACACCGGTTCGAACGGGCCCCTGTCCAACGACCAGCGGCCCCTGCCCCTCGACGCGCGTCCAGTGTCCCAGACGGGTTCCAGAAATGTCGCGGAGTGAGTTGCTGGGACCGGATGGCAGGTGCCCAATACGGATGCCCATTTCCCGGAGCGTTGGTCTCATAGCAAAATCTCTCCTTTTATCGAGTCCTCGGGGCCGCAGTCCGACTCGCGGCCCCCACCTCGTAGGGGTCGGTTTGGTGGAAACACCGTCATAGAGCATCGATGTTCGGAAAGGACGCCAAATTGGCTCGCGCCAACGCTGCCATATGAGCACCACACTCAACGGCGAGCAGCACGCCCAGCTAACCCGTTCCGCAGCCACTCTCCAGAACCCGAATCTCCGCGCCGATTTTTCCCAAGGTGATGCCGCTCAGCACGCCAAGAAGATATCCCGCCCAATATCGCTGATATTGGTTGGCCACCGGCCAAACGCGTCCCGACTTCGTCGGCGCTCGGGGTCGTGCCCCATGTCCGCTCCATTTGCCATCGCTCTGAGCCCCATCCTATCAAGTTCATTCTACTTGACTAGAGCCATGCTCCGGGGAAATATTCCGCCAACCACTGTCGGCTGCCCGGTCCCCGATGATATCCTTAGAGTGTTAGCGAGGAAGGGTATGGGATAACATGAGCGCGCGCACGCTGCGAATTCCCGGATTGGGCGAGTTGCCCCTGGGCGGTCTGCTTCATCTCTTGGTGGTCTACATTGTATGGGGCAGCACCTACTTGGCCATCCGCATCGCAGTCTCCGGGCCACACGGCTTTCCGCCTTTCCTGTTGGGTGCAGGGCGCATGCTGTTGGGCGGGGGCTTGCTGTTGACGTGGCTCCTCATCTCCCGATCACAGGTTCTGTTGCGTCGGCGCGAGTGGATTTGGGCCGCCATGTCCGGGGTTCTCCTATGGACGGGAGGAAATGGACTGGTGATGTTCGCCGAACGCAACCTCGCCTCCGGGTACTCGGCACTGGTCATGGGCATGGTGCCGATCTGGGTCGCCCTTTCCGAACTGGTCCGGACCCGCCGTGCGCCGCTGGTGCTGTGGGGCGGCTTGGCGGTCGGCATCGGCGGTCTGGTGGTCCTGACATTGCCGGGCCTGCAGGGCTCCGAGTCCAACGCCGGGGGCATTCTGGCCTTAGTCGCCGCGTCGGCGTGCTGGGCCGCCGGACTGGTGTTGCAACGTCAGAAACTACTAACCCCCGACCCGGTGACCAGTTCTGCTTGGCAGCAAGTCTTTGGCGGAGCAGGATTTCTCCTCGTCAGCATCCTGACCCGTGAGCCCCTGCCCCATCCCGATGCGTTGGCGCTTGGCGGGTTCGGGTATCTGGTGGTCGTAGGCTCGCTGTTGGCCTTCACCTCGTTCATCATGGCTACCCGACTGCTCCCCATCACCCTTGTCACCACCTACTCGTACGTGAATCCGATCGTGGCCGTGCTGCTCGGTGCACTAGTGCTGGGCGAAGCCATCACCCTCAGCACGGTGGTCGGGGGAATCCTACTCTTAGTCGGCGTCGCCGGCGTCATCATGGGGAACCGTACCGGCCAACCGTCTGCGGCCGAACCGGTCGAGGAAGCGCTCGGATAGGGTGGACACGGAGAACGCGCATCGCGATGCTCCGCGTCAATTGACCAATGAATCGGCCACGGGACTGGTCGCCCACCACTCCATCTGGCCATACTTTGGCGGCCACGATCCATGACCGTGTGACCATCATTCTGCGCCTGCATGGCCCCCAGCAAAAGTGTCCAATCGTTTGCCTCCCCCCTTTGGCCATGAAGAACCATGTTGATGATCAAGATGTTGGAAACGCACCACGCTCCCAGAGTCCATACGCCTTTGGTTTTTTTCCTCCAATTTGTATACTATGGGAACACCCTCACGCGCTGAAGGGGAGTTTCATAGACCACAAGTCATGGAGGAATGCGCACAAGTGGCTGGACTAGATGACGTCACAACATTGCATAATGGCGTCCAGATGCCGCGTTTGGGATTGGGCGTTTGGATGGCAGCGGATGGCAAAGAAGTTCAGCAAGCCGTTCGCACCGCAATTGAAACCGGATACCGAAGCATTGACACCGCTGCCATCTACGGGAACGAGGTGGGAGTAGGGCAAGGCATTCGGGACAGCGGGGTTTCCCGCGACCACCTCTTTATCACCACCAAAGTCTGGAACAAGGATCAGGGGTACGAATCCACCTTGGCCGCTTTTGAGGAAAGCCGTAAGAAGCTTCAGTTGGATTATCTGGATCTCTATTTGATTCACTGGGCAGTACCGGGGCGATACTTGGAAACGTGGCGTGCATTGGAAAAGCTCTACCAAGACGGGCGAGTTCGCGCAATTGGCGTCGCCAACTTTATGCCGGAGCATCTTCAGGACGTCATGGACCACAGCAACATGAGGCCGATGGTTGACCAGGTCGAGTTTCATCCACTGCTCACCCAACGGTCGCTCTTGGCCTTTTGCCGAGAGCAGAACATCCAATTGGAGGCATGGTCGCCACTGTCCCGAGGCGGCGACCTGCTCCAGCACCCAGTCCTAAGGGACATTGCCGACAAGCATGCGAAGACACCGGCGCAGGTCATTCTGCGGTGGGACCTCCAGCAGGATGTGGTCACCATTCCGAAGTCAGTACATCCAGAACGGATCCGGGAGAACGCTGATGTTTTTGACTTCACACTCAGCCAGGACGAGATGGCCCGCATCACGGCTTTGAACGCAGATCGCCGGGCGATTGACTATGACCCCTACCACGTCGATTTTGGATTGGAATAAATGCTCAATGGGACTTGTCCACACCGGACAAGTCCCACTCACTCTTGCCAGGAAACGCAGGCGGCTAGCGCTCGGATCCAAAGAACACACAGCGGTTTTTTCCCTGTTGCTTGGCATCATACAAGGCTGTGTCCGCATGTCTGAACAGCGTGTCGGCGTCCAACCCGTCAAGGGGAGAGACGGCGACGCCAATGCTCACTGTGAGATGAATCCCGAAGCCGTTCACGTCCCACACAGAGTGCGTGGAACGAAGCACGCGATCGACCACCTCCACCACATCTTGGCGGGAGGTGACCGACGGCAAAAGTACGGTAAACTCATCGCCGCCAATGCGCGCCACAGTTCCCCGGTCGCCCACGGCCAGGGCCAGACGCTTTCCCAATTCCTTGACCGCCTCATCGCCAATGTGGTGCCCGTAGGCATCATTGATTTTCTTGAAGTCGTCGCAGTCGATGAACAGCATCGCCACGCGGCATCCGTGGAGCTTCGCCTCACGGATGGCTTGGGTGGTGATTTCGAAAAAAAGTGAGCGGTTTGGCAACGCCGTGAGGGGATCATGAAAGGCAAGAAACTTCAGTTGCTCCTCATAATCCTTAAGCTCCTTCTCCATCCGAAGGCGTTCTGTCACGTCCCGCCCAACCGTCACAACGCCAACTACCTTGCCGTCCTTGACCAATGACCGCCCACGTGTTTCCAGAGTGACCCACTCACCGTTTTTGCACTGGAAGCGGAACAGTCCATCCATCATGGTATCTTCCATGATCATCTGTCGATGCATCGAAATGGCGGTGTCCTTGTCATCGGGATGCAGAATGTCGAGTCCGGAGCCGTGAAGCATCTCGTCCACCGTATAACCCAATACGGTCTCGTGAGACGGCGAGACATAGACAAAGTTAAAATCAACATCGATCACCCGGATGAGGTCGCGGGTATGCTCCATGATTAAGCGGTAAATGTCTTCGTTTTGAAAAATTTGGCTGGCGTTCATGTGTGCTGGAGCCTTGCCCATGAAAGATTCCTCCGCGGCTAGATACCTTGCATTGTGAAGTCACTTGAAATCCGGGTCAAGAAAATAGCTGCTATATAGGTTGACCGCGGCCTCCATGGGCCCCCAAAAGTCCGAACTGCACAACGCTTCCGCACCTAATGAACGGTCCCCCACGATCAGCGCTTCGACAGGCTTTGGGCGATGGGACCGATTTTGTCCAATGGGTAGAGGACGAAATCCGCCTCCCCCACAATCGCCGAACGCGCGACATATTTATGCACCCACAGCCGACTGTCATCGGAAATGGGGCGATTGTCGCCCAACATAAAGTAATGCCCCGGTGGAACGTGATAGGTCCCGAGTGCGGTGCCATTCCAACGCGCAATATCAGGATTGGATTCATTCAGCTTGCGGCCATTGACATACACGGCATGCGACGTCACGGTCACTGTATCGCCGGGCATTCCAACCACCCGCTTCACGGGCAGTACGAATGTCCGTTGCGCATCTCTCCCCTGCACCGCCTATATGTAAAGCAGGACCTGGGCGCTCCAGAACCCCGGGCGGCCACATGACTCTGTCGCGAAGGAGAAGGGCGGGGATCCGGGCCCGCAGTTACCCGACAAGTGTTCGTGGCCTATGGGTTGCCTGCGCGTTCAGGAACAGCTGCTAACCTCGATCGTGCAACAAAATGCCCCGTCCGCCTTGACGAACCGCGGATCATGAGTCGACGCAACGTTAACCCCCTGCGCTTCATAATCAAAGATGACATGCCGTCGCGTGCCTTTTGCCGGGACCAGTCGCGGCTCCTGCCATTCTTGGACAACGCGCAAGGGATGCCACACGAGTGCCCGCACCTGGCCTAGCAACGGCAGAATGTCCACATCGTGGTGATTCCAACGCCACAGCCTACCCTGCCAGCGAACCAAGGCACCGCGCGGCGGCGATCCTGTTCGCAGGCTGATTCCCACATGGAAGTCACGAGCGTTCAATACGAAGAACGGTGCCCGGACCTGATCCGGAACCCAACAGCGTCCGGTGACTCGCACCATGCCACCTTCCCCGGACCTGACCTCCGCACACGAGTCTGCAACCGGAGGCGGTGATTCGGATTGACTCCATACGGTCCATTCCACGGCATCTCCTATATCAATACGGTCTTTGGTGCCGTCCCAATCGTCTACCCAGATGGGAACCTCCATTTCGTACGCCTCGCAGTCATTATCTATTCGACACACTCTGTCGCCATAAGGTTCGGCATCCACCCGCGACTTCCCTCTCGACTCATTCCGGTATCCCTCGTCTAGCCAATACATCCTCCAGAAAATCGTGCGCGAACCGATGGTTGGCCTCTGTCAGCGAGCTGGCTGCCCGTTCGTCGCATCTGCGGCATTCGCTCGCTCTTATGAACGGTGGATGAGAGCCAAGCCGAGCCCGGCACTCTCTCAGCGAGCGAACGTGGGTGACCACATGACGTCTAGCCCGTTTCCCGTCAGGACCTGATCAATCGGACAGCATGGAATTCATCAACCTACGTCCAAAGTTGGCTCTCCGTGCACTGGCACCAGGCATTCACGCGGTTTCCAGATCCTTACATGGCGAATTTCGCCCTGTGCTCCCCTGGTCGGTGGACGCCAGCGACGTTGACCCGCTGTGGGCCAGGCGAGAGGTTCAGGAGTGACTTACGCGAATCCGAAAGATTCGGTCTGTCCTTGCCGAAAGGCGTCACCATTTCCACATTATTCCATATCGTAAATGAGAACCATACAGAAAGGAGTCGATTACCTTGCATCCAGTCGTTGCTAGCACAGATGGTGTGAGTGACATCCAGATGTTCGTCAAACAAATTCAGGAGTCCATTCAGGACGAGTTGTCCGACGTCACATTTTACGCCGGTATTGCCAACGAAAGTCCGGACACCATATCCCGGCTGATTATCACCAGCATCATCGGTGACGAATATGCCCATGCCCGGACCCAAGCCGCCCTGCTGCACCAACTCAATCCCCAGAGTGCGGGAGCCCCTCCGATCACTCCTCCGCCGAATCAGGGATACGAGGAGGACATCATGACGGCCATTGCGGGAGAAACGAGTGCGGTTGCTCGCTACGCCTATTTGGCCTCGATAGCGCCGACGCTGGCAATCCGCTATTTGTTGACGTCGATTTTGGGGGACGAATACGGTCACATTCGGACGTGGTTCGCCCTGTTGCAACATCTCAGAGCCTAAGCTTAATGTGTCCCTTCCGGCCCCTCGATCATGCCCAAACGAGGCGTGACGAGAAAACGCGCGTCGAGTCGGCGTGCAAGACCGCGACGTGGCCGGCACGGCATACGACTGAGCACAGATTGGGCGCCCTTTGAGGCGCCTTTTGCACTTTTGATCCCACGAGAACAGGGCCTGGCGATCGCGGCGCCATTTCCCCGCACCGCGGGCGCGAGAAGTTTCCAACATCCATGCCCCCCATTCAAACCAAAACCGGGAGGGTGGCGCGACACCCCTCCCGGCTGTTACGAACCTGACGGTCCTCAGTTGGTCGAGCCTGAGTCCTGGCAGTCTCCACCCGTCCCGCCACAATTTGACATGATCCCGCGTAGCACCACTGGCCCCATCGCCACAAAGCCTTGACCGGGGCGGATGGTGACCTGAGCATTGGGAGGCAAAGGCGAACCGTAGCTCTGAGTCCGTGCGTGTTGGTAAATGCCAAAGGAGGAATCGATCAGAGTCAAGACGCGACTAGGGTACGGGTAGAAGTTCAAGACCCATGTGTCATAGCAGGCGTTGTATGCCTGCGGGGGAGGCAATTCCCACGTCGTTGTCAACGTTGCCAAGCCGCCGTTGGCAAACTGGCGCACCCACATGGTGCCCCCAGGGGGTTCTGAGCATCCGGCAGAGACCGCACCCTCGGGGCTGGTCAAAACCATGCAGCAATCGGTGAACTCCGCAATTTCGGCGAAAACCGGCCACGCGATGCCCAGTGGGGTCGGCGCGGCGTGGGCGTTATGGCGGCCCAGACGATAGAAGGTCACAGGGCCCACAACACCGTCGACGGCGATGCCTTCTGCGGTTTGGAATGCCCGTACTGCGGCAAGAGTGGCGGCGTCGTAATACCCGGTTATGCGACCGGAATAGTATCCAAGGTTCTTGAGAAGTACCTGCAGAAATACGACGTCAAATCCATTCCGGCCCGATTGGATGGCACGTCCGCCAGCAAATGTGTAGATCCACGTTGCGTCGTAGAACCCGTATCCAGCAATGCTGTTGTCGGGAAAACCGGTGTCTCCGTTGGCGGCCGCATCGTGCTTGAAGGCAAGCACCGCCGCCGCGGTGGCGCTGTCAAAAGTTCCGGAAGCCGGCTTCCCGATAATGGAGCTGTAACGAAACAGATTGAGGCGGTTCTGAAGAATCGTGACATCCCCGCCAGACATCCCCGTCTGCAGTTGTCTGCTGCCATAGACCGGGCCCCCATAGGTTGTGTGGTCACCTACACCCTGACCAAACACAAAGAACGTATTCGGGCCAACGATTCCATCGACCGCAAGGCCAAAATAGGACTGGATGTTCCGAACCGCCTGCGCGGTGTTGGATCCGAAACGCCCGTCGATGGCAATAGGCGAGCCCATTGGGCCTAGCGGCGGGTTCATCGTTTTCAGCATGAGGTCGTATACCGCTTGCACCACCGCCACATCGGTTCCAACGGCACCCGATGAGAGATTTCGGCTACCGAAGGGCACGTAGGGGGCAAAGGTATCGTCGAACAAGGCCATGTTGGTTTCTCCCTCCTCTGGCAGGATATGGTGCACCATATGATGGCGCGTCGAATGTGGTGAATGGCGGGCACACCACACCGTAAATTCCGTCTGCCTGTGGGAGAAAAGGCTCCTGAATCGCGCGTTGGAAGCGGGACCTGCCAGGCGGAATGCATCAGAAAATAGCCAGAAGTGGGGGCGTTATGTGTCAATGGGTAAGCCAAGATTGAAATGGCCCGGTTCACCGAAGCGCCATGGCCCAGGTCGCCGTCGCCTCGCGGGACTAGGCGCCTGGGCGCGGCAGCAGTATAAAAGGAGAAAATCATGTCCCGCATACATGGATGGAGTGGGATGCGCGATCCCTCAAAACAGTATTCCTTCTGGAAGTACCGAGCTAAACCCATTTCGGTTAGCACCCGCCGCGAACCGGCGAAAATGCCATGCTTCTAGAACGGCCAGCCGTCAAATCCTCCGGCCCGACTCATCTCGGATAAGCGAAAAGCCTCAAGTCGACCTTCTTCACTCAGATTGACCCAGTCACCGTCACGGTGCACATGTCCCCGACCGACCAAGGTCTCGAGCCACGTACGCAGGAGCTCACGGTGCTCGGCCTCTAACGGACCGACTGAGCTTTCCACATGGCGTTCCAGTGTGTCCGGGTTCAATCCCTGCTGGTGATTTTCAACAGGTGCCGAATAAAGTGATGCTTCAATATATCGATCTGCATAGAGTATCTCTCCTCTTCGAATCGCCATGTCCAAAACCATTCCACGATTGGAACATGATGCCAAAACAAAAGATGTGTCGCACACCCTATAAATTCGATATATTCCGCGAAATCCCTTCGGACAATGCCCGTGGTCGTGCGTGATCCATTTCAGTGGTCTCGATACCCCACAACCTCACTCGAAGGCGTTTCAGTCGCCACATTTGCCAGCATTACCCTGCCTTCGTGCAAACGGTTGATAGGCCGTGCTCCGGAGAGAAGAGATGAAACCGACGCGAAATATTTGCCGCGAGAAAGCAGGATCTTTGCTAGAATTCGACGAAATTCCCCACCATCTAAGTCGCCGCCATGAATCAAAGATTTCAGAATGGTTGCGATAAGGCGGTGCAAGTATGCGGATTTGGGCCTCCCTGATTGGCGCGGCCAGTGCCCTGGTGGTGGGCAGTGCGGTTACGGTTCCTCTGGCCCGGGAGCCTATTCCGCCGCGCCCACCCGCGAGTGCGCAGGCCCGGAAGCCCTCTCAAACAAAAAAACCTGTGCCGGCTCCTCCCATGCCCCCGCCACTGTTGCCCAGCCATCGGATCGTGGCCTATTACGGCAATCCCTTGGATCCTCGCATGGGAGTGTTAGGCCAGGGAACGCCTCAGGAAATGCTGGCGCGACTCTCTCAACAGGCTGCGGCCTACCAGGCCCTGGATCCTACCCACCCGGTGGTTAAGGCGCTGGAGCTCGTCGCCGCCGTCGCACAAGCGTCGCCGGGTCCCAACGGGACGTACAGCCTGCTTATGCCCGCTTCGCTGATCGAATCCGAACTCAAACTGGCCCGCTCCGCCAATGCTCTCCTGATCCTCGACATCCAGGTTGGGCATAATTCCGTAGCTTCTGAGGTCGCCTACTTGGAGCCGTTCTTGAAACAACCGGACGTTGAACTGGCGCTCGACCCCGAATTTGACATGAACCAGATTCCTGGCGGCGTCCCCGGCAAGGAATTCGGCAGCATGACGGCCGGCGAAATCAATGGCGCCATTGCAGTGCTCCATCAACTGGTGGTTAAGGACCACCTGCCGCCCAAGATCCTTATTGTCCATCAGTTCCTCCCCACCATGGTGCTGGATTGGCAGAACATCCGGCCTCTGCCGGGGGTTAGCTTTATCATGGATACTGACGGCTTTGGAAACCCCGCTCTCAAGATCGCCAACTATCATGCCTTCATCACGAACCAGCCCATCGGCTATGGCGGCATTAAGCTTTTCTACACCCAAGACACGCCTGTGATGTCGCCGGCCCAGGTCCTTGCCCTTCAGCCGTATCCGCTGTTGGTGATTTACCAATAAACTTGGACCGCTCAAGACGGGCCAAAACAGCAGTGTGGGCCCGAGGGGTCATAAGACCCGCGGGGCCCATTCCATGATGTCCGTTAGAGTGACTATCCCTCCCGAGCGGGCTAATCCTTATGGCGCAGCATCGCGATTAGGAACATCATGCTGCGCGACAACAATGCGGCGGCCAGAACCCCCCCAATGACCAGCCACGGCGGATGCTTCAGTCCCAACAACTGAATGGTCGCCACCATGCTCGTTGCCTCATGCAATTTGGGTCCCTCCTACAATACACGATGATTGTCGGGACCCCGCGCTGCCGCACGGGATCCCGACATGTCGGTCAGGCGGATGGAGGCGTTTCGGCTATCTGGGATTGTCGGTCGAACTCGGCACCCATCGCTCGACGCACTTCGGCTTCGGTCGGACGTTGGAAAAAAGCCGCCGCAATAGCTGCCGCAGCAAAGGCCATCAAGGCTGCTACCGTGAACGCCCAGTTGTAGCTGCTGGTGCCGGTGATGAGGTAGGCAGCCACCACACCGCCGTAGAAGCCTCCGGCAATCTTGGCGGCATAGATGGTGCCATAATTTTCTGTTTGATGGTCTGTTCCATAATAGTCACTGACCATGAGCGGATTCAGCACGAACAGCGAACCCGACGTGCCCCCCGACAAGAGAGCAAACACCACGAACAGACCGGCCAAGTGAGCGCGTGCCGAGAGCAACGATCCTAATGTGGTTGCCCCTAATATGGAGTAGACAATGACCTCCGCCCATCGGCGGCTGATTAAGTCCGATAACAAAGCAACAAGCGGTCGTCCAACACCATCGGTAAACGCGAATCCTGTGGCTCCTGCAATAATCGCGACCGACCCGAGGTGCATGGCCACCGCGAATGGATAATAGAATCCAACGCCAAACAACGATGTACCGGCGATAAACAAGAACTCCAGAATCATCCACTTGGGCTGATGAGTCCGCCACATTTGCGGCGTCGTCATCTGCCGCATCGCCGGCGGGTTGTGCTTCAGAGCCCATGCCCGACTGTCAGCTGACCACTTCACGGGGTCGACATCAGCCGGCCACCAGCTCTTCGGCGGATCTTTGAACCAAAAGCTAATGATGATGAGCCCTCCACCGAGGATGGCGCCGGTCAGATAGAGGATGCTGATGAAGTCGTGCACATTGAACGAGGTCGCGTAAAGGATAATGAACGGCACCGCGCCGTAGGCCCAGCCACCGTCCACGAACCCCGTCCGCCATCCTTTCTTCTCCGGAAACCACTTGGCCACCATATTGACGCAAGTCGAATAGGAAAGCCCTGAACCGATGCCTCCGAGCGCTGCGTACCCCGCATATGAAATCCACGGAGCAGCCGAATGCGCTAAGAAGAAGTAGGCGATGGCGACCAAAATCCCTGCCACCAGCATCGCCCGGTTAGGCGTCCACCACGTCGCCCGCTCTCGAAAACGCCCGTTGAAGTACGAAACTCCGGCCTCAAAGAGAACATAGACGGAGTAGTTCCAAAATGCCGTTGTTAAGCTCCAGTGGTACTCGTGAGCTACCGTAGCCGATGCCGCTCCCCACCCATACTCGAGCGTCGAGGCGAGCATCATCCCAATCCACGGCAAAAACAGCATTACCAGTCGCCCATAGCCCATAATGTCACGTGGGCTTTCGCCTATCCGGTAGACTCGGCCGGTCGCATCGCGTACCAATCGATATGAAGTCGCATGTGCCGTTGTCGCCAAGCCAAACACTCCCTTCACGAGAATTACCCTATTTAAGCCCCCGATGCATGACGCTGGCCGGGGACCCGTTTCTGCTGTAACTCATGATGAGGATTAGCGTGGGAAATCACAGATTTCCATGGCCCGGTCCACCATCGCTCCATGGCCACCGCGCCCCACGCTAAGGTCGGCACTCACCGAGGACCAGAGACACCGTCCGGCACCTCAACGCGCCGCTAGTTGGTAGGGACCTCAACCAATCCCCTAGGCGCGGCGGGCGCGTTTGCGTGTAAATGCGCGACTTTTTTGACTACTTATGATCGTACTTGTTCGCCGGACTTTAACAATGATTCTCAGTTATACGAAAATATAATTTACTGTTATGGGGTGGACGGAAGTCTCTCTGTTTTTCTGCTCCGCCTCTCACTGGAGGAAATCGAAAAGGCTCGCGATAACGATTCGCGAGCACACGATAGATTCAGGACAGGCGAAGCGACAAGCGACACTCGAGAGGATGCCGTCCCTCGGAAGCCGGGCTCGGTTTGCTTGTCCACCTGAACCCCTCGCCAGTCTGCTGCCGCATCCCCCCGTTCACGCCGCGGAACGCACGGGCAACATAGACTCTCCCTTAAGCTGGCGGCTCAACGCCAACACGGCGTCGATATCGGAGATTCTTATAGAGGCCCCCCCGGGGGGAACCCGCGCGGGACCGCGGGTCACTCCCCAGCCTGGGCGAACTCGTATCCATAGCGGCCCTTCACACAGAGCATGCCATGAGTGACGGGGTGATCCATGGGAGAATTCACTTTAACGATACGGTTTTCCAGTACATGCAAATTGAGCTCGCAACCCACACCGCAGTACGAGCAAATCGTTTCCGTTTGGCTGATGCGGTCTTCGTCCCATTGGCCATTCTGGCGCAGCGTCCACTCGGTCTTGCCAATCAAGGCGCCCGTAGGACATACCGCCACACAGTTCCCACAAAAGACACAGTCCGACTCGGGCAGTTCGCGGCCAAACCCTGCGTCGATGTGCGCGTTGAAACCACGGCCGGCCACGCTGATGGCAAAGGTGTTCTGGGCATCCTCGCCGCAGGCCTCGACGCATCGGTAGCACAGGATGCACTTGGAGAGATCGCGAATATAAAGGCTATTGTCATCCTTGACCGGTTGTTGCCAAGTCGCGCCTCCGGCAAACCGATTCTTGTCCGCCCCGGATATTTCCGCCAAGTGCAACAGATCGGGGGCCAAGTCTGCATCAGACGTAGACAACAGAAGTTCAGCCACAACTTTACGCGAATTCCGCACCCGGTCGCTCGCGGTTTGCACGTCCATGCCCTCTTCCGCCACCCGCGAACAGGATGCCACCAATGCCCGGGACCCCTTGACCTCCACAACGCAGGCGCGGCAGGCATTGGCCGGTTCCAGATTCGAGTGCCAGCACAACGTGGGAATGCTCACCAAGGCCGCCTCACAAGCGGCTCGCACCGTACTCCCTCGCGGCACTGCAACCGACATGCCATCAATCGTTAACGTGACTTCGTCCGCCATGGGACTCACCTCTCGGTTTTATTCAGGCTCCTTGCCTTTCCGGTCTGTCCAGAATAGACAACAAGGCGACGGGCGCGGTCTGACCAAGACCACAGATAGAAGCGTCACGCATGGCCAAGGCCAACTCGCGCAAGTCCTCCGCACGCGTCTTGAGCCCTTCCTGATCCAACAATTCCAGAATTCGCCGCGTCCCAATGCGGCACGGGACACATTGGCCGCATGACTCGTCCGCGAAGAATCGGGCCAACTTCTTCAGTACCCAAGTGAGATCGACGGTGTCGTCGAACACCATGAGCGCCCCAGAGCCAATGCTCGCTCCATATCTGCTTAACGAGCCATAATCCAAGAGGCTCGCCTCGACTTCCTCCGGAGCCATGAATGTCCCCGCAGCGCCCCCCAGCAGGATGGCTCGCAGCCTTTCGCTACCCGAAAGCCCACCACCCAAGTCCTCATCATGGATGATGTTGGTCATGGGATAGCCGAACGGCACCTCATAGACCCCAGGATGGCGCACGTAGCCGCTCAGCCCAATCAACTTCGTCCCCGGCGTCTCAGGTGTCCCGCATTCTTTAAACCACTGCACGTCATGGGCGAAAAGCACCGCCACGTTGGCCATGGTTTCCACGTTCTGAATCAGCGTCGGTGCTCCCCATAGACCGTGATTCGTGGGAAACGGCGGCTTAACTCGGGGTTCCGCGCGTTTGCCTTCAATGCTGTTCAAAAGCGCCGTCTCTTCGCCTGCAATGTAGGCTCCAGCTCCGCGACGAATTTCTACGTCGACGGCATCGGGTCCTACCCATCCGCACTCAGCGAGGATGGTCAATGCCGCCGCCAGCCGCTGTTCAACTTCTCGATATTCCCCGCGAATGTAGCAATACGCTTTTCTTGCCCTTACGGCGTGAGCAGCAATCAGCACTCCGACTAAAGCACCCAGTGGGTCCTGCTCCAACAAGACCCGATCTTTGAACGTGCCCAACTCGCTCTCGTCCGCATTCATCACTACATAGCGGGTGCCGCCCGCAGCAGCATGCACGCCAGCCCATTTAATCCCGGTGGGAAACGCAGCGCCTCCGCGTCCCTTAATCCCGCTGGCTTTGACTTCTGCGATGATGTCCTCGGGCTGCATCGACAGCATACGCTCCATGGCGCGGTCAAAGCCACGTTCCGTCAGTCGTTCTCGGGACACCGGCTCTGACCTAGTATGAAGGGCGGGGAGCAGTCGTCGCGTTTCAGGCATGACTCTCACCTCGGATCATCGCCATCAGTGATGCGCGGGTTGCATTGCGCACTGTGCGGTGCCCGTCAAACATCGCAGGCGCTCCGTCACAATGCCCTAAACAGGGAGATTCCTTAAGTGCAACCGCTGCGCCTTGCGCCGCATCTTCGCCCACCGCCAAGAGATCCTCCGAACCTTTCAACGCACACAAAACGTCCGTGCAGACATAAATCGGCCGATGTCCCGCAGCATTGTCGAACAAGGCATAGAACGACGCGACTCCGAAAACCTCCGCATAGGGAATGTTCATGGCGTTCGACACCGCCTCAATCATCTCGGGCCCAATGCGCTGGTATTCCTCAAACACCCGCCACAACGCCGGCAGCAATTGGCCCCGATCCTTGGGAACCGTCTCCATGAGCCTAGACACACGCTCGGCGACGGCGTTCTTATCCGTCTCCATTTTCTAAGCCTCTTTTCTTGTGGACGCCTCCTGCACCTTCAAAGGCGCAAGCCGAACCGCCGCCGCTTTGAATTCCGCCGTCCCCGACTGGGGATCGGTCGCGTCAATCGTCAAGTCGTTGGTCATCACGTCATCAGGAAAGTGAAAGCTCATGAACACTGTTCCCGGGGTCACCGCCAGAGAATAATGGGCCGGCAGTTCCACACGGCCCCGTGGCGACTGCACGGAAACCAAGCCACCGTCAGCAATATCCAGCTTGGCTGCATCGTCCGGGTGGATTTCCAACCATTCACCGATGTTGTGCGGGTGCTCGTAGAGGTTCGATTGGACCCCGGTATTGAAAAATGGCAAGCGACGTCCGGTGGTCAACACGAAGGGATATTCCAGGGTCGTGTGCTCGACCGGCGGTTCCCATTCGACCACAGCAAAGGGCGCTTTGGGTCCAGTCTCGGGACGCCATAAACGATCGTGCAACACCGGACTTCCGGGATGGGTTTCATCATAAACAGGCCATTGCATGCCGTGCAGGGCTTCCAGCCGCTCATAGGTCATTCCCCGGTAATTGACGGTTAGATGGCGCATCTCGTCAAACAGTTGGCGAGCGTCCAAAATTGGCCACGGGTGACCCATCGCGCGAGCCAAAGAGGCTGTTATCCAGAGGTCATCCCGTGCCTCGCCCGGCGCGTTCCGAGCCGCCCGGACGCGTTGAACACGCCGTTCACTATTGGTGTAGGTGCCCTCGCTCTCCGCGAATGACACGTGCGCCGGGAGAACGACATCCGCCAAGGCAGCCGTGGCCGTCAAAAAGATGTCCTGCACCACCAGCGCGTCCAGACTTTGCAAGAGGTGCTGCACATGCTGGCTGTTGGCATCCGATTGGGCCGGGTTTTCCCCGATCACGTAGAGCCCCTTCAGCTGGCCATCCTCCATGGCGCGAAACATCTGGGTCTGGTCAAACCCCGGTGTTGCGTGGATTTTAGTCCCCCAAGCCTGTTCAAATTTCCGTCGCACGTCCGGATCGGTCACATCCTGAAATCCCGGAAGACGCCCAGGCAGGGCTCCCATGTCGCCGCCGCCCTGCACGTTGTTTTGTCCGCGCAGTGGATTCAGTCCGGCGCCCGGCCGCCCCACGTTGCCGCACAGCAATGCCAAGTTGATGAGAGCTCGCACGTTGTCGACGGCATTGTGATGTTCGGTGATGCCAAGCGTCCAGGCAATCATGGCGCAGGGAGCGGCAGCATACCGCTTTGCCAGAGATTCGATGCGATCCGCCGGGATTCCCGTAACGGCCGCTGCCCGAGCGGGCGTCCAATTGGCTACTTGGGCTGCGAACGCCTCAAAGCCAACGGTGGCATGGGCGATGAAGTCCTTATGATATAACTGGTCACGGATGATCACGTGCGCCATGGCATTCACCAAGGCAATGTCCGAACCGACGGCAATTTGCACGTGTTCATGCGCCTTCTGCGCCGTCAAGGTACGGCGCGGATCGATGACCACCAGCTCCGCACCGCTCCTTACACCTTTCATAATGTGATGGAAAATAATCGGATGCGCCTCCGCCGCATTGGAGCCCACCAACAAAATGAAGGCGGTCTGATGGAAATCATCGTAGGAACTCGTTCCCGCTCCGCTGCCGAACACGGCCGTGAGACCCACGACCGACGGTGCGTGTCAGGTGCGGTTGCAGGAATCAATGTTGTTGGTTTCGAAGACCACACGCGCAAACTTGGATGCCAGATAATTCAACTCGTTGGTTGACTTGGAGCAGCTGAAAATCCCTAACCCTTCGCGTCCGCCATAGCGGGTCTTGACCTCGGAAAACAGGGCCGCTGCACGTGTCAGCGCCTCGTCCCATCCAGCGGGACGCAAGACGCCCTGTTCGCGCACCAAGGGCTGGGTCAAGCGCCTCCGCGACAATTTGTCTTTGGTTGCTGTGGCCATTGAAGCACCTCCTGTGGCCAGCCATTCGTCATTGCGACGTGGCGTTTGTACTGCTCTTCCCGATAGTCGCCCTATATTGAGCAACTTGCTTTCTCAACGCGCGCATCTCTTCAAACTGCTTGGTGGCGTCGCGCATCACGGCCGCAATGCCTGCCAAGCGCCCGGGACCTGCGCGAAACGGCACGATGGTGAATTCCACAGAGAGACGGGACCCATCTTTGCGAATGGCAGGGACAGACAACAGGGCTCCCGCGTCGTATCGGCTTTCACCCGTCTCCATGGTCTGGTTGTATCCCTCCCAATGGCGTGCGCGCAAATTCTCCGGAATGATGATATCCAGGCTCTGGCCCAACGCCTCGCGGGGCGAATAGCCAAACATCCGCTCCGCTCCGCCATTCCACCACCGAATGATGCCGTCCGCATCGGCATAGATGACCGCTTCGGACATCGACCGAATCAGGGTTGTCGCGAATTGCTCAAGGTCAAGTTCCACGAAACGCACTCCTTTTGACATTGCTGTAATTGGCGGAGACGTTCACTTCTGCAATGCGCTCTTCGGGTTTAGGCTTTGAATGTGTCCGCTCTCCGTGCCGGCAGTGGGATCGATGACGGCGTTGATCAAGGTCGGACGGCGCGAGGCCAGACCCTCCTTGACCGCTATGGCCAGACTTTCCGTGTCGGTGCAATGAAAGCCCACCCCTCCGAACGCCTCGATCAGTTTGTCATAGCGCGCATCCCGCACGAAACCGGTCGGTGAGGGTGTGCCGTCGTGCGTGTCTCCGCGGTATATCCCCCCGTTGTTGAGAATAACGATGGTCACCGGCAACTGGTACCGACAAATCGTTTCGATCTCCATTCCGCTGAAGCCGAAGGCACTGTCGCCTTCGATGGCGACGACCGGATTGCCGGTCTCCACAGCAGCGGCGATGGCGTAGCCCATGCCGATGCCCATGATTCCCCAAGTGCCGCTGTCCAACCGGTGGCGAGGCACACTCATGTCAATAATATTGCGGGCGAAGTCCAGTGCGTTGGCTCCCTCGTTCACCACATACACATCCTGACGGCTAGCCAACACCTCGCGGACGGCCCCGAGCGCACTTGAAAAGTTCATGGGATCGGGATTCGCGCTCAACCGCTCGGCCATGCGACGCATGTTCTTCTGTTTTCGTGCATCGATGTCCTCAATCCAGGCCGGACTAGGCTTCACCGACCCCGGTTCAATCGCGGCCAAAAGCGCCGTCACCGAGGACTTAATGTCGCCCACAATCGGTGCCGCAATCGGGCGATTGCTGTCAATTTCCATGGGGTCGATGTCAATTTGTACGTACTGGGTGGTTTCTGACCACGAGGGGCTCTTGCCATGCGACAACAGCCAGTTGAGCCTGGCGCCAATCAGCACAACCACATCCGCATTCCCTAATGCGTAGGACCTGGCCGCGCCGGCGGACTGCGGATGATTGTCAGGCAACAGGCCCTTGGCCATGGACATGGGCAAAAACGGAATGCCGGTCTGTTCGACCAACGCGCGAATCTCGGTGTCTGCTTGAGCGTACGCGGCGCCCTTGCCCAGCAGAATGAGGGGGCGTTCCGCCTGGGACAAAAGCTCGGCGGCCCGAGCGATGGATTCTGGCGCGGGAATCTGCGGAGGTGCCGGGTCCACCGGCCGTATCAACGATTTCTTAGCCGTTTCCACGTCAAGTACGGAACCCAGCGTCGCTGCCGTAATGTCCAGATAGACACCACCAGGACGCCCCGACAGCGCCGCGTGGATGGCGCGGGCTAGACCGACCCCGATATCCTCGGGCCGATTGATGCGATACGCTGCCTTCGCGAATGGCTTCGCAGCGCCCAACTGATCGAGTTCCTCATAGTCACCCTGCTGCAAGTCGATGATGGCCCGGTCACTGGAACCACTGATGAGAATCATGGGGAAACAGTTGGTTGTGGCATTGGCTAGCGCGACAAGCCCATTGAGGAAGCCGGGACCGGAGACGGTCAGGCACACGCCAGGTTTTTGCGTTAAGAACCCGGCGACCGCCGCAGCATGGCCGGCATTTTGCTCATGTCGGAACCCAATATAGCGAATGCCTTCGGACTGTGCCAGACGCGCCAAGTCGGTAATGGGAATGCCGGCCAGCCCATAAATAGTGTCAATGCCATTCAGCTTCAACGCCTCAACCATCACATGAAATCCGTCGGTCATGGGAGTTGACTCCACACCTATCTCCTCCTAGCTAAATGAAGGCGGGGGATGTAACGGGCCTCTCGTCGTCCCCACATCTCCGATGCGAGTTGGGGCCGCCGGAAGCGGTCCCGCTTGTTCCCCAGACAGCGCAGTTACCGAGAAATTACCTTCTTGGCGCGAAGTTCGGCGATTGCTTCAGGCGTATACCCGAGACTCTTCAAGACCTCATCGGTGTGCTCGCCCAACAGGGGTGATTCCACAATTTCCGGCTTGAACCCAGAGAACTTGATGGGACTGCCCACGGTGAGGTACTTGCCGCGCACCTTGTGCTCCACCTCGACAATGGTTCCGCTTTCCCGCAAATCGGGGTCCTCTTCGATTTCCTTCATGCTGAGGACCGGCGCGCAAGGAACGTCGTATTTTCGCAGGATGTCAACCGCCTCATATTTTGTCTTGTCCGCCAGCCATCGCTCGATCTCCTCGAAAATCTCAAAAAGGTGCGGCTGGCGCGCAGGCACGGTGTTGTACTCCGGATCCTCCGCCCACTCGGGGTGCCCGATCGCCTCAGCCGTACGGGCCCAATTCTGTTCTTGCACCGTGAAGTAGATATAGGCGTTGGGATCGCTTTCCCAGCCTTTGCACTTCAAGACCCAGCCGGGCTGGCCGCCGCCACCGGCGTTGCCTCCGCGGGGTACGGCTTCGCCGAAGGTGCCATTGGGGTATTGCGGATATTCCTCCAAATACCCCACACGATCCAACCGTTGTTGGTCCCGCAACTTGACGCGGCAAAGATTCAACACGGCGTCCTGCATGGACACGCTGACTTTTTGGCCGCGACCCGTCTTTTCCCGATCGATGAGCGCCGTCAGCAGGCCAATCGCCAGGTGCATGCCGCTATTGCTGTCGCCCAGCGCGCCGCCGCTCACCAACGGCGGTCCGTCCCAAAATCCGGTGGTGGACGCTGCGCCTCCCGCACACTGCGCGACGTTCTCATACACCTTCAGGTCAGAATAGCGAGAGTTCTCGCCGAACCCCTTCACAGAACCGAAGATGAGTCGCGGATTCAGTTCCTGAAGTCGCTCCCAAGTGAATCCCATCCGGTCCAACGCCCCCGGCGCAAAATTTTCCACCAAAATGTCCGCCCCTCGGATCAACTGCTCCAAGATGGCCTTGCCTTCAGGCGTTTTGGTGTCCAATTCAATGGACTTCTTGTTGCTGTTCAACGTCGTAAAGTACAGCGCGTCGGCGTCCGGGATATCTCTTAGCTGCCGGCGGGTCACATCTCCGACCCCGGGCCGCTCAATTTTCACAACGTCGGCTCCGAACCAAGCCAAGAGCTGGGTGCACGCTGGCCCGGCCTGGACTCCCGTAAAATCGAGAATTTTGATCCCTTCAAGCGGCAGACTCATGGATTGCTCACTCCCTAGTTTGGTTTCGCGGATCGCACCGCCAACGGGCGGTGGAAAAATGGCGGTTTAGACACAAAGATGGAACAATATTCTTCACTAAGCGACCATTGGACGCTCTCTAGCCGTCCTTCATACAATCGAAGCCCAATGGATCGCGCGGAAATTGCACATAATTTCGACGACTAGTGCATCTTTAGCATCACATAGTCCTGGGAACCACTTCAATGAACTTAATTTATGGCGTAATATAATAATTACTTATGAATGCGCCCCTTTCGACTAATGGCACAGTTTGCCCTAACCATTGATATCTCTCGCAAAATTGGCACTCCGGACCGTCCATCAAAGACTTCAGACACGGATTTTTTGCACTTGATCGAAATGTCATTCGGTTCTACGCTGACCGGGAGGAGGCGAGCGGGGGTGACACTACGCCAGTTGGAGTTTCTTATCGGCATCGCGGATCTCGGCAGCATTTCGGCTTGCGCCGAATATTACGGTGTCAGTCAACCGGCCGTCACAAACCAAATCCGCCAATTGGAAGCAGAACTTGCCACAGCCCTATTAATCCGCAACGTCCACGGCGCCACCCTGACCGACAGTGGCCGGCGCACCGTTGCGCAAGCCAAACGAGTACTGCAGGAAGTGCACCGGATACCCATGGCATTGGAAGCGTCCAAGCAGTCCCTGTCTGGAAAAATCGTGCTCGGCGTGAGTCCCCTATCCCCCGTTTCCGTCCATCACTTTCCGCGAATATATCGCCCGTTTCATAAGGCATTCCCCGACGTGCAAATTGATGTGGTCGAACTTGAGGCGCTCAACCTGACAGACCAGGTCGCTAAAAGTCGGGTCGACTTGGCACTGACGCCATTGCCTATGTTTACCACCAAAGTGCAGTATGAACTGCTGTGGGCCGAGGAACTTGTCGTGATATCCAGCGCGGATGGGATGTTGGACGACTCCGTCTCGATGACGTCACTGCAAAACGAAACCTTTGTATTCATGAAACCCGGTTACAGCCTCAACCTCACCACGGCCCGGCTGGCCCAGCAAGCGGGATTCGAACCCAAAGTCGTCGTTCAAGCGTCCAGTCTTCACGCATTGCTTGGATTTGTGTCTGCCGGGATTGGCATTGCCATCGTTCCCCGCGACGCCGTGCTGCTCGAGGCGCGAGCCGGTTTTATCAATATTTCCCGGCTGGAACCCCGAGCCTATCGTCGCTTTGCCTTGGTGTACCGTAACCAGCCCGACATGAGTCCAGAGGTCACGATGTTTATGAACTATATTCGTTCGTACTCGGACGAGTTTCCCCGCTACCGCCGACACGTTCTGGACCACGCCCTTCGCACGAACAAAAAGATTCATCTGGAACGCTGACCCTCCTCCCCAGTGGGCCATTGCCGCCGCCGGCACAGATGCGATGCCATAACGCTCATGGACCTCTGACCGAGCCGTCCGAACCATATTCACGTGGGTGGTGATGTCCATTGTGGTGCTGGGAACGCGAGAAACACCTCCGCATCCTCTGGCACGAACATGGCCTTGGCCCATAACCGCACCGCGCTGACCTTGACCATGCACCCCTTCGGCTCAAAAGGCGCAAGGCGGCCGGGCCCGGTTGCGCCTGCCGCAGGCCCAATAACCTGGATTGGTCGGGCGAAATGGTATAATGTGGTACGGTCCAGTGGCCTGCGGGCCGGCCTGAAACCCCGGGAGGCGATTGATCTCATGGATGTATCCGATGCCAAGTTTCAAATAGGACTGGACATGCGCCGAAAGGTGCTCGGAGAGGAATACGTGGTTCAGGCATTCAATGCCGCCACTGACTTCACCAAGCCGCTTCAAGAGTTGGTCACGCGAATGGCATGGGGAGAAGTGTGGGCACGGCCGGGCTTAGACCTCAAAACGCGCAGTCTCCTGAACCTGGCGATATTGACAGCACTCAACAGACCAGCCGAACTGCGGCTCCATATTCGCGGCGCCTTACGCAATGGTGTGACTAAAGAGCAAATGCAAGAGGTTTTTCTACAGACCGCTGCCTATTGTGGGTTGCCCGCCGCCATGGATAGTTTCCGGATCGCGGAAGATGTTTTTCGCGACGACAATGCATAGCCCTGTGATTGATTAGTCCACGATATCTTCACCTCCTTCCGGCCCTTCCCTTAGGCGCGGTCTGCCACGGTCTCCATTTGATCTTCCGCAGTCGGCCCAAGCATTGGCCGCCAGCGCCCGTCGCTCATCATTCGGGTCGGTCGCCAGGTTACTCCCCTGGGTCGCACAGGCCGAGTTGAGGTGGCCGTCACGATTCACATCGAAAAGTGCGCAGTGGAAGTGCACATGGGGAGGTATCCTGAGGTTGTCAACTCTGACGGGGCCGTGTTGCGTGCCAGAAGCTGCGGTGGTCACGTCCAATAGCATGGGCGGCATTCAATCTCAAGTCCCGCGGTTAAATGTCAAGATCCATTTTTCTCAAGGGACAGCCGGGAAAAGCCAGGCTGAACTAAACCGTCCAGAAAGGAGGTGGTAGTAAATGGCAAATCGGTTGTCGGTCCCCTTAGTGTGGCATCAGCTTCCTTTCGTCGTAAATTTGGCCTCGGGTCAGC
>JAKADO010000050.1 GCA_021820485.1 Bacillota bacterium
TACGGGCGTGAAGGGCGATGGCCTGCGCCCCGACCTCCTCAAACCGCGCCGCGAGATCCGGGGCGGTAATGGAATCGTGATCCCAGCCGGCACGCATCTTGACCGTCACCGGAATCTTGACAGCCTTCACCACCGCCTCCACGACGCTGACCGCCCGGTCCTCGTCGTTCAGCAAAGCGGACCCATCGCCGTTCTTCACCACTTTCGAGACCGGGCAACCCATATTGATATCCACCAAATCGGCGCCGTGCCGCTCCGCCTCGATAGCAGCCTCCGCCATCAGATCCGGTTCGCTGCCGGCAATTTGAATGCCCACCGGCGTCTCACCCGGGTCCAATTCCATCAGCCAATAGCTTTTGGCGCTCTTATGCGCCAGTGCATTGGCGTTCACCATTTCGGTCGTGCAGAGAGAGGCCCCTTGGCTGCGCGAAATGGCGCGAAATGCTCGGTTCGATACGCCAGCCATGGGCGCCAGCAAAATTGGCGGATCGATGACCATCCCACCAATCTTCATTGCCAGCCACCTCCTCTTGCCAAATTTGCCTAGACATTGTACCACACCTGGGCGAATATCCGAGGATGCGCCGCCGCGGGTCGCCGCTCAATGGGTCTAAACACGGTGAAGCCGGCTCCGAATTGAGGAGCCGACCCGCCCGTAGAACCATTACCCACCAGTGTCGCCCAGCGTTTGCGATGCTATGCATTCAGGGCGTAGGTCCTGCTGGTGCCAAGAATACCGCGTCAGGCACGACTGGACCATGGCGAAAGACCCAATGCGCCCAATCCTCAGACTCCGCGGTGGCTGACAACACCTCAAAGACACGATGACTCATCACATAGTAGCCTGGGTGCGATTTCATCCAGGGGATTAAAGCCAGTGATTCCCCTTTGGTCATAAACCGGGCCAACCATGGATAGACTTCGGACGGATCGCCCCCCTCGAGCCAGAGCCAAGCGTCCGCTGTCGCCATGGCACGGCGCCGCTGCAACCATTGCGCCAGGTAACCCGATTGCACGGGAGCCCATGTGGGCCACAGCCGGTGCATCAAGTCGCATACCGTAATAAGTCCACCCTCAACGAACGGCGGATGAGAGAGCGCCCACGTCAAGTCCGTCACCGGGCTTTCGTTGCGCCATAGGGCGAGGACCGTGGCCAGCGCCACCGATGGATCATACGAGTCCCCGTGAAACACCACATCACCGCGTTCGGTCGGCCGAACCCACCACTGCATCAGACCCGGCACCACCACGTCCTGTACGGACGCGGCGTGAGGCAGCGAAACCCCTAAAATCTGTTCTGAAGGCACCGGCCGCTTGATCACCAGCGGAGCCTCCAAGCTCATCTCTTCGCGGCGGTCCCGCCACACGTCCACGGAGACGTGCGCGCTCACCGCCCACGGGATCGCTTCCTCATCCTCTTGAGGCGCCTGGGCGAGACGTTTCAAGTACGCCTTCACCATCGCGACCACGTTCTCTTGGAGCAGTTTCCAAGCATCCTCCACCGTTCCCTCCGGACAAGGCATGCGCGACACCTGGTGAATCATCCGGGA
Source organism: Bacillota bacterium (assembly GCA_021820485.1). Classification (GTDB taxonomy): domain Bacteria; phylum Bacillota; class Sulfobacillia; order Sulfobacillales; family Sulfobacillaceae; genus Sulfobacillus_B. Next base: position 1,551 of record JAKADO010000050.1, read on the forward strand.
CGCCTCGGCGGATGCCCGAGTACGCCGCCAAAATCCCGCTGCTGCGACATCACTGACCTGGCTCAACCATCCAGCCAGCGATTCCAACAATTCGCCACGAGGATGCCGTTCTGCCCGCGGATCAAGCAGGTTGACGACCGTGAGCGCCATGTTGGCATATCGCAACGGCTCCGCGCCATCTCGAAAGCTGCCGGCTTGAACCCGCGTCGCCACCGTCCGAGCAAACCGTCCCCAATGACTGGTCTCCATGTCAGCCAGCATTACCGTGTCTTGGGCCAAACGGCGCCATTCGGCCGCTTCATGCTCAAAGGCCGCGGCCGTCCATTCTGGGAACAGCGTGCCGAAGGTCCCGGACTCGGCTCCCCACCACCACCGGGTCAATGGATACCGGGCAGCCAAGTGAGCCCAGAAGCTGTCTTCCAGACGCCTTTTGGCCTCCTTATCAATCTCCGGCATACCTATCCCTCCTCGGGACTAAGGTATGCGAAAAATTGGCAGAGAGGCTATTGTCCCCGAAATACCGGCTGACGCTTTTCTAAAAAGGCCCGAGTGCCCTCCCGCCCATCATCTGAAACAGCCAGGGCGGAAAAGGCCTCGGCCTCCGCCTGAAGTCCTTCGTGGATTGTCCAGTCCCGGCTTCTCGCCACCATGCGCTTTGACTCGGCCAGCGCCAAGGGGGCCTTTTGGGCCAGCACGCGCGCACGACGAAGGCATTCGTCCATTAACTCGTTAGAAGCTGTGACGGCATCCACCAATCCCATCGCTTGGGCCTCCGGAGCCCGCACCGGCTCGCCGGAGGCGATCATCCAGAGCGCGCGGCCCGGACCCACCAGACGGCCCAACCGTTGCGTTCCACCAAATCCGGGAATGATGCCCAGGTTGATTTCCGGCTGCCCCAGCCGCGCGGTCTCGGCAGCAATGCGGAGGTCGAGCGCCATCGCCAGTTCCAGTCCTCCGCCCAAGGCATACCCGTTAATCGCGCCGATGTAGATGATCGAGCTTTCCTGAAAACGCTGAAACAACCGCTGCCCTTTCTCGGCAAATTGGCGCGCTGCCGCGTCGTTGGCGATTTGGTGAATCGCCTCGATGTCCGCGCCCGCCACAAACGCTTTGCTGCCTTGACCGGTCACAATCACTACCCGAGCGTCAGCCTTCCCATCCAACGCATCCAGCGCTGATGACAATTCGTCCAGAACAGCGCTGTTCAGCGCATTCAGCGCTTTCTCCCGCTGTATCCGCAAAAGATATATTCCCGGTTCCAACAATTCCAAAGCCACCAATGTGTCAGCCATCCCAACCGCCTCCTCCAATCTCCTGGTCACACGGGGCCACCAGTTCGCGCTCCGTCTCCCACGCCGTAAGACGTCCGCCCAGTGGTTTCAACACCAGATCTAGCAATTGCTGCAACGCCTCAAACCGTCTTCTGACCGACTGATGGTGACTAATCACCACCCGGCACTGAAACGCCATCTCCGCATTGCGTTTGGCCATGTCCGCCATCACGTACTTAGCTTTGGGCTCCCAATACTGATGGGACCGATACCAGCCCTCCAAAACTTTTTGCATGGCGATCCCCATCAGGTAGGATGCGGCATCGGGATCCTCCACCAAAATATCCTCAATATCCTTTACCAAGTCGAGGGCCTCATACCGCCAATGGTCTCGCTCTGCGGGCGTCCAGAGGCGGGGCGCGCTCTCCCACCGCTGCCGCGCCTCTTCAACCAGCGCCGCCATACGGCCGCGGCGGTCAAACACAATGTGGCCACGCGCAAACATGCCGATGGTGGCGGACTCCTCTTCAGCGAATTCGCGTCGGATTTGGTCCATTGGATTGATGAACAACTCGATTTCATCATGCGCAACGGTAAACATTCGGCGTTGACGCCATCTCTGGTCGTGCACCACGAAAAAGTCCCAATCACTGTTTTGCCGGGGCTCGCCATAAGCCCGTGACCCTGTCCATAAGATGCCGTCGAGGTGGTCACCAAATTCATCCTGCATAATGCGCACCACATGATGAATAGTCGGCGGCCATTCGTGTGCCATCGCTCTCACCTCGTTTAGGAGGTTACAGCAGCCGTGTCACACGACTGCTGTAATCCAAGCAATGATATTTAGGCTAGCTCAACTTCAAACGCGGCGGCCTTCCAAGCAGCCGTCCCGCCATCAATGAAGGCCACGTCCTCGAAACCCATGTGATGGAGCAGCTGCGCCCCTAGGGCTGCCTGCCCTCCGGCACCGCAAGTCACCAGCACTGGGCGGGAACGATCCTGCAATTCCGGAGCCCGGAGGTGCTCGGGAAGCTCTTGGTCAGCCCGCAATGGCAGCATGCCAAGCGTGATGTTGATGCTGCTGGGAATGAGGCCGCAAGCGCCGGCATCAACGGCGTCCTGCACATCAATCACCAAAGTATTGGGGTTGGATCGAATCTTTTGACGCGCCTCTTCGGGCGTGATTCCCCTGACCTCGGAGCGCGCCTTGGCCACCATCTGGCGAAAGGTCATGGCCATCCGTATCATCCTTTCCATACCAATAGGGGAATTTTTTCCACGTCTATCGTACCATAGGCATATCGCGGAATCGCCGCTGCTGGGAGGGCGGAAACAATGCAATTTTCAGATTGGGTTCGGCGTTGGAATCATCAGCAACGCGGATATCGTCCCTACAAGGATTTAAGCATGGAAGTGATGGCCGATCTTGTCGCCGCGCAGTGTCGCGGCCGACCCTTGCGGATCTTGGATGTGGCCGCGGGGTTGGGTGTGCTGAGCCACTCGATGAAAACCCGATTCCCGGGAGCCCATCTGACAGGCATTGACATTGATCCGGTGCTCCTTCACATCGCGCGGGAAACCTTTGGGCACGAAGCCGTCTTTCTCGAGGGTGACTTGCGACAGCCGGACTGGGCGGACCCGCTCGACCCGCCCTATGATGTCATCATGACCGCCAGTGCCCTGCACTGGCTCGAGCCGCGCCACGTCGAACGGATCTACCACGATGCCTATCACCTGCTGGCCCCGGGCGGCCTCTTGTTGAACTCCGACCATATGCGCACAGCCCTAGACGTCCCACTCCGGCCCACCTTCGAAGAGGCCATCGCCATCGCGCAGGGCCGGATTAAAAGCAACCCTGGCTATGAAACTTGGGAGCGTTGGTGGGATGCCTTGTCCAAAGAGGCCTTGATTAAGCCGCTTCTCGTGGAACGGGCGCGCCGATTTGGCGACGTGGAGGACGTCGACCAAGAACTACCGCCCGAATGGCATCTGGACGCGATGAAGCAGGCAGGCTTCCGGGATGCGGCCATTGCCTTTCATTGGTATCACGAAGCCGTGGTGGCCGCCGTTCGATAGGGCGTTGGAGACGAAAGGGGAGCGTCCATGCTAACCGCCGCGCAAGAGAATGCGCTCGACCACGTCCGCAGGCAGGTGGAGCATAGTGCGCCAGCCGCGCAGGAGCGCATCCACCGCCTCCTCGCAAAACAGAGCACCGCGTTTGACCTCGGGCTCCTAGGTGTAGGCCTTTTGCAGATCAGTTCCATTACCGTGAACTTTCATCCGGATCGCCTCCTCGCCGATGGCCGTTCCGTAGCCGAGGCTCTTCTGCAAGACGGGCTTTACCGCAATCAGGTTGAAACCGGAATCTCAGCGGGCGGCCTCACTGCCTTTTCCGGCGGCGAGCGCGACTTATGGGAAGAGCGTTTGTTTGGCGGCGCGTACCAACTCCCTGGTGTTGCGGCCAGCGATCGCCCCAAGTACGGCGGGCTCAATTTAGCCCGGTATCGAGAAGGCGCCTGCCCGCGCTTCGGTTCCTGCCACTTGCTCCTCCACCATCATGTCGACGCGCGGGCGACCTTTGCGTTCGGCGACAGCGTGACTCAACCTGTCGATTGGGGGATGGCTGGAAACATGCTGCCCATACTGGCGGCCCTCTCGGAAGCGTTGGGCACCCGTGAGAATCTCCTGGGCCGCGAGGACGTCACCCCCCTCGCTCTCCTGCAAGCGCTCTGCAGCGGCATCCCCCTGGAGATGTCCAACACCCCCAGCCGCGCCTTCGACACTTATGTGGAAACCCACCGCACGGCCCCCTCGATCTAAGCCGGGACGTGGAATCCGTGGTCATGGATCCATCGTTCCGCGACACGCTGGCGGAAGCGGTGTTGCGGAAAGCCGCGGCACGTTTTGGCTTTTCTCTTCAGTCGCATTCGGGCTACCGAATGGCGGCGGATGAATTTCGAGCAGAGTTCCGGGGACCCACAATCCCTCCACTGGCAGCCTATGTTCAGCGAGAGTTTGGGAAGGATCAGGCGCTCGATGCGGCCGTCATTGGGCGCGCCGCCGTCTCGGTGGTCAAGGAGCCCGAGCGCTGGCGCACTTGGGGGCCACCCGGAGAAGTCCTGCAATACATCAAATACCTATAACACAGCCTCGTTCGATTTGGTTCACCCATCGAGGCTCATCATGGCGGGGACAATCCGCCCCCTCCTTAGTCAATGCGCGCCGCCTCCTCCATTGTCCACACGCGCTGGCCGTCACTGACCCAGACTACGGGGCGATACCCCACAAAGAGTCCCGTATCCACGACCCCATCAATCAACTTCAAGCGCCGATGCAGGGCGCCTGCGTCCTCAATGACATCAAACTGCGCATCGAGGATATAGAGTCCATCATCTGTGAGCTTGGGGCTTTCTCCGGCCAGGCGGAGGGTAACGGCGGCAGCTTCGCGTTGGAGACGGCTTCGAGTATTGGACCAGCCAAAGGGGATGACGGCCAGCGGGATGGTGACATTCTCAAAGGTGGTCATTGGTTTGGAGTCGTCAACTAAAATGAGGGACTGCTGGGCAACGGCGATTATGAGCCGCTCGCGCACCAAGGCCGCGCCTCCGCCCTTGATGAGGGTGCCATGTACGTCCACGGCATCCGCTCCATCGACCGCGAAATCTATCGTTGCCACGGTTTCGAGGGGGACCACCCGGAGACCGGCGCCTTCCGCCAGACGTGCGCTTGATTCGGACGCCGCCACAGCAAGGCACGAAAAAGGCTTTTCGCGTATGCGTTCCCCGAGCGCATCGATAAAGGCGGCGACCGTACTGCCCGACCCGATGCCCAGCACCGAGTCCTCGGGCAATGCCGCTGCCGCCTCCCGCCCCAACAGTTGCTTCGCTCGCACCGCGTTCGCCACACGATCTCCTCCGCCCTTTTGTCCGCATTGTATCAAACGGGCCGGGCCGGAAGCGAATCAGCGGTTCCGATGGGACACCACACCCAAAATCGCTGACCATGCTTCACCCCGCAGCCGGACAGCACGTTGATGGCAATGGAACGGCCTCGGCGCGGATAGAGTGTCATGCCGGCCTGGCGAGTAACCAGCGGACAGAACGGGTTATCGCTCACCCGCTTCAGGTTGTTGAGTGTGTGAACCAGGCGGGCGATCGCCGTCCGGTCAGTGGTGAGAAACGTCTCAATGCGTCCATTGTCCATAATCGAACCCTGCGCCTTCACAATGTTGGTAGGAAGAAAGCTACTGCGCGGCCGCGGGGGCACGGCCACATCCGTGGCGAAAAACGCATAACGCGTGGCGCCGCTGGACGTTGCGTAGAACGTCATGGTGATGACCAAGCCGCTCGAGACGCTTCGGGAAAAGCTGCATCTGTTCCGTTGTCCCGGAGCGGTTGGCTGACGACCCCGTTGAAACCACCCGATCGCCGCGACTGGCGAAGTACTGCTCATACCAATCCATCACGACCCCCAATGATTGGTTCGCTTGACACCGAGGACTCTGACCTTGCCGCTCAAAGTCGGTGCCGGGAATCGGGTCTATGGGCCCCAGGGGAAAGCCTTTCGGGGACGGGCCGCTGCCCCGAAACAGCGGTACCGTCACGCCGATCGTGCCCGGGACCCGCGGCACTGGCGTAGACGCCGCGTTGGGATAACGGAGCGTCAGTGCCAAGCCGCCGCCCACTGCCCCAGACCCGCCTCCGGTCCCGCCATTAAAAGTCCTGTCAGCACCACTGCCGGCCATCGCATGCTCGCGCCCCGCCTTCTTGGATTTCAGCCATCATAACGGTCCCGCGGCCAGCCATGTTTCATCAGTGAGGCTCCGTTTCCAGGTAGACAGCCATGGATTGAAGGCCCAGACGCCCGGGACCCGTAAAGCGATTCAGCATAAAGGACGAGGACGCAAAGAGACCCGCCGAGACGTTGATGGGAACCGTGGTCATTTTCACGGTAGGATCCTTGTAACACCAGCGGCTTGGCTCCACGTCCAGTTGTTCGCCTCGCCCGAGATCCACCTCGATGAGGTTGCCATGGGCATGAATCCAGACGACTCCCGGGTCACGACTGCTTTGAAAGGTGTCCACGAAGAAGCCATTGCCGCCGAACAACAGGTTTGAAATCCCCCGAACGCGATTAAAGCCATAGGCAAGGGTATCCGTGGCAGCAAGAAATTGGTGCTCGCGCACCTCAATCATTTGACCCGGCGCTACGGGCACACCGACAATTTCCCCTGGTGCGCTTCGGCCCAGCGCCAGGCGTCCGCTCCCCTGAGCCTTGGCCAGCACAATCGGCATGTTGCCGATGACGCGCTTCATGGCTCCTTTGGGTATGGAGCCCGAAACCGCCACAGCCGGATCGCGATACATCAGCACATAGTGTTCAAAAAAGAGCGCATAGGATCCGTCCATGTCCCACTCCACCACCGGCGCGATGCCGCCCCGGATCCGGAACTTCACCTGGTGCACCGATTGCACAGCTTCGGCCTGCGACAGTTCACGAATTTCCATAAACATCCCTCCTAAGATTCAGTATAGACGGAGAACCGACGACGTTCGGCGTTGACTCTGCAGCCGCAGATGCCTCAGGGCAGAAGTTGCGCAGGGAACTGCCCATGCATGGCCCCGTGCCAAATATCGCCAACAGCTTGGCGGATCTTGTCGATGGTTGTATATTCTCATGTTAGCAATGCTAGCGCGTGTCTCTTGGCAAACCAGCGGAAACGCTGCGACGCAAAGTTACGGGTCACGCGGGACGTGAGCCATCGATTCCTCGCCGAACGGACCGTGCCGCCAAAGCCGGCCACGATCGTATAGGAGGTCTGCACGGGCACGTCCTATGTTGACCCGGGCGATGGGCTGGTTGAGGTTGTGACGGTCCCTCCGCCCACAACGAATTGCCCGATTACGGTCGTCCCGTTCTGGGCGTACACCGGAATGGTCCGCGGCTGCTGGGAGTTCAACGCAATGGCCTGCTGCGGATTCTTCGGATTGGGCCCGTTAAGTTCCGTGGCATAGACGTAGCCAGACTTTCCGTTGGCCGCCTGGACCAGAACGAGTTCGGGATTGCTGAGATTCGCCGGTTGCGCCTTCCCCACGTTCGACGCCGTCGTCACATCAACCGACGCGTCGGTTCCGTAGGTCTGTCCTCTCGCGTTTTTCGGGTAAATGGGATTGCGCAGCACCTCCCATCGCAGCTGATTCGAACCTGCTGCCTTAACCGCCTGCACAACTACCGGCCCGTTGAGCGAAAAGGCGTGCACCGATACCGTCAATTGATAGGGCATGAGGAACCGAGAGCGGGCGAAGGCTGACGTCATCGCGCGGGCATTCCCTAAATAGTGCTGCACGGTCGCTTCAAGGTACGCTTCCGTCATCTCCGACTCTGTGACGGCAAGCACAACACGCACTTGACCGGTCGGCATCGTGCCTGCCAGACCCGTGCCGCCGATGCCCGGCTGCTGGTCAAGCTCTGTTAGCGCGCGGCTTAGTCCTTGTTCCACAGCCGCAAACGAGCTGGCAGCGGGGGACGGTGCGGCTCGGACACTCGTGGAGACTGCCGCCAATCCGGCCAACCCTGCGGCCACTGCCGTGACCAGCACTGTCCCTCGCCGACGGGACGCCTCCTGAATGCGGCGAATGCGTCGATCCAGGGAACCTCGGGGCCAATCCATGCCCGCTGTGCCGGAGCCGCCTAAGGGACGCCGACGAATCTCCGTGACGGTTAGCAGAACGTGCCCATAACTCAACCGCTCAGCCGGCGCCAGATCCGCCACCACAAAGTCATCCGCGGCGAGTTCTTGGGCCTGGCGTGCACAGTGCCGGGCAATCCAGACAAACGGGTTGAACCAGTATACGATAGTTGCCAGTTCCATCATCCAGCGTACCGGGATATCCCGGCGGTGGATGTGGCTCAGCTCGTGACGGAGCACCAATTGCCATTCTTCCGGAGTCAATGCCACCCGCAGGCCGAGCGGAACCAAAATCATCGGGCGCCAAATGCCAGTGGCGGCAGGAGCGCCCACCGCGGTCGTCTCCCAAACCTCGGGCATGTTCTCTCGCGGGGCGTCCCCCAGATGCAGCGGACGGCCGGACTTCCGGATCGCTCGGCGGAACAGCCACTCGCGCCGCCCCGTCCGGATCGCAAGCGCCGCCACGACAAGCGCCCAGAGCGCGCCCGCGAGGAGCGGCCACTCGTTGGGGAGAGGTGTCGGACGGGAGCCCTCCCTCATCGCGGAGGCGGATTGGTTGACGATCAGGAGGGGCGTGTGTGTCTCAAATAGAGAGGCAATGTGCGTTGGCATGATCGGCGGCGACAGGGGCGCCCGGACTATAGGCGTCCAGGGAATCGCGAGTCGAAGAAAAACCAGGAGCCATAGCACCGCGCTCCACTTGGGAGCCAGACGGCGTCCCGCCAATCCGGTCACCATAGCCAGCACCGCGACGATGGCACCGGTTTGCGCCGTCGACCAGAGAACCCAATGCCCCAAGGCGATCCAGCCCGGCGTCATGAGGAATTCTTCTCATCCAGCAATCGCCGCAACGCGTTGATATCGTCCGGCGTTAGGCGTTCCTCTGTCAGAAAGGCAGCCATCATTGAACGGGGATCGCCGCCATAGACTTTTTGCAGGAACGAGCGGCGCTCCCGTGCCGCACACTCGGCCTCGCTTATCCTCGGATAATACACGTAGACATTGGCTTCCGGCCGAAAGCCAACGGCCCCTTTCTTGACCAAGCGGCTCAGCAGGGTTTTGATGGTGGTCGGTTTCCAGGTCGTGGTCTCTTGCAAAGAGGCCACAATGTCGGCCCCCAGGGCCTCCTCACGAGCCCACAGCACCCGCAGCACAAGCCATTCGGAATCGGAAATGCGTTTGATGCCCATCGGCGCCATCCCATTGACTATGATTGTAGTCATAGTTTACACACGTAGTCTTAATCAGTCAATCGAGAATTTTTGGTCATAATGGGGCGCACGTCCGTTGCTCTGCGAGGAGTTCAGTCACCCTTTCCCGCAGCCCCAAGCGGACCGACCCATCTCTCAACACGGCCGCTCCCGAACTGCACCAAGGCTACCCGGGACAAGGTTCCAGCGACCGGCAGCGCCAATTCCCGCACTTGCAACGCCACCGTACCCAAGTCCTCGATAGGAAGTTGGTCGGCGACCGTGCAATGCGGCACCCACTGTTCGGGGAGATAATACGCCCACTCACGTCCCAAGCGACCTGCTGTTGCGCGGTGGAAGTCCAGGTGGACGGCCTGCAGCAGCGTGCGGTCACGAGGAGCCAGAAACAGCACTGCGGACTCAGACAGAAACATGCCCCAATGATCCAAGGTCACCGGGATGGGCTGTTGTCGCTCAGCCCAGTCACTCAAGGCAGCTTCCACCGAGGCGTCGATCGATTCAGCCACGCTCAGCGAGACATGCGGATGAAGTAGGTCCAGCGGACGAACCCGCCGTATCGCATTGGCACTCGCATCATCCAGATACAGCTCGATTGCCCAAGGCAATGCCCATTCCTTCTTTCAATTCATGCAGTCGGCATTGGGTCGCAGCATCCCATTGGGCGCAGTTGGGAGAGCCACGAAACCACTCGACTGGGACCGGCCCCGAGCTCTCCGAAAAGTGAATGGGACCGAGGTATGGTGCCCGCCACACCGGTTTTCTACCAGCCACGCGATTGATTCGATGCACTATCCGAGATTTCCTCGTCGACAAGTGCGTCCCGGATCCCGCAAGGCCGCGTGCCCATGCCCGCACAGAATGAAAGAGCCAACTATCGCATGCCAACCCAAAGATAAAGAGGACGAGGCGAGATCATGGCAAGCGAGCACTGGATTTGGACTTGCAGCTGCGGCACGGAAATGGCAGGCGACGGCGCTCATCCATCTGGGGCCATTCAAATTGCCATGCCCGGCTGTCACCAGGACATGCGTCATTGACGCGCACCGATCGATGCCGCTGATGGATGCCCGCACCGGTGCGGTCCGCGAAACCCGCGTGGAGAGAATCCGGCATTCACCACGTGGCAAAGGAACGGTGCCGCGCCCTACCGGATCGTTAGTGACAGTCTGCCAAATTGCCTTGGAACAGCAGGGGCCCCAGCAGGCCGGTGCTGACATTCACCGGATATACTTTCACCAGACCCTTGGGAATGACTCGCACCCCGGGGGAATATGTGCCGGCCCAGTCTGCTGGATTGGTGCTGCTGGAGACCCGCACCATGTTGCTGTTGGCCACGACCACCCCCGAGTTGGGATCCGTCAGCGTAACTCGGAAGGCATCGAAGCTTCCATAGTTGGATGGCGGGTTAACCATGTTGATCACCACGTCGAGACTCTCAAACCCCTCCTCTCGGTTGATTACTAAAGCGGCCTCGCCGTATGGGTGCAGTGTCGACGTGCTGACCAGCGCCACGGAGCACACCGTGACCCGGGGGGCGGGAGCGGGGGGCCAGGAAATCGGCAGCGGTGACGGGGCCGGCACGTTGTTGCTGCGGCCCAACCTATAGAAGGTAACCGGTCCCACTACGCCATCGGCGGTGATTCCCTTAGCAGTCTGAAAGGCGATGACTGCCGTGCGGGTGGCGGCGTCATAATAGCCGGTGATGCGCCCGGAATAATACCCGAGGCGCTGGAGAACTATCTGCAAAAAGACGACATCGAATCCATTGCGGCCCGTCTCAATGCCCCGACCGCCGGCGAAAGTGTATAGCCAGGTGGCGTCATAGAATCCGTACCCGGCAATGGCGTTGTCGGGAAATCCGGTGTCGCCGTTCAACTCTGCATCCTTTTTGAATGCCACCACCGCATTGGCGGTGCGGGAGTCGAACACCCCATCGGCAGGTCGGCCGATGGTATTGACGTAGGTGAAGCAATTCAGCCGATTCTGCAGGATGGTGACGTCGCCGCCGTTGTCACCTTCTGACAACTCCCGGCTGCCATAGACGGGACCACCGTAGGTCGTGTGCGACCCTACTCCCTGACCAAATACGAAGTAGGTATTGGGGCCGGCAATGCCGTCGACGGACAGCCCAAAGTAATCCTGAATGTTCTTCACCGCCTGTATTGTTGCTGACCCATAGTGGCCGTCAATGACTATCGAGCTCCCCATGGGGCCTGATGGCGGATTCATCACCTGAAGCATGAGGTCATAAATCGCCTGCAGCACCGCCACATCGGTGCCGATCGCGCCGGAATTCAGATTGCGGCTGCCGAATGGGTGGTATGGCGCAAATGTGACGTCGAAAAGTGCCATCATGCATCCCCCTCGATTGGTAATCTTTCATCCACCCTATGCCAGCGAAGGAAATCTGTGCCTTGCTCTCGGGCAATTGGCCGCGCATCATCGTTCGTCCCGTTGGGTCGGAAGGGCGACAATCATCTGATTCGGAGAGGTTAGCAGAGGTATCGAACCGTGGCATCATGTCCTGCAGACGGGACGGAACAAACCGTTCCGTGCGCCGCGGTTACAGGGGCCATGGCTGATAGCACAACGAGGGCTTTCGTTTTGGGGTGCGTCATGGTGGGACAGGCCGGCCGCCCCAAACAACAAGCGGCCCTTGCTTACTTGGCGCAAAGACCGCTTATGGGGTCAATCTCTTTGAGAAAAACCCTACGATTTGGCTCCAGGAGCCATCGGTGGTTCCAGCATCAACACGCTGTAGTAGGCTTTGCCATAAACTTTGGACATAAAGGGCTTTCCCTTCATGCCCACGTATCCGGGATGCCATCCCCATGGGGCCGGTTCCGATACCAAAAATCCGGATATCAGACCCGCTGGGCTTACCAAAACTTTGATTCCAGGACCGGTCGGCGGCCCGTAGACGGTATAGCCTCGAAACAGGCCTGGCTCCTTAATGTAGCTGTGGAGCCGAGGGTTTGCAGCGACAAACGATGCCCAAGAGGACAGATTGGGTGAAATCGCGGCGGACATGCTCGGCACGATGCTGCTCGAGGGCACAAAGTATAGATGTTCAGTATAAAACGCGAGGCTGCCGTTAGGAACGGTAGTGGGTGTCGCCGGGTCATACCAACCCTGATACCCATGGTTCTGGGGGAAGGCGGCCTCCACACCAGTCAGTTGGTTGTGCTGATTGGTCATGTAGACGATTCCCGGAACCGGCGTTTGCCAATGGTATCCCATTCCGGGTATGAACGTCGAAATGACGTGATAGGCGTGAAAGTGTGGGTTAAACGGGGCAATGGCCGTGGCTGTGGGCAAAGTCGCCAAACTGATTGGCTTGGCATTGGCGACCATCCTACGCTTAGCCATTCGCCCACGCTTTGTCCCTGATTTGCCTGCCGCCATAGTCTTGGTTTTTGTCTTGGTCTTGCCGGTGTTCGAGCCGTTTTGGCTGGTATTGGACCCCTTTTTGCTGGAGCTCGATCCGTTATTGCCAGCACCAGACCCCGTTTTGCTGGAATGACTGCCGCTGGCTGTTCCTGTGTTGTTCGGCGCGGGAGCAGCGGTGCCGCAGGCACCGAGCATGGTTGCCAAGGACACCAGCGCAACGGTTCGCGCAATGGATTGCTTTCGCATGTGTACTCCCTTTCCTGAACCTTTGTTTGGGAGCTAGGGTCGCCCTATTCCGCAAAAATTATGTATGGGGGACGGCGTCGCGGGAATGCTACCCCGCATGCTTCCTGAAGGGAATGAACAATCCATGTTGTGGGCAGCAGCAGGAGGTCTCGCTTCGGCGGTCCCACGGATCAGCGGACGCCAAAAGCTCTGCCCGGCCATGGCCATCAATCGGTGCCCCACATTGCAGAAATTGCATCACTGCTATGGAGTCGACGCATCGCATCCGACGCCATGCGTCGATCCCGCCCCCGGCCGTCGCACAGCGTCGGCATTTGCACCGCATTCTACGCGACACGAGGAGGTTCCATCATGCCCCCATTCACGCTTCCCGATCTCCCTTATAAGCTTGACGCCCTGGAGCCGTACATCGACGCCCAGACTATGGAAATTCATCACGGCAAGCACCACGGCGGTTATGTGCAGAATCTGAACAAGGCCCTTGAGGGCCATCCCCAGCTTCAGGATAAGAGTGTGGAATGGCTTCTCCGGCACATCGACACATTGCCCGAAGATATCCGCACAGCGGTCCGCAACCAAGGTGGCGGTCATGCCAACCACTCCTTGTGGTGGACAATCATGGGCCCCCACAAGGGCGGTGAGCCCAAGGGCGCCGTTGCAGCCGCCATCCGCAACACATTTGGCTCCTTCGAGGAATTTCAGAAGAAGTTCCAACAGGCTGCGCTTAGTGTGTTCGGCAGTGGCTGGGCCTGGTTGGCCGTCCGCGCCGATCACTCGCTCGCGATCGCCACAACGCCCAATCAGGATAGTCCGTACATGCAGGGATTGATACCGATCCTCGGTCTGGACGTGTGGGAGCACGCCTACTATCTGCGTTATCAGAATCGACGGGCTGACTATGCGGCGGCCTGGTGGCACGTGGTCAATTGGGAAGAGGTCGAACGGCGCTATGAGGAGGCGCAAAAGACCTGATATCTGGATTCGATGCGACCGAATCGATCGTATGCCATGGTTAGCGTCCGTCGTGCAAACGACTGCCTCATGGTCCCATGCGGCCGCTCGAGAGGCTCAGTCCCCCGGCCGCGCCGGACTATGAGGTGACGGAAGAGAAAGAACCCGGCGGGCTTGTGTGCTGCAAGGCCGGATTCTGATGCCAATCTCGAATGACGATATGATAGCCCTTTCAAGAACCCGCGAAAATTATTGTCCCTGCATTTCGTGGGCATGCAGCCATTGATCGGCGTAGCGAAGACCTTCCAAGGTCAAGCGCGGCTCCCACTGCACGGGGAACCCCAGGTACGGCTGAAGCCGTTGCGACCAGCCGCCCGTCAAAATGACCGGCGCATCCTTGCCAATGGTGCCGCGCGTATTTTCGATGAGACCTTTGACCATCCCCACAAACCCCTGACCAACCCCGGCGTGGATAGCCTCCTCCGTGTTCTTGCCAATGCTCCATGGCTGAATCACAGGCATGACTTGCGGAAGACGCGCCGTCCCTTCTGCGAGTGCCTGAGCCAAAAAGTGCGGACCCGGAGCAATGGCTCCGCCGATGAAAACGCCGTCCACCACCGCATCGACGGTGGCCGTAGTGCCCACGTCCACCACCACGACTGAACGATGGGTTATTTCCCATGCAGCCAACGCATTGACGAAGCGATCAGGGCCAAGATTATGGGCAGGATAATCCACACCTAATCCGTAGCCTGGCGGCACAACTTCTTCAGGCTGGGCAAGGCTGACGCTCTGCACCACGCGGAGGAAAAACGGGGTAAGCAGCGGGACGACCGACGCCACAATCGCGCGATCCACCACCTCGATGTGAGACTCGTTCAAAAGTCCACGCACAAAGAGGCGATATTCGTCGGGAGTACGGCGCATATCGGTCGCCAACCGCCACTCTTCGATCCATCGCCCCTGACTATAGAGTCCGATCTTGATATGCGTATTGCCGATGTCAATCGCTAGTAACCGCGGCACGTTGCGCCTCCTTCAAGAAATCAGCCTTATGCTACCACAATTCACCCGGAGGTCTTTCACTTTTCGCCTGGAAAAGTCTTGCAAGACCATCCGAGCCAATGGGAGCGTGTCCCAAATGCTTTGTTACAATAGGAAGAAATAGCTGAGCGGTTCATGAAAAGAGGTCATCGTGATGCTGATGCCGGTGGAAGACGCACAAAAGATTATTCTCCAGCAGATTCGCCCTTTGGGACGCTTAGTGTCCAAGCCTTTGCAAGAAGCGGCGGACCACCTCTTGGGCGAGGATGCCCGGGCGGATGGAGACATTCCCCCTTTTACCAATACGGCAATGGACGGCTTCGCTGTCCGCACGGAGGATGTCGCCTCGGCCAGCCCCGAAAACCCGGTCACACTCCGTATCGTCGGGGTGATTCGGGCGGGACACCCCGGCAGCATGCCGATAAAGCCGGGCGAGTGCTACAAGATCATGACCGGCGCTCCCGTTCCGGATTCGGCTGACGCCGTCGTTCCCGTAGAATGGACCCAGCCCGGGACGCTGCAGGATCGCGTGGATATCCTCCGCGCCGTCAATCCAGGCGCCAGTTTGCGCTGGCGCGGCGAAGACATGCAGGTCGGCCAGGTGGTGGTCGCCCGGGGAACCACCATCACAGCCCCAGTCCTCGGGATGCTGGCGACGATTGGATACGCGGAAGTCCCCGTGGCGGCACCGCCCAAGGTAGCCATTTTGTCCACGGGCGATGAGCTGCGCGAACCTGGTGTCCCACTGACGCCGGGAACCATACGCAATTCCAACACCTATGCGCTTTACGCCGCCATCCAACAAGCGGGCGGCGAACCTGTGATATATCCCAGCGCTCCCGATGACCCGGACGCTATTCGCAAGCTCTTTACCCAGGCCGCCAGCGAGTGTGATCTGCTGGTCAGCTCTGGGGGCGTTTCCGTAGGCGACTTCGACTTCGTGAAGCCCGTCATCGAATCGCTGGGCCATCTTACCCTATGGCGTGTCAACTTGAAGCCTGGAAAGCCCCTGGCTTTCGGCGACGTCCTCGGCAAACCCATTATTGGATTGCCTGGCAACCCGGTTTCGGCCCTCGTAACGTTCGAGCTTTTTGTACGGCCGGTGATCCGCACCTTATTGGGCGACACTCGGTGGGAGCGTCCGGTATTGTCGTTGCCGCTCTTTACCGCCTTCAACGCCGTTGAAGACCGACGGCAATATGTTCGTTGCCGCTTGATGGTGCAGGAGGGTCAACTGATGCTATGGCCTCACGACAATCAAGGTTCTGCGGTCCAAACCTCCTGGCAGGATGTCGACGCGCTCATGATAGTGCCGGAAAACACCGGCCCGTATCGCGCCGGCGACTGGCTGGAAGCCCTCGTGATGGGCGTTGACCACATCTGGCGTCCCTGATTCGCAGCGACGCGCGCAGGAGAGACATTGCCATTCCAATCCATTGCCCACGTAGCGCGTTCGCAGTCAGGCACCAATAATTGATACGAATTTGGCAGATTTGCTTCAAGAGGCGTCGATGGGGGTGACACCGGTGGGGCGACCGAGGATTGCAGTTCCCAGTAAGTGGGCCGAAAATAGGCGGAAACGCTCCAAGTCGTCCGGGCTTTTCACCGTGGTGTTCGGCGTACTGGCCATCGCTATTCTGATGCGTTCGTTGCCACATCCCTGGCACATGACATGGGTGGCCGCAACCGTGGTGTCGTGGGCGTGGATGGTGTCCTTGGCGATCTTTGGACACAGCGGGCGCATTGGAGTGGGGTTAGCACGTTAGCGCGCCAGTGCCCACATCGTTGATCCGACACTGCCTTCAGTGGCATCCAGAAAGCACCGCATCCTGGCTCCAAAATCCATCACCGCCTAACCCATATTCGCATTGCTTACGAGCACATCCTTACGGGGAAATCCCTCTCCGCCCATATACTGAACAACGCGAATGAGCCGCCAAGCGGCGCATAATGCACACGAGCCTCCAATCGTTGCGAAGCGTGGGGCCATGTCATCGATTGCAAAGCTTTAATTCAGTCGAAAAGTTTCGCGAAGGCCCCCTCACATAGCGCGGGTGAGACAGCTTCTGCTGAACCTCGCGATTCCACAGTGACCGGCTAGAGAGCGTCGGCACCCCTCCCTACCACGATTGTAGCTGAACGCGCGTCGTATGGAAGGAAGCCCCCCGAAATACAAACGTGAGACTGTTCAGGTTGCCGACTAACGAAAAGTTGGCCGTTGCATTGTAGACCAGACTGGACTCCATGGTTTGGATGCCAAGGGTCCCCACGGATTGCTGGTAACGAATTTCAAGGCTCTGCTGTGTCGGAGCGATCGCGATGGTATGCGGCACGTCGCCCAAGGGCAGTTGTGTACTCAAGTTGTAGTCGTTGGCCGCATCACCCACGTACGCATTCTTAAACGGCGCAAGCCGAGCCACATCATTCGTCAGGGGATTCGTTTGCGCCGCTTGATACCACCGTTGACGAGCCATCTGGCCCGTCAAGGCGGTGACGATCGCAACCCCCATAACCCCCACCGTCAGAAGAAGACGGAGGGGTCGATTACGTCCTTGAGTCATGCGGATGCCTCCTGGAGATGTCACGAGGGGCCGGCGCGCTCGATTGTCTCACCATGCGCCTCACTTCGGGCTACACCATTGGCGCAAATACCATGCATCTGTTTAGCTCCCGCAAGTAACGGTATACACCTTCACCATCCCATATCTCCCAGGGGTCCCTGCCCTTACATTCTGCGTCCGGTCTATCGAAGGCGTGGAGTGCGATCCTGTTTCGACAACGGGTCTAAGCCCTTATCATTCGGTACGCCGTGCGTGTTCTCTGTGAAATCCTGCGATTGCCGCAGCATCCGCAAGAATGATGGATGGTCAATCGGGGTGACGGTCAGACGGCGACGTCTTGGCGGGAACTGCATCCGGGCTCTCCAAAAAATACCGCGCCAAACTGCATCGGACTTTGCTTGTGTATGGAGGAATCGGACGCCGCACGGTTTGATAGAAGTATCACGATGGGGTAAAATTCACATAGGCATAAAG
Organism: Bacillota bacterium; assembly: GCA_021820485.1. Taxonomy (GTDB): domain Bacteria; phylum Bacillota; class Sulfobacillia; order Sulfobacillales; family Sulfobacillaceae; genus Sulfobacillus_B. The sequence goes on from JAKADO010000050.1 coordinate 19,387, forward strand.
ATGCACGCCACTCGGTAGTGGTCGGGTGGCGTGCAGAGCTCCGAAGTCTGCGATCGCTTAACAGAGAGCTAGAGACTCACCGTAATCCGCCGGGCTGCTGTCCCGAGCGGATTACTTTTTGCGACGACTGAGAAGCCATCGCCCAATCAAACCGACTATCGCGACGGCGACAGGCGCGGCGAGATGGAGACTCATAACACCACCTCCCTCCGGCTACTCGCTAACAGGAAGCGGTAGATCGCAGGCCCGGCACGCCGGAGGGAGAGCGATCGGGGCTTTTCAGACCCGCTCATATCACAGTATACAGGCCGCCTAGAGGGCGCCCCAAGGTGAGGGCACGACGCCGTCGATTGGACGCCGGCATCTGCGGGACACGTCCCCGTTACCCGGCCATTGCTAACCAAAACTGGCAACGTTCCGCCTTCATGCTAGAGCGAGGAGGAGTCTGGTGACTCGACCCTGTTGCCTTTTTCCAGACCCTTTGTCACGCGAGCCATGGCCGATTCCCACCGCGGCCCCTTGTTAACCCTGTGTCGCGAGGAGAATCACTCCTACGGTAATCAATCCGGAGGCCACCATGCGCCTCCAGCCCTGCGGTTCCTTAAGCACTACAATGCCGAGAATGGTGGCAATCACCGTCCCGATCTCCCGCATGGGGGCCAATCGCGCCACAGGCGCCATTTGAAGCGCCGTCAGAAAGAGCAAATACCCGCCCGGCGAGACAATGCCGGCCATGATGATGGTCTTCCAATGGGCGGCCCATTCGATTTGGATGACACGCGACCGCATGGCCCACCAGGACAACGCGATGAGGTTCCCGAGATTGCTCCCATCGTTCAGGGCCACGGCCGGCACATCACGGAGGGTGACCTTGTCAAGCGTGGTGTAGGCGGCAATGGACAGGCCCACGCCGATCGCCAACCACGTGGCCTGGGACAACGATCGCGGACTCTTCGACGCCATGGGTCGGCGCCAGTCACCGAGCATCCCGATTCCGGCGATGACAGCGCCGACTCCCAGCCACCCCGGTGCCGACAGACGCTCCCCCAACAGCACCACCCCCAAGACGGGAACCATGATCGGACTGACGCCCCGCATCAACGGGTACACCTGAGACAGATCCCCGAGAGAATACATGTTGGCGAGCAAGAGCACGTACGTCCCATGCACGCCGGCCGTGAGGCCGAGCAGCATCCAGCCCCTCATGGGGACGGGGTGACGCCCAATGGCGGCCAATGCCCACGGGAGATACACGACGACCGCGACCCACTGAAATGACCACAGGAAGACGACATGGTTGACGCTGCGTTTGGCCAAGAGGTTCCATACGGCATGCAGAAGCCCCGACATGATCACGAGAAAAATCGCCAAGGAAAACACAAGGAGCCTCCTCGCGGGAGACTCTTCAGGGATACACCAACCGAACCCAGCATGTGAAACCCCTGGGGGTCGACACGCTCGTCAGGTGGCCACCTTCTTCTATCCGGACTATACCGTCGGCACGGGATTCTCACCCGTTCCTGCGTTCGGTCGTCCGCGTCTCAGCGAACAACCGGCGGCTCGTGGGCTCAGCAGGCGCCGCTGCATCACCACCGATCGGGAATTGGCCGTCACCAGCCTCACCCTGCCCTGAAGGTCTATGGAATTACACTCAGAATAGCACACGATCGGCCGTACCGGTGCCCAGAACGCGACAGTCCCTGAGGATTCGCCCCCGGATCTCGCTGAGTCGCATCATAAGGACCAAGAGACGCTCATCGGATTGGAGGAATTGTGCCAAGCCCAGCGAATGCTTGAACAAAAGCGTTTTGAGAGGTGACGACCAGATGGACCTCCGGGGTGTTCCGGGCATCTACAATAAGGCATTGCAACCCCAATGGGATGTTATGACGCGCGTCGTCTCCAATCTCGTTCAACAGGCCGGCGTCCGCACGATTTACCTCGAAGGGTCCTTGGCCCGGGGAACGGCCGATGCCCATTCGGACGTCGATTTGCTTGTTGGCCTCGACTCCAACGCCATGCGCGACATTTGGACACACCGGCACCAAATCACCAACATCCCACTGCCCGCAATTCTCGATCTTAATCACCAATGGGGCGACCCGGCGGCGTTCAGCTATGCGGTCCTCTATGAGAATGGCGTGTACTTGGACCTGACGTTCGTGGAATCCCCACACGTTCCCACGTCGCACGCGGTGGTGCTCTGGTCCTCGTCTCATCATGGGCCGGATGGCGACCGCCCTCCCGAGCCCGCCATGGACGTCCATCCTGACCCCATGGACGACGCCCTGCGCCTGTTTTGGATGGGCAGCCCCTTATGTGCCAAGTATCTAGTCCGCAACCAACTTTGGACCGCCCTCTGGTTCATTGAGAGTCGCCGCACGTTATTTCTGAAAGCCTGGCGATTGGCGCACGCCCCGGCCCGAGCTGACTGGAGCTGGTCGAAAGTTCACGAGGACCTGCCGAAGACGGTTCTGGATGATCTCGCTAAAACGGTCACCCTGCTAGAATATCCGGCCCTGGCCCAATCCTTGGTCGATCTCATGACCATGATGCAGCACCATGGCCCACAATTGGCCCAAACCTATGGTATGGCGTACCCGGAGGGGCCAGCGACCTCCGTGGCCCACATGGTGTCCCGGATGCTGGGGCTAGAGTAGCCCGAGCGCTCTGGCTCCCCGTTTATGTCACGTACTGCGAGCAGTGCAGCGGTGAGATTACCTCACGGCAGGCTAAATTCCCTTGCCGCCCACTGGCCAACGCTTAATTTGGTCCACGCGAGCAATCAGCCGTCTCGCTGGCTGGATTAGCACCACGGCCGTGGCCAAGGACAACGAGGCTTCGTGCGCTACGAAATCACGCCAAATTTCTGTGACCCACACCGTTTGGCTCGTCCGGGATGTTGACGACCGCCCGGACGGTAGGGATCGTCTCTGCGGTCCTGACTCCCCTGTGGCTGTCACGGCACCGACTACGGGGCTCGCTTGACATGCGGGACGTCGCGGGCGAACGGCTCGAACCCAACCCCGTAATATAGTTCACGGGCCGCCGGACGCCCGGCAGCGCCGACGCATGCGACCAGCATGGTCTCCGCGCCCGCGTCGCGGGCCCGGTGCATGCCGTGCCATAATAGGGCGGTAGCCAGGCCCTGACGCCGATGGGCCCGATGCGTTCCCACGGGTTCAAATTCCGCGGTGCGAGTGACAGGATCAAACCAGATAATGGCGGTGGCAACCAAGGTGCCGTCCGGTGCTTCGATTAGCACATGCAAGTCGTCACGGTACGGCAACATGGATTGTACGCCGGCCATGCTGGTTTCGGTAAATGTTGATGGGTACCACGCATCGACGTGCGCCCGGGTGGCGGCTGCCGATCCGACCTCCGCGGCCGTGCGGAAACGGAACCCGCCTGGCAGGACGGGCTCCGCGAGGTTGACGAGCGGCCGACGGTTAAACTGATGCCAGTGGCCATCGTCGCCCCCCGCCTCGGCATCGCGCGTGTAGCCGCGTGCGGCCAGACGGGCCAGCAGCTCCGTGTCCGCATCCTGCGGCGTGATGAATTGGTCGAGACCGGCCGCCTGCGCGGCGTACCAGTCGAGAACCTCGTCCAGCAGGTCGGGGCGGTTCGGGTGAACCTGCCAGATCAGATCCGCGCTGGTCGACGTGGCTGTGGATCCATCGGTGCGCCTCACCGTGTACGGGAGGTACACCCAAGCCCAAGCGTCCAGTCGTCCGCTGCCGTCGGCGCGGGGCCACAGGCGGTAACGCCAGCGGTCGCCAATCGCCGCCCGGTCTTTGCCAAATTGCCATGCGAGTTCTCCGACGGTCGCGCCGCCCTCTAGGACCTGGGGACGCCGGATGGTCACCTCCTGGGCCAGGCCCTGCATCAACCGCACCTGCTCGGGCCCCAGATCCCGCGGCCTCCCCTTTTCTGTGTTGTCCATGTGTACACCTCCTAGTAAATGACTCGAGCATCTGTCCCGCATCGCCGCCCCGCCCGATTCCGCGCGCATTGGCTGAAGGTGTACGCGGCGAACCATGCCTGCAACCAATGGATTCAGGCTGGACGACGCGGGACGCATCGAAAACATGGCTCACAGGTCTTGCCAGACCCGGTCGGCTAGTAAACGCGCGGTGTGATGGGCCATTCGCCGACTCGTGAATAGCCCTGAGGACACGTTCCGTCGGACTGCCAAGGTGGGCCAGCCCTCGGGTCAACGTCTTCGAAAGGGGTTCAGGTACCCCGGTTCGACGCCATGGGGGCGCGCGACCCTCTCGGCTAGGAAATGGGGAAGGACAATCAAGGTTTCGTTGGCCACATCTGGGGACGGGCGAATCCGCCACGAAATTCCAATTGTCGTAAGGTTAGCAGGCGAGACTACCCCGGTCAATATTGGATAGAATCTGAGGGCCGCGGTTTTATTCCGGGGTCATTTGGCGGTGTCGAACGCCGATGGGAGCTATGTAACCCACCGATCCACCTCGGGTGGATCGCTGTTAATCCCCGTGTGTGGCCAGGTACCACGACCCCCAACCGCCGCTGATGAAGACGACAATAAGGCCGAGCAAAAATCCCCAGCGAGGAACCCACTCGAATCCGTATTGCCCCGTCAACCCATATCCACATAGCACCATGAGCGCTAGAGAAATAGACGGGACCCACTGCACCATCGGCATCCGCTTTCTTTTCATCGTTGCTCCTATACCCCTATGCGTCATGGGGCCAACAGTCGCTGTCGAAGACCGTTCCGCCCCCCCAATCTGCCCAACCGCACGTGACCGCCAGCGGCCTCCCGTGTTACTGTGGCGGCGATTCGCTCAAGGCTTTTAAATAGCTAATAAACCCGTAGACAGCCCAGATGGCTCCAATCAGAAGG
>JAKADO010000137.1 GCA_021820485.1 Bacillota bacterium
GTTTCAACCGCCGCTTGCACGCTTGGTTTATGCTGGCTTCCGGACGCGTGAGACGAGTTCTGGCTCTGTAAGCTAAGGTGTCGGCGCGGCTCATCAGAGACGACTGCTAATAGCTCGTGGCCAAGCCGCTTGTCCAACCGCCTTCCCCACGGCAGCGCCGTCCTCGCGTTTAGGCGGGATGCCGCAGCCAACGAGGATACGGACTTCCCCGACAACAGTATCGCCGGTTACGGCTTCTATGACGGGGCCGTACCATCAAGAGTGGCCGGAATGGCTTTGATGTCGTATTTCTCCAAGTCATCTTCCAGAATCTTGGCTTGTACAGCGGGCGGATTCATGGATATTATGACGCGGCCACCATTGCCGCGGTGCGGGCATTCCAGTCGGCCAACGGCATTAGCCCTAGCGGCATCGTAGATACCGTCACGTTCTACCATATCGGCCTCAACAACCTCGTAACCGCGCCCCGTCCCTTGGGGATCGCCTGGCCGCCACAAGTCCCCAGCGTGGTGACGTGCTGCAGCCCGTTGGTCAGCCAAATCCCGTCTTTAGAAACCTTTGGTGTCGCCGCTCGCCTGACCAACCAGGATATCGGGACGGTCGCCATGGATGTGACGGGCAACGCTTTGCCGGCCCCGTCATCTTTTGGTCCGCAATATGGGCAATATGCCTTTGTCCTCACGACGCCCTTTAACACGTTCCCGGCGTTAATGGTGCCGCTGTCGCCGGACGATTGGCGTGGCCGCCTGTTCTCGGCGGTGGGGTCCCTTCCCCTGGGAACCGTCACCATCTACCCCACCCCGGCGGCACCGTCCACCGGACCTTACGAACCCGCCGTACTCAGTGGCACCTTAGTCGATTGCCAATGATGAATGGGAGACCGGACACCCCTCCCCCGTTTTCCGTTGGCATAGATCGCTCCGGCAAGGGCGACAGCCCACCCATGCTCGTGGGACGTGTGTTATAGTAAAGTTCTCCCGATGTTTCTGGTGTGGTTCCCGTGAAAGGACTTCACGGCGCTGGTGCGCCGGTGCCTGTCCTGCACCCGCCAACGATCATGAAAGGAATGAATGTATGGCCAAAACGCCGGATGCGGCGGCAGCGTCCCCCATACCGTGGCGGCAAGTGCTTAATGGCCGTACGACCCTATTGCTCGGCGTCGCGCTGCTGTCCTCTACCACCTTTTACATGGTCCAACCCTTTTTTTTGATTTATTTCCGGAATACCCAGGGGCTCTCAACAGCGGAATCAGGATTGTTGGTCTCGGTGCCATTTTTGGCGGTAATTCTGCTTGGCGTGGCGGGAGGCTACATGGCCGATCGCGTCGGCGTCGTACGCGCCTATACGCTGGGACTCATGGTCTACGGTGTGAGTGTGGGGGCCGTTGGTCTCGTCCATCGGTTCGTGTTCTTGGTCCTTCTCATGATCTGCGCTGGGCTAGCGATGTCGGTCACCTCTGGGGGGATGCAAAGCATCCTCAACCTCAGTGCCCCTCCTTCTCATCGGAGCCTTCTCCAAAATTACCTCTATTGGATTCATAACGTGGGCGCCCTCTTGGGGGTGCTGATGGCCTCCGAACTCTTGCGGGCCGGCCAATCGAACGTACCCATCTTGATTCTGGGGGCCGTGCGCATCGGCATGTTTCTTCTCTTCCTCGCCCTCTTTTGGGGCGAGCGCCCAGTCGCTTCCATCCGTCCTGAGACGCCAACTGCACCGCGTTCCGGCCCCTGGTCTACGGTCCAGGCCGCCATGGCCGACAAGGCTTTGCGATACACGGCATTCTCGATGTTTCTCTTGATTATCATGGAGTCGCAGTTAGATTCCACCGTACCGCTTTACTTTACCGAACACTTCCGCCATGGCATAGCCCTCTTCGGTCCCATTGTCGCCCTCGGGACCGCCCTCGTGGCAGTCTGCCAGCCCCTCGCTCTGAAACTCTTGGCGGACAAAAGCTCCACCGGCACCTTCCGCGTGGGCGCCCTGTTGACCGGCATCGGACTGGCTCTCGGCGGCACAGTAGGAACCATTTGGGCATGGGCCCTAGGCATGCTCCTCTATTCCCTAGGGGCCGTCATGTGGGCCATTAAACTTAACGATCGGGTCAGCGCCCTACCGCGTGAGGGACACACAGCCCTGTACTTTGGAGCCCTGGGGACGGCGCAAAATGCGGCGTTTTTCATCGGAATCGGACTGGGCAGCGTATTTTATCATGCTGCCGGAGCAGTTGTCGCGTTTAGCAGCATGACCCTCATCGCGGTTCTTGTGGGGTTTTGCTTCGCCAGCGGGGCAACCGGGCAGGAGGCCTCCAAGCGAAAACCGCTAACTTGAAGGGCGCCCCCCCCACCAAATCGAACAATCGAACTCCCGAACCTAAGAGGACCGGCACCAAATAAATCTGAATCTCGTCTACCAGCCCAGTTCGGATGTACTTGAGCTGCCGTGTGCCCTCGACCGGCAACCTCCATGACGCCTTTCGTTCTTTCGGCGACAACGCCTGAACTGGCATTTGCTTTGCCGCCTTCGAGTCCTGCGGACTCGCGTCAAAGGCTGAGCGCGCGCAACCACGTATGCAGTTGCCCGCCCGCGCAGAAATCCTGCTTCGACCGTCAACTGTCATCCCATAACGGTGCAATTCGCACCTTAGGCGCACGCGGCAGTGAGAAACTTCGAGAATTCAAGAACTCCTCGAGAAGCTCGCGGTTTTTTCCGGCATTTCACTAAACCTTCCAAACCGCAAGATTTGCCGGACGACTTTTCGCCGCGGTAGTCTAAGGAAGGGCCCCGCATTAGCCCCATCCGATTTGCTAGGAGATGATGATCCGGTCTACCAACGTTTTATTCCCGGTGGTCTTCAGCCAATGGCTTGTGTCCCTGGCCGACGGCCTCCTGCTTCCCTTCGTGAACCTCTATATGGTACGCGACTTGGGATTTCACCCCGCTTTGGCGGGAACCGTCCTGGGACTCGCGGGCGTGGGACTCATCATTGGTCAATTGCCAGGCGGGGCATTGGCCGATCGATACGGTACCCGACCCGTAATTGTCGCAGGGCTACTGGTCGGAGGCACGGCTGACTTTGCGGCCAGCCTCACGCACAACCCGATTTTATTCGCTCTGTCCTACGGGACATCGCTCTTGTCCGCGGGAATTATGAGCCCGGCTTTCTATCAGGCGGTTACCCGCATGCAACGCGCCGAAAACCTCCGCTCGGTCAGTTTCCTGATTGCGGCGCAAAACGGCGGAATCGCCGGAGGCGCCTTGCTGGCCCTGCCCTTGGTGTCAGCCCATCTGCATGACATTTTCTACGCCGCTGCAGTTGTGGACGCCATCGGGGCCTGCGTGGCAACGGTCTTCATCCGCGGGGACAGCGCGCACCGATCACCCGCTCCCTTCAAACTGCGGGATTGGCTCTATCTGCCGCCGCGCGGACCGCGAACCTTTTGGCCGATTGCATTGGCAGGATTTCTTACCGGTGTAATCTACAGCCAAATGTGGTCCACCGTACCGACAGTCTGGGCAAACTCCGGTGGCCGCGTCACGGCATTCGCCTTGCTCTGGGTGTTTAACGGCGGAGCAATTTTCTTTCTGGAACCGCGCATTTCCCGTTCCTTGGAGCGCCGAAGAAACCCGCTCTCGTGGGTGGCGGGGGCAAGCCTCATCTATGCCGCATCCGTGGGCGTGTTTGCTTTGGGTGTCGGTCTTGGCACCATCATCCTCGGATTTGTTGTACTTACCAGCGCCGAACTCTTGTACGAGCCCTTCCCCCCAACTTTTTACGCCGACGCAGCGCCGCGTGGCTTAACAGCCCGGTACCAAGGCGCCGGAAACCTGGCCAACGCTGCCGGCATCATGATTGGACCGGTCGTGGGAGACAGTCTTCTGCAGTGGACGCATGCCACGACCGTCTGGGTGGCCATGGTGTTTTTAGGCGGTCTAGCCGCCTTCAGTGTGCTCCATGCGCAGCGCCCCGCAACCTCAAGGTCACGGCCAATGGGGTTCGATGTGGTTCCATCAGCCATTGAAATGAGGGAATTTGATGATTAACCCCAACACCAAGCGTTTGACTCTCTCAGATTTCTACCAATTCCATCAAATCACCGAATGCGCCCTGTCGCCCGACGGGCGTCGGACGGCCTATATTCAAAAAACGCCGCTCAAGACCAAAAACGACTATACGCATAACCTCTGGGTAGCCCCTACGGATGGTTCATCCCCTCCGTACCCCCTGAGCCGCGGTCAGCGGTGGGATCGGATGCCGCGCTGGTCGCCCGACGGCTCAAGCATCGCGCTCTTGTCCAAGCGCGAACCCGAGAACCCCGACGCCGACCCGAAGGACGCGTCAGGGGACGCGCGCGAGCCCGAGGCGCAAATCTGGATATACAACCTAGCACAAGGCGGTGAAGCTCACCAACTGACGGACCGGCCAGAAGGAGTTGAGAGCTTCGCCTGGTCCCCGGACGGGTCACGTCTGGTATTTGCGGCACGCGACCCCTCCCCCACCGACAGTCGGTATCTGGAGTCAATCCGTGACAAGAAGAGTCCGGGACCGTTGGTCATCACCCGCGTCCAGCACAAGACCGACGAGGAAGGATACCTGGATACGGTACCCACCCATCTGTTTCTGATTGACGCCAAGACCGGTGATGTAGAGCCCTTGACAACCGGCCCCGCCAGCGAACAGGATCCCGTCTGGTCGCCTGATGGCCACTGGATTCTCTTTCGCTCCAATCGCACCGGAGATGCCGACAACAACCGGCGATTCGACCTCTGGGTCATCAACCCCGGGAATCGTGAAGTGCGCCGTCTCACCTTCGGTGACGTGGAAGCCCGATACCCGTTCTTTTCGCCGGATGGAACCACCGTCGCGTTCATCAGTTCGCAAGCCCCAGAGAACAATTACGCTCTTAATCGCCTGTGGACCGTGCCCTTGGCAGCCGCCGCACCCGATGACTCCTTCCCCGAAAACCTGGGCTCGGGTTGGAAAGCGATTGGCGGCATCGTAGCGGAC
>JAKADO010000051.1 GCA_021820485.1 Bacillota bacterium
ACTGAAATGGGCTATCTTTTGTCCGAAGTGGTGACCGGCGGAAAGCCGGACGAACGACTTGAGGCTTTGTTGGCTCTCCCTTGGCGCCGATTTCCGCTGGGGCGGATTAGCCGGGCTCTCTTTCCGCTCGTGCTGCACGTGATGGACATGCGCCAACGGCGCGCGTTAGCGCGCCGTTGACTGAGCCGACCTGACGGATTCCGGCACATATTGACTCACAATGGGAGGCAGGGCGAAGGCGGCACGGTGCATGTCGGGCGTATACCAACGGGCATGTGGCACCGTTTCGGAACGGGATTGCATCAAATCCACCTGCTTGGAACCGCTGGTAAAGGTAAAGAGCCCGCCGGGGTACGTCGGCACGACGCACCAATAGACGCGGCACATGGGAAAGACCTCGCTTACGCCGTGGCTGGTGTCTCTGAGCACTTCGGGGTTATAGGTAGGGGTGCCGGTTTGTTGGATGAAAACGCCATCCGGCGCGAGCGCGCGATAGACGCGCTCATGGAAGTCCCGCGTATAGAGTACGCTGCTGGGCCCCCCTTCCGGGTCGGTTGAATCGACCAGGATAAGATCGTAGGGCGCGGGTGGTTCCGCAAGGTACTCCATCCCATCGGCAATGACCACTTGGAGGCGCGGGTCCTCAAATGCCCGGGTGTGCTGGTGCAGATATTTCCTTGAGACTTCCACCACCATGGGGTCGATCTCGACCAGCGTCAGATTGCGGACAGCCGGTGACGCCAGCACCTCTCGGGCCAAGCCGCCGTCCCCGCCGCCGATGATGAGCACGCGGCCGGGATGGGGATGCGCGTTGAGAGGAACCCAAGCCAACATCTCGTGATAGATAAACTCATCGCCGGTTGTCGTCTGCATGATGCCGTCAAGCACCAAGGAAGGGCCAAAGGACTCTGTGTCGACAACCTCAATCGACTGATAGGGAGATTGGCCCGAAAAGAGCATTCTATTGATTTTCCATTCCAATCGGTGACCCGGCGAGGCGGTCTCCGAAAACCACAAAGCCACAGTATCGTCTCCTTTTACCGAGATGTCTTCATCCATACAGGTGGAGGCCTTGAAGGGGGAATGCCACGGGGCGGCCCAGCATAGTCAAGTGAATCTCCGTGTCTGGATTGGAATTTCCCTCGCTAAGAAGCGAGACAGGTTGATTAGTAGTATATCATGGCAAGCAAAGCGGTGTGGGAGGCGGCACAATGATGGAGCGTTTTCTGAAGGACAATCCTTTCTGGCAGTGGATGGGATTTGCCATTGACACGGATGCGGCGGCGGAAGGCAAGGCGGTCGTGACGGTTCCCGTCAGGCCAGAGTTTCGGCAACACCAAGGACTGGTCCATGGAGGCGTGATGAGCGCGCTGATTGATTCGGCGGGAGCCTGGGGCTTCGCGCTGACGCATCAGGAGGCATTGAGGACCATTAATATGAGTGTGCAATACCTGAGTCCCGTTGTGCCGGAAACGCCCCAATTGCGGGCTGAGGCGACGGTGATTCGCGCCGGCCGGCGCATCGTCATTGTCGAAGTGCGCGTCTGGGGAATGGCCGATGTCCTAGCAGCCCAGGGCCAGGTGATTTACAGCCGTGCTCATGCGTGATGTGTACTGTTCATTGGAGCGATATTTCCAGTACAATGGTAGGCATAGTGTGGAATGGGCGACGAAAATGCGCACTTAGGAGTTGAGGCGGGCCGTGATTGAACATGACCACGCGGAAGGGCCACCCGGCCCTCGCCGCAGGCGGCGGATCTGGCTTGCGGTGTGGCTCGGGGTTGCCGCGCTGGTGATTGCTTTCGTGCTGTTGCCCGCGGCGGTGCTGGCGCGGCAGCTGGATGTGGCCAAGCAGTCCGTCAAGGGCCTTGAGGCTGGAGACAAGGCACATAACTTCGCCGCCATCGAAAGCAACTTGTCTCGGTTGACCGCCACGGTCTCGGACATGACCGGCACGCTCCACTGGCTAGGGTATTGGTCCTGGATTCCCGCTGGGGTGGGAGCCAAGTTCCGCGATGGTGGAGAAGCGCTGGCGGCTGTGAATGAGGGGCTTAAGGGACTCCACATCATTATGCCCGCTTTGGCGCGCATGGCGCCTTTGGCGGGGTACCGAACGAACCATCGTGTGCCGCGGTCAGGCCAGCAGAAAATTGCCGCCTTTGTGGCTGAGCTTCCGTTTATGGGGCCCGAACTCAAGCAAGCCTTCCCCGATTTTTCATTGGCCGCGCAGTCCTTGAACCAGGTCCACCCCCAAGATTTCCAGGGGATCCTGGCTCCGATCGGGGCCAAGCTTTTGACGGCGCAATCGCTTCTCAACGCGGTCGTGAAAGAGATGCCGCTGGTCTATCGATCCACGGGAGCCCTGCAAACCATTTTGGGCGACCCCACCCCGAAGCGGTATCTCCTCATCTTTCAGAACAGCGGTGAATTGCGCGCCACGGGAGGCTTTATGACCGCCTACGGGTATGTCACCTTGAACCATGGGCGATTGGGCAAAATCACGGCCCAGAACATGTATCTCTTGGACGCCAAAGTCACCTACCAACCCCCTGCTTCCACCGTCATTGCCACCTATCTGCCTGTCTATTACTGGCATTTGCGGGATGCCAACACCTCGCCCAATGTTCCCACCACCGTGGGTTACATCAAGCGCTTCTATCAATCCATTCCGCACGCGCCCTCCATTGACGGCATCATCTTTATCGACACGTGGTTCGTGGATCGGCTGATTGGGGATGTCGGTGGCATTACTGTGCCGACGCCCAAAGGACCCGTGAGCTTGAATGCGGCCAATGCCAATATGAAAATGGAGTACATGGCAGAGGGGCAAGGCCTGCCGGACAACGTGCGCAAGAAGTTCATCGGGACGATGATGAAGACGCTTTTTCATGACGTGATGCATTCGCATGGCATCGAGCTTGCTCAGGTGCTGAAGACGGTGAACCAAAGTCTCAACAACAAGTATATTCTCCTGTCGTTCAACAATCGCAACGCCGAAGCGCTGGCCAGGCGCTACAACTGGGGCGGCGTGATGGACCGCCGCGTGCCCGGAGACTATCTGTCGGTGGTGGATGAGAATCTGCTTGGTCATAAAGACAACTATGTGATGTCGTACCACATTCGGACCCGGATTTTCCGCGTGGGCGCACGCTACCAGGAAGTGACCAGCATCACCTACCGGGACCCGGCGATCGACAATGGGTGGCTGTTTGTGCCCTATCAGTCGTGGGTGCGCTTTTACGTGCCGCTGGGCTCGAAACTTATCTCCTTTACTGGGGTTGACGGCATTCCCTACGAAACGTACAACAACCTCACCGTCAACAAAACGGTGTTCGGGGGACATGTCAATCTGCCGCCCCGAACTAAGAAGAGTCAGCCCGTGGCCATGCATACCGTGACGGTGCGCTATTGGCTGCCCGCCGGCCTGAATCTCTCATCGCTGACGGTCCAACTGCAACCCGGGGTCAATCACCAGACGCTCTCGGTGGTCAAGGGGACGTTTCATCGAACCACCCCCTTCACACACGATACGGTGTTTCAGTTCCCTTCCGCGAAGTAGGCTCTTTTGCAAAAAAGTCTCCACTCGAAGTTTCCTTAGGCAGGAATTTCCGAAGAGGTCAGCCAATCCCTTGGTTAGAGCCCTAACGCTCAATCGGCTGTGGCAGGGGGGAGCGTCATGACGACGACGTTACAGGCAACAAAAATGCGGGGATATTTCGACGTCCCGGGCACCGAGATTCGACTGCCCTACACCGACGTTCAAGGGGTTGCCCCGGGACCAACACTTCTGGTGACGGGCGGGGTGCATGGGGGAGAATACCCCGGCATCGAGTCGGCCATTCGATTTGCGCGCGACCTCGATCCGAACCGCGTCAAGGGCCGCGTGCTCGTCATTCACTTATCGAACCCGCCGGCGTTTTTCGCCAAGCGCCAGTATGTGAGTCCCTTGGATGAAAAAAACCTCAATCGCGTCTTTCCTGGCGATCCTGATGGGAGCCCCACTGAGCGTGTCGCCGCCGTGATTATGGAGGCCTTGGCGCAAGCCGACTTCTGGGTTGACTTGCACGGGGGCGACATTCATGAGGCGCTGGTGCCGTTCACCATCTATTCCGATCGCGGGGGCAAAGAGGTCGTGCGGCAGGCGGAGGCCATGGCGCGCGCCTACGGCATCGAACATATTCTGGAGTCGTCCTCGATTGCCGGAGGGAGCTATGCAGCCGCGGCGGAACAGGGAATTCCCGCCATTCTGGCGGAATCAGGCCAAGTGGGACAGTTGGATGAAGAGGCTGTTCGAGTCCATCTTTCCGGCTTGCAGCGTCTGATGGTGCACCTGGGACTGTGGGAAGGGGAGGTGGGCTCTCGCGTGGCGGAGCCCATTATGCGCCGGTTTGCGTGGGTCACGTCGCCCAAATCCGGGTTTTTCTATCGAGTCATTCGTCCAGGAGACCACGTCATCGCGGGCCAAGTGGGCGCCGTGATTCATGACGCGTTCGGTGACCCCATCGCGGAAATCCCCGTGCCTCAGGACGGGGTTGTGTTGTTCACGGTCACGTCGCTGGCCATCAATGCAGGAGATCCCCTGTTTGCGGTGGCGGCACCGTGAGCGGGGGCGACGGGATGAGCGGTCATGTTGCCCTGGTGACGGGCGCTGGCCATGGCCTTGGACAGGCCATTGGTGAGGCGCTCGCTTCCCGCGGATGCCGGGTCTATGGATCAGACCTTCGGGAAGATGAACTGTTTGAGACCGGGCAGCGGATCCGTTCCTCTGGCGGATTTTTTCAGGGGAGCGCCATGGATGTGCGCGATGCCAGTGCATGGGCCGAGTGGGTGAACCAGGTCGTTCAATCGGAGGCGGGGATCCACATCTTGGTCAATGACGCGGGCGGCGTTGCAGGTCAAACGCGCCAGCCGGTTGAGGACGTGCCAGACGAGGATTTTGACATCATCGTCAAAATCAACCTCTATGGCGCCTTTTATGGGATTCGGGCGGTGGCTCCGATGATGAAGGCGCAGCGGTACGGCCGCATCATCAATATTTCCTCCGGTGCCGGGCGCAGCCATAGTCTGACGGGCATTCAAGCATATACCAGCGCCAAGGCCGGGCAAATCGGCCTAACCCGGCAGATGGCTGCGGAACTCGGTCCGTATGGAATTACGGTCAACAATGTAGCTCCGGGTTTCGTCATCAGCAACCCTGCCACTCGGCGGCAGTGGGAGGCCATGGGTCCAGAGGGCCAACAGACCCTGGTGGAGTCCATTCCCCTTCGCCGACTTGGAAAGCCGGAGGACATTGCGGCCATGGTATGCTTTTTTGCGAGCCCGGAGGCGGGTTACGTGACGGGTCAGGTCATTAGCGTCGATGGAGGCATGGCCATGTTTTAGCCGGGACGCGCTAGGGAAGCTCCGCATCGCTGGCGTGGTCCAGCGAAGATCCCCTCAGGGCGGTCATGGCTTTCGTGGGACTTTGGTCCTTCTGCTGTTCATAGACTAGGTGCACGAGGCTCTTGAGTTCTTTCTCGTTCAAGAGCGATACATAGTTCCACGGACCCAGCGTCAGGCGCACCGTCTGCTGTCCGGACTGGCCATGGCCCGAGTCTTCGATTTCGGTTTCGACCGACAGGGCGGGATATTGGCCGGTAATGTGAAAATCGCGGATTTTCATGTGAGGTTCGCCTCCTGTGAATAGTGTCTAATCCTTAGACGGTTCTATTCGCAAAAGATTGCAGAGGTGGGCGAGGAATTTCTTGACAATCCTCGGCGCGGGCCTGCGGAGGCGTCTCACGTTCGGGAAACAATAGATTCCATAAAGGAGTGTCGTCAAGTGAGCACAGAAGCAGTTGCGTTTTTTGACGGGCGGCTGGTGCCGCTCCGTGAGGCCAATGTGAATATTGCTACGCATGCGTTCAATTATGGCACGGGGGTGTTTGAGGGGATTCGGGCATATTGGGACGCCGACCAAGGGGATTTGTTCATTGTCCAGGCGGCGCCGCACTTTGCCCGACTCCTGCGGTCGGCCCGGCTATTGCACATTGAAGTACCCTACACAGTGGATGAGTTGGTGGAGTGGACCCGGGAACTGATGCGGGCGAACCAATTTCGCACGGATGTGTACATCAGGCCGCTCGCCTATAAGGCTGACCCTGCCATAAAGGTGGGGCTGTCGGGGATCGGAAGCGCGTTTGCCATGTTTGCCCTGCCGATGGGCGATTATGTCCCGACCGGCGGTTTGAGTGTGGCGATCTCGAGTTGGCGGCGCATCGCGGATAACATGATTCCGTCCCGCGCCAAGGTGACCGGCGCTTATGTCAATGCCGCGCTGTCCAGTGACCAAGCCAAGTCGGACGGCTATGACGAGGCGATTATGTTGGGCGATGACGGCCAAGTCTCCGAGGCGAGTTCCTCCAATCTCTTCATGGTGCGTCAAGGGATCTTGGTGACCACGCCGGTCACCGCGGACATTCTTGAAGGCATCACCCGGCAGGTTGTGTTCGACTTGGCCAAGGATCTGCGGATCCCCGTCGAGGTTCGTCCCATCGACCGCACCGAGTTATACAGCGCTGACGAGATTTTTTTGTGTGGCACGGGTGTCCAATTGGCCGGCGCGACCCATGTGGACCGTCGCCAAATCGGGGATGGGCGGCCCGGTCCCATCACGACCGCCATTCAAGAACGGTACTTTGCTCTCGTGCGGGGACGCGCTCCCGAATACCGGCATTACGTCACAGCGGTTTACGGAGGGAAGGCATAAGCCCTCCGCCTCCGCTGGTTGAAGTGAGGCCCGCCCATTCCGAAAGGCGGGCCGTTCCGTGTCACGAGGTGGGGGGGAAGGAGAGCAAGGGGTGTCCGGCCAGAATGCGCTGACGCTCGGCGAGCGTGGTGACCAGCCCCGTATGGGAGAACAGTTGGGGGAAGTTTCCCCGCACTTCGCCGGTCCTGGCGTCAACATGCTCGCCATAGAGCCCCAGAGGCGTGGCAAGCCGGGCATGCTGCGCGATGACGCGGTCGGCCTCTTCCATGCGGCCTTGGCGCATCAGGACACGGGCGTACCAAAATCCGGCCAGAATGAAAGGGTGCCGCGCCTGGCCCAGGTCATCCTCGCGATACCGGTAGACAAACCCGTCGACCACCAGACTCGAATCGATGGCCTCCATGGTGCCGGCAAAGAGGGGATGGTCCACCGGAACAAAGTCATATAAGGGCAACGTCAGCAAAGCGGCATCCGTAGACGGGGTGTTGGGGCGCGGTGCAAAGAGCCCGGCGGCCGTCGCGTCCTCCATGATGGCGTCCTTGACGCGCTGAGCCAAGCGACGCCATTTCTCGGCGCGTTCAGGGACTCCTAGGAGTTCGGCGAGATATCGAATCGATTGAATCCCCACCCAATTCATCAGTCGCGAGTGCGTGTGATGTCCCCGGATGGTGCGATATTCCCATAGTGATGCGTCCTGCTGCGACCAGGTATGGCGCATCCATTCTCCCAGCGCTTCGATGGCCCACCACTGTTGGCGCAGCCACCCCGCATCCGGTTGCTGGCGCTGAAGGTGGTAGATGAGCCACAGCACACTCCCCGCCAGGTCCAGTTGCAGCTGGTGGATTGCTCCGTTGCCGGCGCGCGCGGGTCGCGACTCGGCGTGCCCAGACAACCACAGCAAGTCCCGTTCCCCATCCGGAAGCGTGCCGTCCACGCGAAGAAACGGGGCGGGGAACACGCGTTCCGTGGGAGAGACGGCGTTAAGAAGGAATTCGGCTATGCGTCGGGCGGCGGTCACGTCGCCGGCGAGCAGCAGCGCTTCGGCGGCGTAGGCGCTGTCACGCACCCAAACGTAGCGATAGTCCCACTGACGGGTTTCCCCGGGTGTTTCCGGGAGCGAGGTGGTGGCGGCCGCGATGGGCGCGCCGGTAGGACGGTACGTCAAGGCGCGCATGATTTCCAAGCTCTTGATGTACAGATCGGAATGCGGACCGTGGTATGGCTGCCAGGCGGCCTTCCAGAAGGTGGCGGTGGAGGACCACAAATGGTCGGAGTCGCTGGATATGGGGCGGTTCAGCCAACGGATGTCAGCCGGTTGCTCGCTGCTGATCCGAAAGACGATGGTTGTCTCTCCGGGCCCAACAATCCATTGATCAATCCGGTCCGTTGCCGTGGACGAACCGTGTATGATCAACTGCGCCATTTCCGGCCCATGAGGGTTTTGATACCGCATTCCCCCGGATGTGGGCGTGTAGGCGGGGCGGACTGCCCCGTAACCAAACGCGGGCCGGCAGGTTAGTCGCAGGGGAACTGCTGTGCGGCAACTCATCCAAACGGCGGTCCGCCCCACGCTCATCCATGTCCTAACCACGGCTTCTCCGGAAGCGGTGTCAAATCGGGTCTCCAGACACAGGCCATCGGGCAAGTAGCGTTGATGGACCGTCTGGTAGGTGTCCGGTTCCAAACTCAGATAGCCGCCAGTGTGACGGTCCAAGAGACGTCCAAAGACGGTCGGTCCGTCAAAGCGAGGCACCGGAAGCCAGTCGATGGCGCCCGTCGGACCGGCAAGCAGCGCCGTCATGCCATTAGCCAGGATTGCATAAAAGGGTTTCATCGTGTCTCGCCTCGAGAGGATAGGGATCGCATCGGTTTCAAGATTAGTCGCTCGCTCTCCTTCTGTCAAAGGCTGGATGAGTCGCAGGTGGCGCATCTCGAGTAGTGTGCTCGATGCGCGTCCATTTACACCAGCGCTTGAGAGAGGGCTTCGGGGATGGATAGGGAGACCTTATGCCTCCGGCAAGATTGCGGGTATCGGACCGGACCATGCAACTGTGACGACCCAGCGCAGTCCGGCGCGCCCTCGGCAGTCCAGCGGGCGGGGGCTGCGAGGGCCGACCGCGTCCAAGACGACCCAGCCCGGGCGGGGCGGAATGCCGATCGCACGGTGACTCAATTGCTGCAATCGGCGCGATAGTTCTTGCCGGTGGCTTTGCATGACTGTTTGGCGAATTTGGGCCAGGTCCTCGGCGATGGCATCGGCCAACGCCAAGTCATCCGGGCCGCGATATGGGCGCGTGTCGCCAAGTGTGGGCGGTTCAACCTCCTCTGGCTTCCACTTCTCCAGGGCGGTTCGTACCCGCGCTGCCGCCTGCATCTCGTCCGGCGCATCCACAACCCACCACTGCGACCACATCGAAATCCCTCCTAAACATGCAATAAGCCCCGACCGGAGTCAGGGCTTTTGTCGCTTTACCGTGTCTCAAGCGGAGCATAGTCGGCACGCTTCCACGCAACCTTGCTGCTGTGTTCCCAGCAACTGGGGCAGAGGCGCGCTTGGCCCGTTTCCAGTACATCACGTGATGTTAGCGGTTCCTCACACGTCTGACAATACCCGACGGATTCGTAGGCGAGGGCATGGCGCAAGAGATTCACCTCATTTCCTGTATTCTGAATTCTTGTACTTGATTGCATTATAGCAGGTGCATTTGAGAATGTGAACACTATCACAATCTTTTTGGGAAAAATTTTTCCGCTCGGACCTGCTCTTGCCATCCGAGGCCAATTTGGGTAGGGTGATCGGGGAGTGTTTTACTAGGGGGGAACCAGCATGTTGTTGGAAGGAAGGAAAGCCCTGGTGACGGGCAGCTCGCGCGGAATCGGCCGTGCCACCGCACTTGCCTTCGCGCGTGAAGGCGCTGACGTGGTGGTTCATTATCGGCGCCAACAGGAGCGGGCCGAGGCGGTGGCCCGGGAGGTGCGCTCGCTGGGGCGTCAGGCTCTGGTCGTTCAGGCGGAGCTGGAGAGTCCCGAGGAAGTCGGCCGGTTGTTTGATGAGGTAGGCGAGACCTGGGGCGGTCTCGATATTTTTATGGCCAATGCGGCGGCGTCTGCCTTCAAGCCGGTCATGGAATTGAAACCGCACCATTTGGAACGGACGTACCGGCTTTTGGTGGATAATTTCATTCTATCGGTGCAGCGGGCGGTCCCATTGATGGAGGGACGGGATGGGCGCATCATCACGATTTCCGGGCATGGGGTCCATTACACCCTGCCGCGGTATGGGAACATCGCCTCCGCCAAAGCAGCGGTGGAAAGTCTCACCCGGTACCTGGCAGCCGAGTTGGGAAGCCGCGGCATCACCGTCAACGCCATTGCCCCGGGGGTCATCGGGACGGAGTCGGAGCAATTCTATATGGGTGACAAATTGGAAGCCTTCGATCGGGCCTGCATGGAGGCCACACCGTTGGGGCGGGTCGGCACTCCGGAGGAGGTTGCGGATGTCGCAGTGTTTTTGGCTAGCAAGTTGGCTCGGTTTGTGACCGGACAAGTCATTGTCGCGGATGGCGGCCTCACGTTGACATCCGGCCCATTTCAGCAAATTTTCGGCGCATCTCTCTAGATTGCAAGGACTCAGATTGAGTCAGGGAGGTCATGGCATGAAACCAGACAAGGAGTTTCCCATTCGTCGTGTCATCGACGAAGATGGGCAGTTGGTGGGAGATCGGTCCGGCGTGACCGACGATGAACTCAAGGAGTTTTATCGGTGGCTGGTCACGTTGCGGACCTTGGACCAGCGAGCCTGGAACCTGCAGCGGCAAGGGCGGATTGGAACCTATCCGCCATTTAGCGGACAAGAGGCAACACAAGTGGGAGTTGTCGCCGCCTTGGACCGCATGGACTGGATTTGCGGCAGCTATCGGGACTGGGCGGCATTGGCCTATGCGGGCGTGCCGCTCTATTATCCTCTTTTGAACAGTATGGGACATCCGGTATCGGGGAACATTCCGGACAGCGTCCAGGCCCTGCCGGTGCAGGTGGTGATTGCTGCGCAGATTCTCCATGCGGTTGGGTTGGCCTGGTCGGCGAAGTTGCAGGGGCAGGACCGGGTGGCCGTGACCTTCTTTGGCGATGGCGCCACCTCCCAGGGAGACTTTCACGAGGCACTCAACTTGGCATCGGTCATGAAGGCGCCGGTCATTTTTGTGGCGCAGAACAATCAGTGGGCCATCAGCGTGCCGATTAGCCGGCAGATGAACAGCCAGACGATCGCACAGCGGTCCTTGGCCTACAACATCGAAGGGGTCCGCGTGGACGGCAATGACATCATTGCGGTCTTTCAGACTTTGAAGGAGGTGGCGGCGCGCGTCCGCGCGGGCAAGGGTCCGGCCCTGGTGGAAGCCGTCACGTATCGCCTTGGGGCCCACACCACCGCTGATGATCCGACGCGGTACCGTCCTTCGGACGAGGAGGCGCGGTTAAGCCACGGCGAGCCGGTGGCGCGGTTGAAGCGGTATCTCTTAGGCGCAGGCATTCTCGGTGAAGAGGATTTCCAACGGATTGACGATGAGGCCAAAGCGACCGTGGACGAGGCGGTCAAGACCGCCGAATCCTATCCGAAGAGTGCGTCGGAGACCGTCTTTGACCATGTCTACCAGGACCTCACGGAACCGTTGAAGCAGCAACGGGCTGCATTTCGCCAGCGCGTGGCGGAGGGGGGTGGTCAGCGTGGCTAAAGTCACCATGATTCAGGCCATCAACCAAGCGCTGGGGTTGGCCATGGAACGTGACCCGAAGGTGATGGTGCTGGGGGAGGACGTGGGCAAGAACGGCGGCGTGTTCCGCGCCACCGAAGGTTTGTTGGATCGGTTCGGTGAAGCCCGTGTGGTCGATACGCCATTGGCGGAATCAGCCATCGTGGGCAGCGCGGTAGGGTTGGCCATGGGTGGAATGCGCCCAGTGGCCGAGATCCAATTCTTTGGATTCATTTACGAAACCATGGATCAAATCGGCACCCAAGCGTCGCGGATGCGATTCCGGTCACAGGGCCGATTTCATGTGCCGTTGGTGATCCGCGCTCCGTTCGGCGGGGGTGTTCGAACTCCGGAGATTCATTCGGACAGTTTGGAGGCCTTTTTCTGTCACATGCCGGGCCTCAAAGTGGTAACCCCCAGCACACCGTATGATGCCAAGGGGTTGCTGCTGTCCGCCATCCAGGATCCGGATCCTGTTCTCTTCATTGAGCCGATGCGCCTTTACCGCGCCTTTCGCGAAGAAGTTCCGGAAGATTGGTATGAGGTTCCGCTCGGCCATGCGCGCATCGCGAAAAGCGGTGACGACGTGACGGTGGTGGCGTGGGGCCCCATGGTTCCTGTCGCAGAAGCGGCGGCAGAGAAGGCGGGGCAAGAGGGAATTTCGGTGGAGGTTCTAGACCTTCGCACGCTGAGCCCCATCGATACGCAGGCCATTATCGCCAGCGTGCAAAAGACCGGGCGAGCCGTCGTTGTGCATGAAGCCGTACGGACGGGAGGATTCGGCGCGGAAGTGGCGGCCTTAATCCAAGAGCATGCCTTCTTATCCCTTGAGGCTCCAGTCCTGCGGGTAACCGGCTACGATACGCCCTTTCCGGTCCCGTCGATCGAGGACTTGTGGCTTCCAGACGCCGGGCGGCTGCTGGAAGCGATTACCACGGTTGTGCGCTACTAGGAGAGGGGGAGAATCGTGTCGGTATACGAATGGAAACTACCCGATGTCGGAGAGGGCATCCACGAGGCGGAAATTTTGAAATGGCACGTGGCCCCGGGGGATGAGGTGGGGGTCGACCAGGTGATCCTCGAAATTCAGACGGACAAGGCGGTTGTCGATATTCCCTCCCCGGTCCACGGGCGAGTCGCGGGAATTCTGGCCGCTGAAGGGGATGTCGTGCGGGTGGGCACCGTCGTCATCAATTTTGCGGTTGACGGCGACGCGCAGACCACCCTCAGAGGCGAACCGGCTCCCGTTGTCGCGGCCCCCCCAACAGCGTCTGCGCCGGTTTCACCGTCCGCTTCCAAGCCGCGCCGGGCATTAGCCACTCCAGCAGTGCGCAAGTTGGCCCGCGACCTGGGGGTGGATTTGCAGAAAGTGCAGGGCAGCGGCGACAACGGTCGGGTACTCGCGGAAGATGTGCGCGCTTTTGGGGAAGAGCCCAGCCTGGCCAAAGCGCCACCAGCGGAGAAGCCAGCACGGGCCGTCGAGGCGGCTAAGGCTCCCGCGTCCGGCTCCGAGGTGCGGATTCCTCTCCGCGGGATCCGGCGCAGTATCGCTGAGCATATGGTGCGGTCCAAATTCACCGCCCCTCACGTCACAACCATGGATGAGGTGGAAGTGTCGGCGCTGGTGGCCCTGCGCAACGAGATGAAGGCGACGGCGGCCGAGTCTGGAGTCAAACTGACCTACCTGCCCTTTGTGATTAAGGCCGTGGTGGCGGCCCTCAAACGTTTTCCCTACCTGAATGCGAGCTTGGATGACAACACCGAGGAAATTGTCCTCAAGTCCTACTACCACATTGGCATCGCTGTGGACGACCCGGACGGACTCTTGGTTCCGGTCATCCGCAACGCCGATCAAAAATCGCTCTTTGACCTCGCGAGAGAAATCCATGATCTGACCGAACGGGCTCACGCTCACACGTTGACACGTGACGAACTGGGCGGCTCGACTTTCACCCTGACCAACTATGGTTCGTTCGGCGGACTCTTTGCGACGCCGGTGATTAACTATCCTGAGGTGGGCATATTCGGCACGGGACGTATTCAAAAGAAGGCCATCGTGGTCGACCAAAGCACTGATGAAATTCAGGCGAGGCCGATGATGAGCGTCTGCCTGACCTTCGATCACCGGGTTGTCGATGGCGGGACGGCGGGGCGTTTCACCAACCAGGTGATGCGTTACTTAAATCGGCCAATGGACCTGTTTTTGGAGATGAATTGAGATGGTGGTAGGAGAGTTCACCGAGAGCGCGGATTTGGTCGTGATTGGCGGCGGACCTGGGGGCTATGTGGCGGCCATTCGTGCCGCGCAGCTGGGACGGCAGGTTACGTTGGTGGAGCGTGCCCAGATAGGGGGGATTTGCCTCAATGTCGGCTGCATTCCATCCAAGGCGCTCATTTCGGTTGCGGATGAATGGCACCGGTTGGGTGAGGCCTCCAACCGCGGCATTCATGTGGAGTCAGGGCGCCTCGCAATGCCGGAGGTGCAGTCGTTTAAGCACCGCGTCGTGGAGCGCTTGACCGGTGGCGTCAGACAGTTGCTGGAGGCCAACGGAGTCACAATAGTCGCGGCTGAAGCGCGCTTTGTGGATGGCCATCACATCCGCGTGGTTTCAGAGTACGAAAGCAAAAAAATCGAGTTTGCGCATGCCATTGTCGCGACAGGCTCTCGCCCACGCGAGCTTGACGGTATCCCCATCGATGGACGCGTTGTGCTCGGTTCCACTGAGCTGCTCGCACTCGACCGAGTTCCTGACCATTTGGTGGTGATTGGGGGCGGCTACATCGGTCTCGAGCTGGGTACGGCATTCCGGAAGTTTGGCAGTCGAGTCACGGTGGTGGAAACCACGCCAACGCTGTTGGGCGGGACGGACCCGGGCCTCGTGCGGGTTGTGGAACGCCGCCTGCGGGAACTGGGGGTTGACGTGTATCGAAATGCGCGTCTAGACCGGGTCAACATCGAAAACGATGAGGCTCGGGTGGTGCTGCGGAGCGAGTCTGGTGAAGTGGCGTTGGACGCTGATGCTGTCTTGGTCACGGTGGGGCGAATTCCCAACACGGATGGCCTGGATTTGCCAGAGGCGGGAATTCAGGTGGATGGACGGGGCTTTCTCGTGGTCGATGAGCATCTCAGGACCACCAATCCCGATGTTGCGGCCATCGGCGACATCACGCCCGGCCCCATGCTCGCGCATAAGGCGACCTATCAGGCCAAGGTTGCGGCCGAGAGTCTCTCAGGACAAGCCAGCGCCGCAGACGCAATGGCTATTCCTGCCGTCATTTTTACGGATCCGGAAGTGGCCTCGGTTGGGTTGACCGAAGCACAGGCGCGCGAGATGGGCTACCAACCGGTGATAGGACGCTTCGCATTCGGAGCCAACGGACGGGCACTCTCTTTAAGCCAAGGGATTGGCGAAGCGGTCGTGGTCGCCGATCGCGAGAGCGGTCTGCTGTTGGGCGTGCATGTGGTCGGTCCGGAAGCCTCGACGTTGATTGCCGAAGGAGGCTTGGCACTGGAAATGGGTGCCACCTTGGAAGACCTGGCGCTGACCATCCATGCCCACCCGACGTTGCCGGAGACGTTGATGGAAGCGGCGGAAGTCGCACTGGGACGTCCCATTCATGTGGCGGTAAAACGGCGATGACACAGGATGAAGGGGTGCCTTTCCACAAGCTCGCGTCGACCCGCGGCAGCTACGCCTACTTGGTGGATGGGGCCGAACCGGTGTTGGTGGACACGTCACTGCCCGGACGGGCAGATGCCATCATCGAAGAGCTTCGTGGGTTGGACCGTCGTCCTGCCCATATTGCCATCACGCACTATGACGTGGATCACATTGGCAACATGGGGGCGTTGGCGGAGCATTATGGCGCTGCCCTTTGGCTTCCCGCCGCGGACGTCCCGTACATTCTGGGCGAACGGCCCCGGCCCGGCATTAAGCGTGTCATTGGCGCCTTGATGCGGGTGGCTCCGCCTCGAAGTTTCCGACTTCTTCACTCTGGCGATCGCGTGGGGTCCCTCGAGGTGGTGCCAAGTCCAGGGCATACCCCGGGGCACGTCGCCTTTCGTGGGCTCGGCTGCCTTTTGGTGGGAGACGCCCTGCGCACGACGCCGGGCGGGATCTCGCCGAGCCCCTCGTTGCTATCCTGGGATCGCATCCAGGAAGCTGCGAGCTGTCGAAATCTCACCGATGGCTTTCAAGGCGGTATTCTACCAGCCCATGGCGAGCCACTATGGTGGCCGATGGGAGGAGCGCGGTGACGCCGAAGGAACAGGAAGAATTGATGGCCGCCCTTGAGCCGGTTGTTGAAGAGGCCCGCAAAGCCGTATTGGCTGTCTATCGAAGCGGCCGATTTGATACGCAGGAAAAGGCCGACCACAGCCCCGTCACTGCAGCGGACAAGGTGTCGCACGACATTTTGGTTGACGGGCTGAGGCGGATTACGCCAGAGATCCCAGTCATTTCTGAGGAGTCGGTCGGTGGCGGGCCAGACACGCCCCCCAGGGGACTATTCTGGCTCGTGGACCCCCTGGATGGAACCAAAGAGTTCATTCGCAAATCCGGGGAGTTTACCATCAATCTAGCCTTGGTGGACGATCTAGGGATTCCCCAATTGGGGATTATTGACGTGCCCATACAAGGACGCACCTATCGCGGCAGTGCGGCGGGGGCGGCTGTGCTAGGCGCGGATGGCGCCACCACCCACTTGCCACGGTTGACTCCCATATCGGAGGCGCGGGCTTTGGCGGTGGCACTCAGCCGAAGCCACCAGGGTCAAGCAGAAGGGTGGCTGGATGCGCACCAGATCCGCACCCGCCGCGTGGTCTATGCGGGGAGCGCCATCAAGTTTTGTTGGATTGCCGAAGGACGCGTGGACTTATACGTGCGCTTGCGACCCACGATGGGGTGGGATACTGCAGCTGGCCAGGCTATCGTGGAAGCCGTTGGCGGCAGTGTGTGCGCCTTCGATGGCACTCCCTTGACGTATCTTCCAGGGGCGCACACCAACCCAAACTTTATAGCGTCAGCGCCGCGCGCAAAGACATAAAGCCCGAGAAGGCCTCGGGCTTTGGCTGTCACGGTCCACAAACAATTACTGCTGTTCCGCGGGCCGGTGGACCTCCTGGCCCATTTCCTTCAGACGCAATCCCCAAAATCCAATCAGGCCGACGAGGGATGCCAGAATCATCAATGCTCCGAGGATTGTGGTGCCCAGTACGATGCCTGTCCAGGGGTTGCCGTGTTTGGGGGCAAAGCCCACCATATACGGGGAAAGAATGACCCAAACCCCCGCTAGGATGCTTACGATGCTCATCCATGTTCCGAGTTTCATCAGATGCTCCCTCCTCCGCTGCGGCCTTCCTTGGCGGCCAGCTGTTCAGTGAGGTCACGCAGCACCGATTCAGCCAGAGGACGCAACAACCGATCCAAGTCCTCGCTGGGGGCTGCTACAGCGGCGGGAGGCGTCGGTGGCTCTTCCACCCGGCGGACCTCGACGATGCCGCGCTGAACCAGTTCGTGCTTGAGACCACCGTACCACCCCAAAAACATCAACAATCCTATGACAATGGTTCCCACCCCGGACCAAAAATCTGTGGTCGTAGCGTGAGTCCACCCGCCGACGTTGGTGTGCACGGCGAACGGCCAAATCAACAGCGCGGCGCCGAACAGCACCACAAGCGCGGAAGAGGCCAACGGCCAAACATATTTGGTGACCATGCGCAAATCCTTCCTTTCCATGGTCGGTCGGGCGCTTAGCGCGCCCGGTCCGACGTCAATGGGCGATCTGATTCTTCCGCAATGCGGGTCAATTCCTCAACCGTCAACGCACTATGGGAGTCGGGAGACTTGCCGAGGGACGCTGCCAGAAGTCCGAGAGATCGCCGCAACTGCTGCTCGCGCTCCAAAGAAGCGCCTGGCTGTGCCCCATCCTTCGCCATCCATACTGCAGAGAGTGCCAGCAGTACGGACCCTACCGGAAGATTGTCCTGCGCCGGTGCTCCGTGTTGGCTTCCGGCCGCCGCAAGGTCTTCCTCCTCATAAATGAAGCGCTCGCCACGGAAGACGGAGAGTATGGCGGAGAGCAGCGTCATGCCCGCCGCAAACAGGAACACTAACCGCAGCGCGTCCATAAAGGGATGGGCAATCAGCGTGGGGAAGAAGTGCGGGCTTGTCAACGTCGCCACTTGTCCCCGCGGCAATTGATGCAGCACTAATCGTCCGACGGGCGTGTTGCTGAGTAGCATCTTCAGCGGATTGTATCCCAGCAACGCGGCAAACAGCACCGACATGGGCGGCAGGTGAGCCACGCCATGAATCACTGACGCAGGCAGCGCAAACCCGCTTAGCCCGCGGGTAATGGTGCCCGGCAGTCCGGTGGAGAGCGAGCTAATCACCATGGAGAAGAAAATTCCCATGCTCAGCATCATCCCGGCGTTCATGAAGGTGGCCCGCATGCCCGACGCCACGCCTCGGTACCGCGGAGGCACGGCGCTCATGATGGCCGAGGTATTGGGCGAGGCGAAGAGTCCCATGCCCGCGCCCACCACAAAGATGTAGAAGGCAAAGGTCCAATAGTGGAAGTCAGCCGGCAGGGTGTTGAGCAAAAAGAATCCAACCGCGCTCACCAGCATGCCGACGGTCGCGAACCACCGCGCGCCATAGCGATCCGAGAGGCGTCCGCTAATCGGACCAAACACCAAGAATCCAACCATCTGCGGGATGGTGTCAATGCCCGCTTGCAAGGGGGTATTGGCAAACGACACGCCGTGCATGGGAAGCCAAACGCCTTGCAGCCAAATGATGAGCATGAACGACAAACCGCCTCGTGCGATCGCGGCCATGAGGGAGGTGAAGTTGCCAATGGAGAATGCCCGTGTTTTGAAGAGCGTAAGATGAAACATCGGATCGTCAACGTACATCTCGATGATGACGAATGCGATGAGCAGAACGATTCCTCCAATGAGGCTGACCAACACGAAGGGGCTTTGCCATCCCATGGGATGATTCTTGTACGGGTTGATGCTGTAGGTGAGTCCGAGCATCACGCCCATCAATCCTGCGGCAAAGGTGATGTTGCCCCACCAGTCAATGTGCTTGGACTCGCGCGTGCTGGACGTTTCCTTTAACGCGACATATGCCCATATGGTTCCCGCAATCCCGAACGGAACATTGACAAGGAACACGGCCCGCCAATCAATGGCAGACAAGAGGCCGCCGACCACCAAGCCGATGACACTCCCGGCAATCGCGGCGATTTGGTTTAAGCCCAAGGCAAAGCCCCGCTCATTGGCTGGGAACGCGTCGGTCAGAATGGCCGCGCTGTTGGAAAAGAGGAATGCGCCGCCAATTCCCTGGATGAATCGGAATATGATGAGCTCCCATTCGCCGGCAGTCCCACGTCCGGGGGTCAGAAACAGCAAGATCGACCCCACCGTGAAAATCGCGAAACCGAGGTTGTAGAGTTTGACACGGCCGTACGTATCAGAAATGCGGCCGAAGGACACCAAAAGAATGGTTGTCGCGACGTTGAATCCCATCAGAATCCACAAGAGCAAACTGGTTTGCCCGCCTTGCAGCGGGTTGATGTGGATTCCGCGGAAAATCGCCGGCAGGGAGATAATCAGGATCGTCCCGTTGATGGTGGCCATCAAGATTCCTAACGTGGTGTTGGTCAGGGCGATCCATTTATATGCTCCGCCGGGCGTACCAGACTGCAAATGACGCGCCGCTGTGGCCATCCTAAACTATCCCTCCCATTGAATCTCCTCTGATAATGATGTTGATGCATTCCCAACGATTTCGGAGGACTCGAGGTCATGCACGGACTGAATGAACCGTGTCAGGGTGTCCGTAAATGAATCTCGCTCAACAGGGTCCATGTGCCGAATCGCCTGGAAGATGGAACTGGTGTACCAACTGGTCAAGCTGCTGACCGTTGTCCGTCCGGTATCTGTCAATTGGACCCACACCCGACGGCGGTCGTGCAAGTCAGTTGTTCGCTCCACCATTCCACGCGATTCCAGCCGCTCCAATATTCGGGTCAGCGAGGTGGACGACATGGAAAGCTTTCGCGCCAAGTCACCCGCCTGCTCAGCCTGATGACTGAGGATCCGCAGGCACTGCACCTGAGCCAAGGTCAAATCGTGGGACCGCCATAGCTCAAAGATCAGTGGCTCGGTGAGACGAACCAGGTTTACAACCGCCTTTAAGGCTTGGCGTTCGTCATCCGCAGGGATCTGCGCTTGGTCCACCTTCATCACCTCTGTCCAAATATTTGTCGTCAGGAAAACCATTATCACGATGACAATAATAACACCCACGACAACTAATATGCACAATTTCATGTTAAATTTTTTGGCCTGACAGTACTCTTCCCAGATTTTCCGCATGGCGCGGCGGTTTAGGCAATTTTTTGGCCAACCGCGAATAAGCTTTACGGGACAAACTGGTCGCATATGGGGGGGAAGGCAATGGATACGGGAGAGTGGTGGGAGCAAAGGGCGCGGGCCTATGAATGGCAGGTGCCTTGGCGATATGGCCATCAGGGGGCTCGATGGTTTCTGGGCGGCTATAGCAATCCTGTTCTGAATATGGTGGATCGACATTTGGAAGAGCGGGCCGATCAGGCGGCTGTCATTGATCAAGGAGCCGGCCGCCGTCTCACGTTTAGAGACTTGTACTGGCAGAGCGCGAAGCTGGCCCGGTGGTGGAAGGAGCAGGGACTGGCGGCAGGGGAGCGTGTGGTGCTCTATGGAGTACCCGACATGGAGTCGCTGCTTGGATGGCTGGCGGCCGCTCGTTTGGGCGCCGTGGTTGTGCTCATGCCTCGGATTCGATCAGAGACGCGCCTCGGTCAGCGGCTTCTGGAGTCGGAAGCGCGGTGGATTCTTGGCTCGAATGAAGCGTCGGGTGGGTCGGAATCGTCCGTGGAGGAGATTCGGCGCGCCGGGCGCTCTTTGCCGCGTCCCATCCGGATGATGGTTAGCACAGGCCCTGTGGGGACTGGAGAGACCTCCATAACGTCCGCCATTGCGATGGCCGACGGGCTCCTGGATCCCGTCTCGGTCGAGGCGAATGCCGTAGGACTTCTGGTGTACGGAGATGATCCAAGGCCCTATGCCTACGCCGGTTTAGGTGCGCTGATCGGATGGCACGAAGAGCTGCGGGAACTGTTGGATCTCCACCCGGGGGAGCGCATAGGTCTTGAGAGCCACTCCGGAGGGCTCCTCCATCCCTTGATCCTCACGACGCAGCTCTTGACTGCCGGTGCGGAGGTGGTGTGGATGGAGCATGACTGGCTTGGCGCTGTTCGGGAATATGGGTTGACTAAGCTGCTGGTCGCCTCCAGGGAACAGCACCGGGTCGCGTCGGTGGCCGATCGACTGGAGCGCGTGGTGGTGGCGGGACCGGATTGGGGCGCCTCCATGCCTACGGGTATGCGCGCCGAGGTCATACGGTCAGTTCCTGTCATGCACACCGGCCGTTATATTGGCGGCAGGGAGGGGCACTCCGATCGCGGAGCGAGTCCGGCGGCCGACCGTACTGCCGGGGGGCGGACAGGGGAACTAGGAGCGCCATGGGCCCATCATCCTCTGGGAGAGGCCGTTCATCGGTTGGAGGGCGTCTCCGCGTGCCTAGTGGTGGAATCCGATGCGTCTCCCGAGATTTGGGTCGAAACCCGTCGCCGCGCGGAGGATTTGCTGCCGTCGCTGCGCGACATTGTGCGCGGGAAGGAGGGATGGGGCGGCGTACGAATCGCCTGCGTGGAGGCGTTTCCCGAAACCGTTGAAGGGCATCTCGATGCCGAAATCTTGGCTGCTGTGACCCGGGGAGAGACGCGGATATCGCTGGAACGCGCCGCCAATCCCGAAGTGGTGGAATCGTTGATCCGAGCGCATTTGGCTGGTGTGTACCTGCGCGAGACCAGCTCGGATGCCCAAGAGGTGTCCGAGGGGTAAGGACCGGCACCGGGTGTTGCTCACCCCCTTGGAGTTGTGTGATTGAGTCTCCCCTGGTAACTTAGCGATAGGCTTAGACCAGGGGGGACAACATGGCTGAGGAGACACCGTATCGTTACGCAAGCGAGTATGAGCGGAATTTTTTCGAATGGGCTGGACTGGAAGTCATCGAGGCCAAGGACGGGCGGGCTCGAGTGCGCCTTCACGTGCAGCCCCACCACCGCGGCGGTGGGGGCACTGAGGCCGTCAATGGCGGCATCGGCGCCTACCTCTTCGATGGGCTTCTGGGCTCGGCAGTGCGGAGCACCTGGGATTCGGGGGTCCGAGGACAGGTGACGATGACGCTCACCATTCAATACCAGCGTCCGCTCATAGCCAACGACGTGGTGGAATCGTTCGGAGAGGTGACGCATCGAGGGCGGCAGGCGGTTTACGCTCGGGGAGAAATCTACAATCGCGACGGCAAAGTGGCAATGACCGCCACGGGTATTTTTCACCTGTTTCGGGACCATGGCGCATCCTCGTAATCTTTGGTGGCTGTGGGCGACACTGTGGCTGGCGGCAGCCGCCGTGACCGCCGCCGGCGCGACCACGGGCCTGGATCGGACCATTGGCACGGCACTTCAAACGGTCGGCCGGGCGGTTCCCGCCACGAACCTGGTCTGGGTTTTTGGGGGACTCCCCATCACTTTGCTGGCCGTCGTGGTTGCGGCGACTAGGCGTCGGCGGGGCGGATGGCTTGTCATTGGCGGGTTTGTGGCCGGACTCTTGATCGAGGTCATCGGCAAGCACTTTATCGCAACGCCGTTTCCTCAAGCAACACCCGAGCCGGCGTTCTATCGCCATTTGGAATCGGCGACCAATTTGACGCCGCAGCTGGCGCTACATTGGATTGGCGCGATCGTGAAGCTGCCGAGCCATGCCGGAGCGCATCATGCGCTTTTTCGGGGATCGTTTCCGAGTGGCCATGTTTTTCGCATCACCTACGCCACTGGCGCGCTGTTGAAGAGCCGGCGCCAGTGGACATGGGCGATTGCGGCCGCCGCAGGGTTTCTCGTTGTGGCGACGGGTGGTCATTGGGCTGGGGATGTGGTGGGCGGCTTTTTGCTCGCCCGGTGGTGGCTGGCTCTGGCCGACCCCGTTAGGGTGCGGCCGTAGGCGCGTCCTCGTGCTGGATCCAGTCGCTCCAACTGCCCGGGTAGAGGAGCGGATCCGCACCCGCCAGCCGCAGCGCGAGAATGTCGAGACAGGCGGTAACCCCGGAACCGCAATACACGATGGGTTCGCGGGACCGCGCCAACACGGGCTCCCAGAGTTTCTCCAGCTCTTGCGGCGTCCGAAAATAAAGCCCGGTGGCAAACATCTCCGGATAAGGTTGGTTGACGGCCCCGGGAATGTGCCCCGCCTTGACATCTATCGGTTCAACCGTGCCGCGGTATCGTTCTGGGAGCCGCGCGTCGACGATGGGCAGCGTGCCGGAGATGTTGCGCACGGTCTCGTAATCGGCGATCATGCGCGGATCGGGGCGCGGCGTGAATCGGGCCGGTCGGGGTGCGGGCGGTGCGGTGCTCACGGGCCGGCCCTGCTCGATCCAAGCAGGATATCCGCCATCGAGCACCGCGACTTGTGCGTGGCCGTAGTATTGCATGAGCCACCAGCAGCGGGCTGCCCCAGCCCCATCGTCGTCATAGCAGATGACATAATCGGCGTCGTCCACCCCTAGAGCCTCCATCGTCTGCTGGAACGCCCCCGGCAGGGGGAGTGGATGTCTCCCTCCGTAACGGCCCGGGGGTCCCGACAATTGCTCGTGCAGGTCTATAAAGCGGGCGCCAGGAATGTGGCCCGATTCAAAGGCGTCGACACCATACGGCGCGTCGAGAAGCCGCCATCGGCAATCCAGCAGCACCAGACGGTCATCAGCGAGATGCTCGTTCAACCAAGCGGTCGATACCAGGGGATGGGTTGGGCCAAAGGGCATGATCATCGCCTCCTTGGCGTCAGTCTAAAGTCACATGACTTCCCTGGCAAGCACTTAGCCGTTCTTCTTTGGTATCAAGCCGAGCTTTCCGTCGGGCTCCAATTGCGCGAACTGCACCTGTTTCGGATTCGAGACTTTGAGTTCGCGGAGCCGCATTTCCAACTCTTCGGAACTGAGCTGGGCTTTTTGCAACGCATGGGCGTCCACTTTGCCGTCCACAATCAAGGGGCGCGCCTTGCCCAGAAGCAGGGGGCGCACCGCCGGGATATGCACGGAGACAAGACCCACCAACCAGGCAATCACCGCGAAGCCTGCAATCGCCACGATGCCGTCAAAGAGCGGAGTCGAGGGGTTGACGGCAACCGACCCGGCAATGGTACCGTAGGTAATGTTG
>JAKADO010000052.1 GCA_021820485.1 Bacillota bacterium
CACCATATCGTGCGCGCGCGGGGCGACAGGTCCCATCGGCCCGCGGCGCAGCACCACCGATCGGGCGGGAGAGGTGAGAAGATAAGTCAGGTTGGAGTGGCCCGACGCATATTGCTGAACCTCCCATGGACCGCCGTCGGAGAACACCTCAGCCAGAAACGGCGCGAGGGCTCTCATGTCGAGTTCCTCGCCCTGTCGTACGGGGATCAATTCAGCCATGCCTTACCTCCCCCAAGATGATGCCCGCCTCCGTCTCCAGAATGAGAGCCCAGGAACTCGTTCTTAGCCTTTTGCCTCATCTCGTACGACTCGGCGAAGAATCTTTCCAACCGCGCTTTTCGGCAACTCCTCCCGGAACTCGATGATTTTGGGCCGCTTGTAGGCCGCCAAATTCTCCCGGAGATAGGCGTCCAACGCCTCCACCGTCAGCCCGAACCCGGGCTTCGGCACCACCACGGCCCGTACGGTCTCGCCTCGATACTCATCAGGTGCGCCGACCACCACGGCCTCCAACACCCCTGGATGTTGGTAAAGCACCTCCTCGATCTCGCGCGGATACACGTTGTAGCCGCTCGCAATGATGAGATCCTTCAATCGGTCCATAATGGTGACATAGCCGTCTTCGTCGTATGATGCGATGTCGCCCGTATGTAGCCACCCATCCTTCAGCGTGGCGGCCGTCTCTTCGGGGCGGTTCCAGTATCCCTTCATGACTTGCGGGCCGCGGATGATGAGTTCGCCCAGCTCGCCGGGTTGCACATCGCGACCGGTCTTGGGCTCGACAATCCGAAATTCCGTTGACGGGTAGGCAATGCCGACGGTACCGGGCTTCCGTTCAGCAAAAAACGGATTGCCATGGGTTACCGGAGAGGCTTCCGAAAGTCCGTATCCTTCCAGAATGGCCGCCCCTGTCCTCTCTTCGAATCGCTTCATGAGTTCCACTGGCATGGGAGCACTCCCGCTATTGCAAATACGAATGCTGGAGAGGCCAAACTCCTCAACGTTGGGCACCTGCAGAAGGCCGACATACATGGTCGGCACACCCGGGAATAGGGTGATGGCTTGGGTCTTGATGGCATTCAGAACCTCAGCCATGTCGAACCGCGGAAGCAGCACCAATTTGGCCGCCAAGTAGATGCCGAGATTCATGCAGACGGTCATGCCGTAGACGTGAAACAGCGGGAGAACGGCGAGCACGCGCTCCTCGCCCGGATACATGCCGCTCTGGTTGGACGCATGGCACTGAAGCACATTGGCCACCAAGTTGCGGTGAGTCAACATCGCCCCCTTGGAGCGTCCGGTGGTCCCGCCGGTATACTGCAAAGCCGCTAAATCCTCAGGCGTTCCCTGTATGGGATCAGGTTCCCCCCCATCGCTGGACAGGCAGGCGAAAAAGTCTTCCACTCCTTCGCCCGCGGCTGGTCCCACAAAGCTGACCCCGATGACGCGCTGAAGGGCCGTCTCGGCGCGAATGGCCTGCACGCGCGGCAACACCGCGTCGAAGGCGATCAGAACGGTGCTGCCCGAGTCTTCCAGTAAATAATGCAGTTCACGCTCCACCAACAACGGATTGATCTGGGTGACGACGCCCCCCGCCAAAAGCGTCCCATAGTAGGCAATCACATACTGGGGGCAGTTCGGAAGCATGAGCCCCACGCGGTCGCCCGGCCTTACGCCCCGGTCCTGCAACGCGCGGGCGAACCGGCGGGCATCCCGCCATAATTCCTCATAGGTCCATCGCAACTGATAAAATACCAACGCTTCGTGGCTGGGGTACTGCTCTACGGTGTGACGCAACAAATCTTCCACCCGCCATTGGGGAATGTCGATATGCGTTGAAAAACCAGCCGGGTATAAATGCCGCGATCGTTCCTCAATGCCCATTAAAGTTCCTCCATTATCCGCATCTATTGGTTGGCTGCAGCGGATCGTCAGGCAGACGTGCCGCCGTCGACGACCAAAACCGTCCCTGTCATGTAATCTGAAGCACGCGATGCCAACAGCAGGGCGGCCCCCTTAATGTCATCCATCGTGCCAAACCGTTTTAAGGGAATGCCCTCCAGCAAAAGGTCGCCATGATGTTGAATCACCCCCTGCGACATCCTGGTCGGAAAGAATCCCGGCGCGATGGCGTTGACACGAATGTGAAAAGGAGCCAGCTTATGCGCCATGTCCCGGGTCATGGCAATGACCGCCCCTTTGCTGGAACTATATCCAATGGCGTCCAGGGCGCGCGGGTCGATCCCGCCGAGGCCCGCAACGGAGGCAATGTTGATGATGCGGCCGCCCCCCTGGTTCTTCATGATACGGGCCACGCGTTGGGTCATCAAAAAGCTTCCGTGGACATTGACGTCAAAAACCTTTTTCCAAGCCTCCAGCGACATCTCCAACACGGGAGACCCCCAACTGGCTCCACTGTTGTTGACCAGAATGTCGATTCGGCCGAACCGCCGCACCGCAAGGTCCACAAGGGCATCAATCGCATCGGGATCCGTCACGTCCAATCCACTGGATAGGACCTCATAGCCCAGCTTGCGGAATTCCTCGGCCGTTTCCTCCACGGCTTCGCGCTTGCGGGATGCAATGACCACTTGCGCCCCGGCTTCCAAGAGCGCTTCTGCGATGGCTTGACCCAGTCCCCGACCGCCACCGGTAACCACCGCCACCTGACCCGTTAAGTCAAAAAGCTCATGTACATTCACAATGCATGATCTCCCTTGCCCTGTTTTTGCTTGCTAGACATTCAACTCCTCTGCCATCCCGCCTCGGCGAATGCAAAGGGCTACCATGTCCTCTGGCCATTCTCCATGCGTTGGCGGGCGGCCCTTAGCTCGTCGCGAGCCAATTGGTCCAAATGCACTTCGTCAGGACCGTCGGCTAAACGCAGGGTACGTGCGTTGGCCCAAAGCGCCGCCAAGGGAAAGTCAGGCCCCACCCCAGCGCCTCCGAACGCCTGAATGGCGCGATCGAGCACATTTAACGCCACTCGCGGCGCGACAATTTTAATCATGGCAATTTCACGCCGTGCTGCCTTGTTGCCCACTGTATCCATCATCTCCGCTGCATGCAGCGTTAAGAGCCTGGCCTGCTCAATCTCAATGCGGGACGTGGCGATCCATTGACGAATCACGCCTTGATCAGAAAGAGGCTTCCCGAAAGCCTCTCGGGACAGCACCCGCTCAGCCATGAGGTCGAGCGCCCGCTCCGCCGCACCAATTTGGCGCATGGCATGATGAATTCGCCCAGGTCCCAATCGCCCCTGGGCGATGGCGAATCCCTTTCCTTCACCCCAGATGATGTTGGACTTCGGCACGCGGACATTCTCAAAGACAATCTCCCCATGCCCATGCGGCGCATCATCATAGCCAAAGACGCTCAACGTGCGCGCAATCCGCACGCCTGGCGTGTCCATCGGCACCAAAATCATCGACTGTCGCTCATGCCGGGGGCCATCGGGATTGGTGACCCCCATGACAATGGCGACCTGGCAGCGCGGATGTCCCGCGCCCGTAGACCACCACTTCCGACCATTAATCACGTAAAAGTCGCTGTCGGCACGAATCTCCGTGCGGATATTGGTCGCATCGGACGATGCCACATCCGGCTCCGTCATGGCAAAGCACGACCGAATGGTTCCCTCCAGCAAAGGCTTCAACCATCGATCTTGTTGTTCGGAGGTGCCGTACCGCGCCAAGACCTCCATATTGCCGGTGTCTGGGGCGTTGCAATTGAAAATTTCCGGTGCCATCAAGGATCTTCCCATGATGGCGCATAAGGGCGCGTACTCCCGATTGGTCAATCCCGCTCCCCACTCGCTGTCCGGTAAAAAAAGGTTCCAGAGTCCCGCGGCACGAGCTCTTGTCTTAAGCTCCTCCACCAACTCCGGAACCTGCCAGCGGTTCTCGCGGATCGCTTCCTCATAGGGTTTTTCGTTCGGGTAAATTTCCTCTTCCATAAACGATTGCAGGGCTTCTGCCAGGTCTCTCGCCATAGTCCGGCCTCCTCGGAGACATACCGGGTAGTATGTTGGCTTCACTATACCGCCAGCTTGAGGGATACTCAAGTATTTTTTGCTGTATTAAAAATCAACAGAAAACTTTCCGGAAATGTCCAGTTTCGATGTCTTAACCTGACCGAACAAGGACAAAAAGGCAACCCTCGAGCAAGGGTTGCCTTTTTTATGTTCCTTTATTTGGTGTAATACCAATGGTTGGGTTCGAACAGCGCTCCTGCCGGATCGAAGTAGGCCAGCACGTTCTGGAGATTCTTCGAGTACACCAAGGTTTCTGCTGGAGATGGGATGAAGAGCACCGGCAGGTTCTTGGCCGCATACTCTTCATACGCGTACAGATGCTGCAATTGCTGACTCGTGGTTCCGGGCGCATAGGTGCCCTGAATCAGTTGATCCATCGCGGCGCTGTTGTAGCTGCCCATGTTCTCCGAGCCCGTGGTGCTGAAGAGGCCACCGCCGCTGGGATACCCGGTTCCATAGGTCCAGCCCCCCACGGCCTGGTCCCAGTCGAGCATCGCCCAGCTGGATGCATTGACAGCTCCGTGACTGACCACTTCGTTGAACGGCTCAGAGACCAAGCTGACTTGGATCCCTTCCTTGGCCCAGTCGCTCTTCAGCAACTGCGCCAAGTCCGTGCCGGCGTTGCTGCCCGTGGCGTACAGCAGATTGAACTTTAGTGCGATGCCATTCTTGGTCATGACGCCATTGACTTCATGCCATCCGTTCTTTTCCAAGAGAGCCTTCCCAGCAACAGGGTTGAACGAATACGGCGCCTTGGCCAACGCCGGATCGAAGAACGGCGTCTTCGGAAGAGGCGCCAGTGTGGTATCGTCCTTTACCGCAAATCCATGATAGAAGTCGTTGATAATCGCGGATTGGTCGATGCCCATCTGCAAGGCTTGGCGCACCGGCAACTGTTGAAATGCCTTGCCGATGCCATTGGGCGCGTTGTTGTTCTGGTTGGGGACAATGTAGTTAAACCCGATGATGTACGCCGGCACCACATTGTCCAATGCGAGCTGTCCCTTGGCGCTAACCAAGGAAGGAGGCAGCGATCCCACATTGATGGTCCCCGTCTTTAACGCGGCAAACTCACTTGATGAGGACGTTTCGTACTGGTAGACCACTTTGGTCAGCGACGACTTGTGCCCGTCATAATGGGGGTTGGGCACAAACTGCCAATAGTTGTTCGCTTGGAACCCATCGAACAGATAGGGGCCGTCTACCACGTGGAAGGCCGGATTGCTGGGCGAGTTGGCGATGGAGTTAATGTACTGCAATTCCGCCGTCATGTTGGTGGGGTACTTGTCCCAGACCGAGGCGGGTGCCGGGACGATTTGTCCCAGCCCGTTGCGCACAAACCAGGCGGGATTGCGCGGCCCCGTCAAAGTCACGACCACCGTATGCGGACCCTCCGCAGTCACACTCTTCCAGATGGTGGGGAATCCTCCAAATCCTTGACCCCAGAATACCCAAGGCGCGTTGGCCGCGCTGGCTGCCTTCATAATTTGATAGGCGAACACCACGTCCTGCGACGTCACCGGGTTGCCGTTAGACCAGTGCCACTTGGGATTCAAGTGGATGGTGTAGACTTGACCCGTCGAGTTCCACGTAATGGATGACGCCAGCGACCGTGAATAGTCCAATTGGTCATGGCCATTCACGGCAATTAAGGGCTTGTACATCATCAATTCGACTTCTTCGTTGGTCACGGTGTCCGTCGGAGCGGACCGCAACGGGAAGAACCAGTTGGGCGACTGCTGCGTTGTCAATGCAATGACAGCCGTTCCACCCGGCGACACTTTGGCGGTAGGTGACCCCCCAGCAGCAGGCGTGCTGTTGGAGCCGCACGCGGCGAGACCAGCGGATAGCAACAATGACGAAAGAATCAATGGATAGGTGCGCCGCATATATTCTCCTCCTAGTAATGATCAACCGCTAGGGGTGCGATGAGCGCCCCTAAATGGCCAGATCTCAGTATCCTCGGGTCTTGGTGGGTAGTGATGTACAAATTCCCCAGAACAACAGGGGTTAAAGGAGTTTTTACCAAAGTGTCCGAAGGTTGTCAATCCCCCTACAGAAAGGAGACAACCGACAATGCAGGCTGAAGCGCAGCTTGCTCTCCGGCGCGTTCTTTGCCACGATAGAGGCAATCGTTAGGCTAAGGGGGAAGATGCAATGGTAATTCCGTTCGGAGCCGCGGTTTGGCTTGCCCGCTTGGGACTCCAGCAATCTGCGCTAATGGAGAATCCCTATCCCATATATCAGGTCTGGCAAGCCGAACGCCCCGTTTGGCAGATTGAGGAAGACCAATGGCTGCTGTTCCGCTACGACGATGTTCGACGCGTACTCAGCGAGCAATCCTTCGTGAAGGGAGAACCGTGGACCGAAAATCCCCCGGCAGAATATCCGGATCTTCCCGAGTTGTCGCCCAGCATGCTGATGAGCAATCCGCCAAACCATACCCGGCTGCGAGGTTTGGTCACGCAGGCTTTTCAACCTCGACACCTCAAACGGCTTGAGCCGTTCATCGTACAATTGGCCGGCGATCTGACCGCACGTCT
Organism: Bacillota bacterium; assembly: GCA_021820485.1. Classification (GTDB taxonomy): domain Bacteria; phylum Bacillota; class Sulfobacillia; order Sulfobacillales; family Sulfobacillaceae; genus Sulfobacillus_B. Next base: position 6,577 of record JAKADO010000052.1, read on the forward strand.
GGAAGCGGACGGCGGTGGAAACTTAGTGCAGCAACTTGCCTTCCCCTTGCCTGCCTTGGTCATCGCAGAACTCCTCGGGGTCCCGCGCGCCGACCATGCCCAATTTCGTGAATGGTCCCAACACATCGCCCGGTTGCTGGATCCCTCCCAGACCCCCGAAGCACGGAAGAAGGCGGCCGATGCGCGCTGGCAACTGCTCGACTACTTCCATCGCCTCATCAGCGAGAAGCGACGCCAACCCGGCGATGACCTCTTGACGGAACTGGTAAAAACCGAATCGGCAGGAGACCGGCTCAGTCCCGGCGAGCTTCTGTCAATGGCGTTGCTGCTCTTGGTCGCGGGGCATGAAACCACCACCAATTTACTGTCCATGGGCAGCTTGACGCTGATGGAGCGCCCCGACACCCCGTTGCCCGACGGAGACTGGCACCGGGCGGTGGAAGAACTGCTGCGGTACACGTCTCCCGTGCAGCTTGACGCCCGTATGACGTCCGAACCTGTCACCTTTGGCGAACACACCATTCCCTCGGGAGCATGGATTACGGTAGTCATTGGGGCGGCCAATCGAGATCCCGCCATCTTTGACGAGCCTGGTCGACTGGATTTAGCGCGCCATCCCAACCCGCACATGGCCTTTGGAAGAGGGATCCACTTTTGCTTGGGCGCTTCCCTCGCACGCATGGAGGCCGCCTTGGCGTTCCCGATTCTTTGGCGGCATCGTTGGGCGCTTGCGGGCTCTCCCTTATGGAACGAAAACATTGTTCTGCGCGGCCTAACCGCCTTGCCTGCAACGATTGCCTAGTAAAAAAGCCCGCCGGATGATCCCGGCGGGCGGCTTCCTCATCATCTAACGCAAGCGGTACCAACCAAACGGCGCGCCGTCAACAAATGGCGCGCTTAAGGCATCGAGTTCCCGGGCCAACGCCGGGTCGATGGTCACATTCAGCGCCGCCGCATTGTGCTCGACCTGCGCGACCCGCGTCGCCCCGACAATAGCACTCGCCACCGCCGGGCGACCGATGAGCCAGGAAATCGCCAACTGCCCCGGATCGATCCCCGCATCGTGAGCCAGCGCGGCGAAGCGATCCGCCGCAGCGCGCACCTTGTCGTTCAGCATTTGGGAAAATCCGGGAGACGTCTCCATGCGGGATCCCGCCGGCACCTGTCCTCCCTGATACTTCCCGGTCAACAGCCCCCCGGCCAAGGGATAATAGGCCACCAATCCGATTCCTTCCTGTTCGGCCAACGGCACCAACTCGGTTTCCGGCGTTCGGTCCAGGAGTGAGTACGACGGCTGCAGGCCACGAAATCTTTCCCAGCCCTTGGCCTTTTGGATGCCCACCGCCGTCGCCAACTCATAGGGACGGTAATTGGAAGCGGCAACATAACGCACCTTGCCTTGCCGTACAAAGTCATCCAGCGTCCGGAGGGTTTCCTCCAGCGGGGTGTCCTCGTCAAACGTATGCACATAGTACAGGTCAATATAGTCCGTGTTGAGCCGCCGCAGGCTTTGTTCCAACTGCTCGGTCAGATGGCGGCGGGACGTGCCGCGCTTGTATGGTCCCTCGCCAACCGGAAGCCCCGCCTTGGTTGCGATGACAGCTTCCGGCCGGCGCTTCTTTAGAGCCTCGCCAATAATGGTTTCGGACTGTCCACCCGCATAGCCATTCGCGGTGTCCAACAGCGTCATCCCGGCGTCAAGCGCCGCATGGACAATGTCAATGGACGTCGCCTTGTCCGCCCGAGCGCCGAAACTGTTTGTGCCCAGGCCCAACACCGACACTTTCAAACCGCTCTCTCCCAAACTCCGGTATTCCATCACGCCACCACCCTTTTAGACTTTGTTCTGCGCCCCTTCGATGGGCTCCATGTCCAACAGCACCTTGAGGAACTCATCGCGCGTAATGCCGCCCAAAAACCGCTCTATCGGCAGCGGATCGAGAGCCTTCAAAAGCGCCGCGCGCGAATATTCCACACCGTTCAGGGCGTCCGTCAGCGGCTCAATATCGTGATCCCCCAGAAAGTCTCCATAAATGGTGATGGCTTGGATGCGCCCTCCCGCCACCTCCACCAGCACCTCAACGTCTCCCTTGGCAAACCGTTCACGCCCGCGATAGTTAAACGGCGGTGATTGGCCGAAATTCCAGTCCCATTGCCCAAAACGTTCCGCGACCAAAGTTTCCACGCGAGCGATGCGTTCTGCCGTGAGAGTCAATTCGCCCGCGAGCCCTCCGTTATGTTCCCCGATCGCATCCAACAAGGCGGCACGAAAGTCGTCAAAGGTGACCGCTTTAGGAAGATACGGCCGGATATTGGTCACCCGGCTCCTGACCGACTTGATGCCCTTGCTTTGAATTTTGTCCTGCCGCACCGTGAGCACCTTGGGAACAGCCTCCAAATCCACGTCGAACAAGATGGTGCCGTGATGCAACAAACGGGTCGAGGTACGGTACTGAGCGTTCCCCGAGAACTTTTGTCCATCCAGTGTGACGTCATTGCGCCCTGTCAGCTCCGCCTTCACCCCATAGCGCGCCAGCGCTTCAATCACAGGGCGGGTGAAGGACTGGTAGTCATTGAAGGGGCGGTTTTCTGTGGCGACCACCAGGCTGAAATTCAAGTTCCCCAAGTCGTGATACACCGCGCCGCCGCCTGACATCCGTCGGACAATCGCCACGTCGTGGGCCTCGGCATAATCCAAGTTGACCTCTTCATGTGTGTTCTGGTATCGACCGATAATGACCGCCGGCCGATTCTGCCACAGCATGACGTAATCATCGGCGGGCGGGGCTTCACGCACCAGCCACGAGTCCAGCGCCACGTTGAAGTACGGATTGGTCGAGGAATTATGAACCACTTTAAGCGCCATCATCGAACCTCCCATCCGATAATAATTTTACGGCACGGCCTTTTTTTAGTCATCTGCCCCTAGACATCGCAGAGCAAAACCTTCAGCATACCAGGTGAGACAAATCCACGCTCACCTAGGAGGTCAAGAGGCGGATGGAATACGAATTAATTGTCATTGGAGCCGGAGTCTGGGGGACAACCGCAGCGCACACCGCGAGCCAATTAGGCATTGGACCCGTATTGCTCGTTGAAAAGAACCCCGGCGTCGCTCAAGAAAGCAGTTCCAAGGCCGGCGGCATTGTCACCGATTTAGTATGGCACCCGGATGACATCGAATGGGTGCAACGCAGTCGAATATTATATGAAAGAGCTCTGCAATCGTCGGGCGATGCGTCCATCCTGCAACCCTACGGCATGCTTACCTTGGCCCATCCCAACCGCGAAACTTTGCTCGGCGAACGTGCACGCCACCTTCGGGAGAAGGGCATCCCGGCCGAGACTTGGGATTTGGCTACTATTCAACAGCATTACCCCGAGTTGGATCGTCTGGCATCCGACACAATTGGGCTGTGGACTCCTCGTGATTTCCATGTCAATCCCACCGCATACAGCGAGGCTGCGTTTCGCGAGGCGCGCAGCTTAGGGCTCGAGGCGCGTTTGGGAACCCGAGTGGACCGAGTGGAGCCGACGGCCAATGGTGTCCGCGTCATTGCCGGGGATGAGGTGTGGACCGCCCGGCGCGTCCTGGTGGCGGCCGGCACATGGTCCCGGAATCTGTTGGACACGGCGGGCATCCGCATTCCACTTCGCCCCTACCGCGTCCAACTCTCGTCGCTAGACCTCCCCAATGGCTACCATCTGCCCATGCTGTGGGACTTGGACACTGACGTCTATCTGGTCCCCGACGGCCCGCACAACCTCTTGGCCGGGGATGGCACAAGGCTCTTTGAACACGATCCCGACAACTACCAGACCACCGGGGACGACGAGTTTATCGCCAACATTGCCGATCAGGTCACGCGCTTCATGAGCACCGCCGACACCGCGGGACTCCGATCCTCGTGGGCAGGGTTATGCGGCGGAACGCCGGATCGCCGGCCGCTCATCGGATCTGTCGCCCCCGGCCTCTATGTCGCTGCCGGAGACCAAGGGTTTGGTGTGATGCGCGGTCCTGCACTGGGTGAACTGGCCGCCCGAGTGGCTCTCGATCAGGCTGAGGCGCCCGCCTTAAATCCGCTGCGTGAACCGTTCAGCGAGTTCCCGATTCGACCTGGATTCACGCTCGAGGATGATTTGTAATTCCATCATTTTCCGTTCCTGACCTGTGTGATTTTTGCGACTAGAATGGGATTATCGTCGTGAAATGTGGTAGGATGTCTTAAATTTCGCAGGAGGTCTCCCCTAATGCTTGGCATCATTTCTCAATATCGCACCTGGCTCGATCTGCCGGATGTGGATCCTGTCACGCTGGGCGAGGGAGCCACCCCACTGGTGCCGTGGGCGACTTGGGGAGAGACGGACATCTTCCTCAAACTGGAAGGAGCCAACCCGACCGGCTCATTCAAAGATCGTGGCATGACCGTCGCCGTCAGTGTTGCCCGCCACGAAGGGGCACGAGCCGTGATTTGCGCGTCGACCGGCAACACTGCGGCCTCTGCCGCGGCATACGCCGCGCGCGGGCATCTTAGCGCCTTTGTGGTGGTCCCGGAAGGCCGGGTAACCCAGCAAAAGCTCTTGCAGTCCCTAGTCCATGGAGCCGAAATCCTCGCCATTGACGGAAACTTCGATGAAGCCTTAGCGGTGGTGCGCCGCATCGCCGCCAGCAATCGCGAGATCGCCTTGGTCAACTCTGTCAACCCGTGGCGATTGCGCGGTCAAGAGACGGGTGCGTACGAAATTGTTGATGAGTTGGGCCGAGCGCCCTCCGGGTTGGCATTGCCGGTAGGCAATGCCGGCAACATTTCTGCCTATTTCCAAGGGTTTCGCCGCTACGGCAAAGGAATTCCAAAGATGCTGGGGATTCAGGCCGCCGGCGCGAGTCCCTTGGTGCAGGGACACGACGTCGAGCATCCCGAAACTGTGGCAACGGCCATCCGCATTGGCAAGCCAGCCAGCAAGGCCTTGGCGCTCGAGGCGGTTGAGACCTCGAACGGGCAGTTTCTAGCGGTCACGGATGCGGATATTCTATCCGCTCAAAAAGAACTGGCGCGGGGAGGAATCTTCGTCGAGCCGGCCTCCGCGACAGCGTACGCCGGACTGAAGGCACTCCGCGAACGCGGGGCCCTCCCGGCCGGGCCCTTGGTCGGCATCCTCACGGGGACCGGCCTCAAGGATGGCGAAACGCCCCTCCAATGGATTGAGCAAACGGTTCACCACACCAACTCCCGAACTGTCGGAGACACCATTCAGTCCTTGCTCCAGGAGGCACGCCAACATGTGGCACATTAAAGTTCCTGCCAGCACTGCCAACTTGGGATCTGGATTCGACGCGCTGGGCATGGCTTTGTCATTGCCGTTGGAATGCTGGTTTTCGGAAGCGTCCGAACTCAGCGTCACCGTGCGGGGCGAGGGCGAGGGCATCATACCGGAAACCCAAGACAACCTGATTTGGCAAACTGCCGATGTCGTGCACCGCGAAATGACTGGCCGCCCCATGCCGCTTGGCCATCTCACCATCAAGAGCCGCATCCCGTTGGCACGCGGTCTGGGCTCCAGTGCAGCCGCCATTGTCGCCGGTCTGATGCTGGCCAACACCTTCTTGCCTGAGCGCCTCAGCCGGCAACAAATGCTGGGCTATGCCACCCGCATTGAGGGTCACCCAGACAATGTTGCGGCCGCGCTGTTCGGCGGGTTTGTCCTCGCGTGGGATGGAGACGGCGATGTGCGTGTTCAAAACTATCCCGCCCCTGAGTTGCGCTGCCTCTTGTTGGTGCCCGATTACAAAGTCTCAACGGAAATGGCGCGCCGAGTGCTGCCTGAGACCGTGCCGCTGAGCGACGCAGTCTTCAACAGCCAGCGGTTGGCTCTTTGGATTGACGCGTTGAATCGCCGTGACTGGTCGCTGCTGCGCCATGCGGGAGAGGACCGCCTGCACCAGCCCTATCGCGAGGCGCTGATTCCTGGCATGCGGGCTGTCATTGATGCTGCGCTGTCCCACGGCGCAGCATTTGCCGCGCTGTCGGGCTCAGGGCCAACCATTATGAGCCTGGTGTCCCCAGAACGGGTCATCGACGTGGCCCGAGCCGTGACAGAAACGGCTGCCGAAGTCATCCCCGGAACCTTTCATCTGCATGACATCACGCCCAGCTATTTCGGCGCGGAGTGCGTCCTGGACGGTTGGCAATGGCATGCAGGGAACCGTATGGGATTCAATACCCGATTGGAAACGCACGTGGCACACGTCGCCTGCCGCTAGTCGCGGCGCATCACCGCATCACGGGTAATGTCGGCAATGGAGGCGCAGCCTGAGAGCGCCATTTCCAAGTCAAATTCCGCTCGAAGATGGGCCATCACGCGTTCCACTCCTGTTTGTCCGGCGACTGCGAGCCCATATCCATACGGCCGTCCCACCAGCACGGCTTTCGCGCCCAGCGCCAATGCCTTAAACACATCGGCGGCATGGCGAATGCCGCTGTCCATCAGTATCGGCACCGTGGGAGGCGCGACGCGCATGACATCATCCAGCGCATCCAGGGCCGCCACCGCCCCATCCACTTGCCGTCCGCCATGATTGGAGATGATGATCCCATCCGCGCCGACATCCGTAGCGCGACGCACGTCATCAGGATGCGACAATCCTTTGACGATGAGTGGAAGCCGGGTGTCGCGCCGTAAAGCAGCCAAGTCTTCCCAACTGAATCGCGGATTGACATAGACCGATAAAAATTTCTGAATGGCTTCCAACATATGATCGTCAATCGGCTGGGACAGTCCCCGGCGGAAAACCGGATCCGTGAGAAAGTTGGCAATGCCATGGCCTTCCAGGAAAGGCAGATACGCATGGCGCAAATCCTGCTCCCGCCAGCCGAGCATGGTTGTGTCCACCGTCACCACGAGCGCGCTGTAGCCCGCGGCTTCGGCCCGGCGGATGAAACTCCTGACAATCTCTGGATCGCGCCCTGGATAGAGTTGAAACCAGCGGATCGCGTCGCCCATTTCCTCAGCGATGCGTTCCATGGGAACCGATGAGACGGTACTGAGAACATACGGCATGCCCAGTTGGGCGGCCGCTCGAGCGGAAGCCAATTCCGCCTCGGGGTGCAGGATGCTTTGAACCCCAATGGGGGCTAAGAGGAAAGGCGCGTGCCATGTTTGACCCCAGAGAGAAACGTCCATTCGACGATTCTCCACGTCGCGGCAAAAGCGAGGCCGAATTCGCCAGCGCTCAAAGGCGCGGCGATTGGCCAGCATGGTGTCCTCAGCGCCGGCGGCGCCCTCCAGGTACCCCCAGGGTCCCGGAGGCAAGGTGGCCTCCGCTAAACGGCGCCACTCCTCCACAAGAATGGGTAGCTCCGCATGGGGGTCTGCCCCGCCGTATATCCGCAATTGCGCATCCAAGCCATCCTGGGACATGAGAGCCTCCCCTAGTCTTTGCCATCCAGGCGAAACGCATGATGCACTTGGTTCAGCGCGCGTTCGGCATCGCTGCGAGCAACGATGCAGGAGATCTTGATCTCTGATGTGCCGATCATTTGAATGTTGATGTGCGCATCAGCCAGCGCGCGAAACAAGGTTGCCGCCACTCCCACATGGTTGCGCACTCCGGCCCCCACCGCGGACACTTTGGCGATATCCGCATCGACGACCAGCGCGCTTCCACCCAACTCTCCTAATGTTTGTTGGCAAATCCTTACCGCCCGGTCCCGATCGCGATCCGCCACAGTCAGCGCGATATCGGCCCGCGCGTCGTCATGGGAGAGCGCCTGGAAGACCAGATCAATATTGATGCCCGCTTGCGCCAACTTTTCACACGCTAGAGCCGCGACGCCCGGCCGATCGGGCACGCCCACCAACCCGATCTTGGTGAGATGCGTGTCCAATGCCACTGCGGTGACCAGGGTGTTGAACTCCGCCTGCTCGGTCTCGATGCGGGTGCCAGGCCCCTCTTCAAACGTGGATCGGGCGTTCACGGTAACGCCAGACTGACGTGCGTACAGGACGGCTTGAGTTTGAAGAACTTGGGCGCCTTGGGACGCCAACTCCAACATTTCATCGTACGACAGCGAGGCCAACGCCTTGGCGTTCGGCACGATGCGGGGATCGGCCGTAAAGACGCCCGGTACGTCCGAGTATATTTCGCAGGAATCGGCCTGGATTGCAGAAGCGAGGGCAATCGCGGTCAAATCGGATCCGCCGCGGCCGAGGGTGGTGACAGCACCATCAGGGGAAATTCCTTGGAACCCTGTTACCACCGGCGTGACACCTTGCGCCAAGAGACGTTCAAGCGCTTCCGCGTCGACCCCCGTGATGCGGGCTTGTCCAAACTGCGAATCCGTACGGATCCCCGCTTGGCCACCCATCAGGGCGAATGCGCGCGTCCCGTGTCGCGTGAGGGCCATGGCCATCAAGGCCGCCGACTGCATTTCTCCGGTGGCCAAGAGAAAATCGAGATTTCTTGCGGTCTTCAGTCCATCCACCTGTTGTGCCCTGTCCACGAGCTCGTCCGTCGTATCGCCCATGGCCGATACCACCACCACCACCGCATGTCCAGCCTCGGCAGTCTGATGCACGCGCTTGGCCACCGCATCAATGTATTCCATATTCTTAAGAGAACTGCCGCCATACTTCTGCACTACACGCATACCCAATCATCCGTCCTCATTAGTGATGGTTTTGATGATAGCCCAACCGCGGCTTGCTGAAAAGGATTGACGCTCTCCTCTATTGACAGAAGCAGCATGGCATATTATTGTAAATGCAAGAAAGTCGCATTTACCACAAGGGGACGATAAGCATGCTGAATTTGTGGGACCCCCACGCAGGGTTAGCCTTCGGAGCCATTCTCGTGACAGCTCTCTTGCTGGGAATGGTGCATGGCATTACCCCCGATGAACACACCTGGCCGATTACGTTCAGCTATGCCATCGGAAGCTACTCGACCCGCAAAGGGCTCATCGCCGGACTCACCTTTTCGGCTGCGTTTACCTTGCAGCGCGCGCTTGCGAGTGAGCTGGCATATCTCGCCCTTGATCGGTGGTTCACCATGGGATCAGTGGTCGATTATGCCATCTATGTCTTGGTTGGACTCGCGATGGTTTGGGCGGCTCGCCACATCATGCGAGGACAACACTGGCACCTCTTCGGTCTGGGACACCACGCAGATCAGAAAGAGCAGATGAATGACCCCCGTCCGTGGATGCCATTGGTGCACGGCTTCATCGCCGGATGGGGATTTGGAGCATTTGCCATCATCATTTATACGGTATTGGCGCCCTCCATGCCGTCCGCATGGCTGGCCTGGGTGCCGGGATTCCTGTTTGGGGTCGGCACCACCATTATTCAGGCGGCGGCCGGCGGCTTGTTTGGATGGGTCAGCCGCCACCTGGGGCTGTCGACCGACGATGTGCGGCAAGTCTCCTTAAAGACAGCTGGAAACACGCTCGGATGGGGCGGCATGTTTTTTATGGCCGCGGGAGCTTTCGGCATTTTCTTCCCGCGCCTCGCCTCGTGGAGCCTCACGACCGGCGTCCATGTGCATAATCTCGACCAGTTGGGATTGTCCACCATCCTTGTGATGCTCACTGTCATGGTGATTGGGATTGGGACATTGGTGCGGGAAACGCGTCGATTAGCCAAGCACAACAAAAACTCGCATCACCCCAAGCTGCCGTTGTCATCGGGCAATTCACTCTGCTAGACTAGCCGTTCCGGTTTGCCGAGAGAATGAGGCCACCTGCCGCATCCACCGTGACAATTTGCCCGTCGGTGAGCGTGCGCGTGGCCTCGGGAACGCCCACGACCGTGGGGATGCCGAGGGAAATTCCGATAATGGCGGCATGCGACGTCAATCCCCCAGCCTCCGTAACGATGGCCCGTGCGCGTTCCATCAAGGGGACCCAACTGGCATCGGTGCTTTTGGCCACCAACACCGTTCCCTCGGGGAACGAGCCGTCCTGCACCGGGTCCCGCACCACCTTCACCGGTCCTTGAACTTCACCCTCCGGCCCCATCCCCTGACCACGCAACAAAATTTCGCCGATTGTCACCACCCGAAGCACATTGGTGCTGCCCGCCTCCCCCACGGGAGCCCCCGCGGTTATGATGACTCGGTCTCCCGCCGAAGCGCGTCCGGACTTACGGGCGATGGCCACCGCTTCCTCCATCATGCCTTCCAGACTATGCTGAGCCTGCATCAATCGACTCTCCAGTCCCCACACCAGGGAAAGACGGCGAGCCACCGATTCGTAAGGCGTCACCGCCAAAATCGGCACGCGGGGACGGTGCGCCGCCATGGATTGAGCCGTGTGTCCCGATTCAGTCGCGGTGATGATGATGCGCGCATCCAAATCTTCGGCTGCGGTTAGGGCAGCATGGCAGACGGCGTCCGTCACGGTGCCGGACACGTAGCGTCGACGCCCGCGCTCCTCCCACGGGTGCGCTTCGCTCACCTCCGCCGCGCGCGCCATGACGCGGACTGCTTCTGCGGGAAATTCTCCAACCGCTGTCTCCTCCGACAGCATGACTGCATCACTGCCCTCCAGCACCGCGTGCGCGACATCGGTGATCTCCGCACGGGTGGGACGGCTTTCATGCACCATGGATTCGAGCATTTGGGTGGCGGTAATGACCGGCTTTCCGGCATGATTGGCCGCGTCGATAATCGCCTTCTGCAGCCATGGCACGTCTTCCGGCGGATATTCCACGCCAAGATCACCGCGGGCAACCATCAACCCATCGGCGAGCCTGACGATGGCGTCGAGGTTTTCAAACGCGGCCCGCGTTTCAATTTTGGCCATGACCGGAACCGCGGCTTCCCACGCCTCGACCTGCCTCTTGACCTCAACCACATCATCGGCGGTACGGATGAAAGAAGCGGCAATCCAGTCCACGCCTTCTTCAATCCCCATGCGGAGCGCTTCCAGGTCGGTCTCCGTCAGTACAGGCAACGGCCATACCTGACCAGGACAGGTCACCTTCTTGTTGTCAGGGAGCCATCCTCCCTGGATGACCCGCACCCATGCCGGGTCGCCGGGCTTTTCCACCTCAAGCACCAGATTGCCGTCGCCGATGACCAAGACATCCCCTGCCCGAAGGCACTCAAGCACTTGGGGAATGGACACCGTCAAGTCCGCTCCCTGGTCGAGGCCCAGAGCGAGCACGCCCTGGGGATGCAGGGCGATCCCCTCCTGGGATTGCGTACGAAGTCGCACCTCGGGTCCCGCCGTGTCCAAAAGAATCCCAATGGGCCGTCCGATTTCCTGTTCCATCGATCGGACCATGCGAACCACGTGCCGGTGCTGATCCGCCGACCCGTGGGATAAGTTAATCCGAGCCACATCAAGTCCTGCCTCCACCAACCGTCGAAAAACCTCAGGGCTCGTGGACGCCGGACCTAACGTCGCAACAATTTTTGTGCGCCGCATAAAACCTCCTGTATCAACCATCTGCACAATTCCTACGATAGCAGAGTCCTAGAGCTTCGGACAGTCTTTTTACCTAAGGCGTTGCCGAATAGTCGTATTCCATTTACACTAACGACAACTAGAGTTTACATTGCCAAAAGTGAGGAGAAATGTCATGCGCCGAACATCCCTGGTGGGCCTTGCCTCGTTGCTGGCTCTCGCCGCAGCCGGCTGCGGGGCGCAGCCGCAGGCGACCCCATCCCCGTCAACCCACGGCGTTGCCAATGTTGCCTATGCTGGATCCTTGCAAGACGTCAACGACACGTTAATCGGCCCGGCCTTCCAGAATGCCACCGGCAACACCTATCAGGGGCAAGGCGGCGGTTCGGTGGGAATCGCCCAGGAGATCCGTTCCAAGACCATCCTGCCCAACGTCTTTGAAAGCATCGGCTATGCCCCGGTTCAGATCATCGAGCCGTCCTCGACCCGTTGGGCGCTGGCCTTCGCGGCCAGTCCCTTGGTGGTGGCCTACAACCCGCATTCCCCGTTTTCAGGAGAACTGAACGCCATTAAGGCGGGCCACCTGCCAATCAAGGATCTGTTCACCCTGATGGCCAATCCCGCCTTTCATCTCGGCCGCACCAATCCCAACACTGACCCCCAGGGACAGGCCTTCTATATGATGGTGGAACTGGCCGTCAAACAATATGGGCTTCCATCCGGCCTAGCCTCCAAAATCCTTGGCCCCATCGACAATCCGCACCAGGTTTATTCCGAAGAAGGGATCCTGACCCTCCTGCAATCTGGCGGATTGGATGCGTCAAGCGCCTTTTTGTCGGAGGCCATCCAGCGGCATCTCGACTATATTGCCCTGCCGGCTTCGTTGAACTTCGCGGCACCGTCGCAGGGGACATGGTATCACACAGCGTCATTGACGCTTGGCAGCGGAAAGATCCTTCACGGCGCCCCTCTGACTGTCGACCTCACTACAGTCGGAAAACCCGCACCCGCAGCCGTGTCCTTCATTCAGTTCGTGCTGGGCTCTGAGGGTGCCCGCATCATGAAACGGGCTGGATACACGGTATTTCGTCCTGAGGTGCTGGGCACCGCCTCTGCAATCCCGCAAGCGCTTCAGCGTTTCGCGCCGTGAAAGCCCTATTGATCGGCGTTGCTGTCGCTGCCGCCATCCTGCTCTTCCTGCCCGTCGCCATTTTGGCGGCGCACGCGGGAGGATTGCGCGCTGCCATTACCAATCCTGCAGGACTCGATGCAGTGGTCACCACCCTGGGTTCAGGATTCTTGGCGCTGGTTCTGGATTTGGTCCTAGGGGTGCCGTTGGCATGGGTTTTGGCCCGGCGCATCTCCGTCTCTTGGCAGCGCGTCTGGGGTGCCGCGCTCATCGTGCCCTTGCTCATGCCTCCCTTGGTTCTGGGTCTGGTTTTAGCCTACGTTGTGGGTCCAGCGTCCCCGATTGGCGGCACAGTGGATCTCTCCAACACCTTTTGGGGCCTGGTCCTGGCCCAAGTTTATGAGTCTTTGCCGTTCTTCGTGTTTACCGCATGGGGATATCTGCGCACCATCCCTCGCTCATTGGAGGAAGATGTCTGGGTTTTGGGCAAAAAGCCGGGCGAAACCTTTTGGTTCGTGGTGTGGCCCCTGGCGCGCACGGGGTTTTCGGTCGCGGCCGCCATGGCCTGGGCGCGGATCGTGGGCGCTTTCGGAGCACCCATCGTCGTCGCCTATCATCCCAGCGCACTGCCGGTGGCCATTTGGATCCAATTGCAGGAGCAAGGCCTGCCAGCCGCATTGGGACTCGCGGTGTGGCTGATTCTGGTGGCTCTTCCGCTGCCGATTTGGTTGAACTGGAGGTATAGCGATGCTGAGCGCCCAAATCTCTGAGCCTCGTTTGCATGGCCAATTTTCACTGCCAAGTGGCATCACGGCGGTGGTCGGGCTCTCGGGATCCGGCAAGACCTCCTTATTCCGCCTGATGACGGGTCTGGATGCCGGCGCGGGAATTTCCATGACTACGAATGGCGAATCGGTAGCCTGCCGCCCTCCCTATGATCGCCCCATCCGTTATGTGCCGCAAAGACCGAGCCTCATTCCGCATCGAACCATCGCCGCGCAAGTTCAATGGGTTCAACGGGTTCCCGATGCCGACGTGATGGCTTGGCGCGAAATTTTGCAGTTGGAGCGCCTGTGGGACCGAAAGCCGCGGCAACTTTCCGGCGGTGAGCAGCAGCGCGCGGCGCTCATGCGCGCTCTGGCGGCGAATCCCGCCATTCTGCTCTTGGATGAAGCAGTCTCCAATATCGATCGCCCCCACCGCGAGACCATTTGGGCGGCGCTGCGGGAGCGACGCCGGCCAGACCAACTCATCCTCTTTTCAACGCATGAGTGGAGCGAGGCGGAGTCCTGGGCCGACGGCATCCTCTATATGGAAGAGGGTGTAATCCATCCTTGGCAGCCTCGTCCTGAGGTCCAGCCGCTGACTCCCACCATGGCGCGCTTGATGGGCTACGTGGGCGCGCTTCCCTGGAACCGCGCTGGACAATGGCTATGGCTGCATCCCAGCCTGATTGAGGCTGGGCTTCTGGAGGACGTCGAAATCGCCCTTCCGGGGACGCTCACCGTAACTCCGCTGAGTCCCCTCAGGGCGCAATACCGCTTTCACGTTGACGGGCAGCCGCCCATTGAGTGGACAGGGCCGCCCAAACCACACGCCACGTATGCCGGCATCTCCATCACCCGTCCAGTCATGACCGATTTCGGAGGGTTGATGTCATGAGGTTTGGACAATATCTACAGGATTTGCGCAAAGCGCGGGGATGGTCACAGGCCGAGTTGGCCGATCGCCTGGGCGTCTCCCGGCAGACTGTCGTCGCTCTCGAGCAAAATCACCATGGGCCAAGTCTAGAGGTGGCGATCCGCATTGCGAACCTGTTCAACCTCACCATGGACAGCTTGGTTTCCGCCATGAAAGAACCGCTCCATGGGGTTCAGTTGTTCCCAACACCATGGCTGTCGGTTGGTCTCCAACCCGTCATCTGGTCCCAAGTCGGCAGCGCCCGAGTTCTGGTGCCCACGGCGCTCGTGGCCGATTCCGCATTGCCCGACGCTCTCTGGGATCCCTCAAGCCGCACCGTCCTGCCCCTGCCCGGTGCCCGCTCCCCGGAGCGAGTCATTCTCATGGGAGGTTGCGATCCGTTCATGCCTTGGCTTTCGCAAATTTTTCAGGATCACCTGCCGGGATACTGGCTTCAGCCCATGCCGCTTTCCAGTTCCCGTGCCTTAAAAGCCTGGCAGGACCGCAGGATTCATATCGCCGGCACGCACCTCTTTGATCCCGTCCGAGGATGCTACAACCCTCGCGAATGGGTTTCGGACCCCCATCTCGCCATCCCCTACCTTCTCTGGGAAGAAGGACTCATGACGCGAGCCGGCGAGGGCGAAATCCGGCGTCTTGCCATCCGCGAACCGGGCAGCGAAGCGCACGCGCTCTATCAGCGCCATCGCCAACCCCTCGATCCCGAAGCCGAAATCTTCACCACCCATCGGGGCGTCTTGGAAGCCGTATCTGCCCGCGAGGGCTGGGCGGGAGTGGGATTGGGTTCGATGGCCCGATTGGCTGGACTCTCCTTCGAACCGTGGGCCCAAGAGTCCTACGACCTATGGATTCATCAAGAAGACGCCGAATCCCTGTGGGCCAAAGCGCTCCTGGAAGTCATTCGCGGGGAAAGGCTCTCCTCCCGCTTGATAGCCGTGCCGCATGTCGCCTTAGCGGCGGGCTCCCCCCGAATCCAGTCCTAATGAAGGCGATTGGCCGCCCGTGTCGCCACTCACTGCAATTCGCTCTGACCCCAAAAGTTCCTGATCCCTGCGAAGTATTTAATGAAGCTGCTCCGGGAATAAACAATCGAGGTGATCTTTTGTGCCAAAGCGACGTCGACTAGCCAGTCAGGGGCTGAAGCGTTCTCTCAACAATCGTCAAATGCAACTTCTCTCAATAGGCGGCGTCATCGGCGTGGGGTTGTTCTATGGGTCCGGTGTAGCGCTGCAATTGGCCGGCCCTTCCATTCTCATCGACTACGCGATTGGCGGTGTCATTGTTCTCATCATGATGCGCGCCTTGGGCGAAATGACCGTTGAGGAGCCGCTTGCCGGCTCATTCAGCCGCCATGCGGAGCGGGCCATGGGGCCTATGGTCGGCTTCTTGACCGGCGGCATGTGGTGGTTTTTTTGGGTGTCCACCGTCATGTCGGAGCTTTCCGCCATTGGCCTCTTGATTCAGTACTGGTTTCCCGCCTTCCCACCATGGATTCCGGGTTTAGTGGCCTTGGTGCTGTTCACCTTCGCCAATCTCAGCTCTGTCAAGGTATTTGGGGAAGTGGAATTCTGGTTTGCAGTGCTTAAGGTTTTTGCTATTGCCGCCTTCATCATGGTCGGTCTGCTCTTAGCCCTCATGGCTGTTTGGGGAGGGGGACACCACGAGGCTGGGTTTTCCAACCTGTGGCGCTATCACGGGTTCTTCCCGAAAGGGTTGGGGGGCATGCTGCAGGCATTCTCTCTGGTTGTCTTGGGATACAGCGGCGTAGAAACCTTGGCCGTGACCGCCGGAGAATCGGAAGATCCGCTGGATGCCATCCCGCGTGCCGTTTCCAATGTGAGCTGGCGCATCCTGATTCTCTATCTGGGATCGGTCTTCGTAATGCTGATCGCTTTTCCCTGGTCGGCGCTGGCTGGCCACCACACCAGTCCTTATGTCTTGCTGTTTGCCCGCATCGGCCTACCGGCAGCCGCCACCATCATCAACGCGATTATCATCACATCGGGACTTTCCTCATCCAATACCGGCCTTTATGGAGGAAGCCGGATGTTGTTCTCCATGTCCCATAAGGGGTTTCTCCCCGCAAGCATACAGCGGCTGAACAGCAAAAAAGTGCCCAAACATGCCGTATGGATTACGGGTCTCGGCATGTCGGTAGGCATTCTCATCACCTATCTAGCCCCCAATTCGGTCTATGTGTGGATTTCCAGCGCAGCCTCGTTTGCCGCACTATGGACGTGGGGCACCATTATGATTTCAGAAATTCTGTTCCGACGCACCTTTCAGGGAACTCTTCGCTACCCCATGCCGGGCTGGCCGGTCATCCCCGTTGTCGGATTGGTGTTGATCGCCGCCACCTTGGCCGCCATTGCCGTGTCTCCACTTACCCATATTTCGGTCTGGGCTGGGGCGCTATGGCTGTTGGTGTTGGTGGTCTGGTGGTTGGCCTATGGGCGGAAGTCCAACACTCCAACCAGCGATTGAATCGAGTAGGGGCGGGTGACTAACCCGCGCCCTCTCACACCACCGTACGTACCGTTCGGTATACGGCGGTTCATTGCCAGCGTAGACGT
>JAKADO010000053.1 GCA_021820485.1 Bacillota bacterium
CAGAATCCGGATACCCTTTTTTTCCACCCCAGCCCTAAAGAAGGCCTTGGTAGTAGTTGCGAAGAATCGCTTCCACCTCGGGCCGAATGGTTTCCGGAGGTAAGAAGCCGCCTTGTCGGAGCGTGGTGCGGACCCGCGTTCCAGATAGCTTTTCGTGGTCTATGTCCGGATGCGGGCAGGTTTTTTGGGTGGCCATTTGGTCGCACTTGCGGCAGAAAAATGCGGGTTCGGCAGCAACAATCGTAATGCCAATCTCCTCCGGCGCAAACCGGTGAAAAATTTGCTGGCTCGCCAAGGGATGATAATACGATCCGATGCCGGCATGATCCCGCCCCACGATGAAATGGGTAAACCCATAGTTCTTGCGGGCCAAGGCATGCAGGACCGCCTCCTTGGGTCCTGCATAGCGCATAGCGGCGGGAAATCCCGAAAGGAAGGTTCGCCGGCTGGGATAATATTCTTGCAGCAAGGCCTGGTAGACGGTCCAGCGCACCAAAGCCGGGACATCGTCGGCTTTGGTGGTGCCGATTAGCGGATGGACGACCAGTCCATCCACCGTTTCCAGGACCACTTTTTGAATGTACTCATGCGCGCGGTGCAGCGGATTGCGGGTTTGAAACGCAGCCACCGTGTGCCAACCGCGATCGCGGATCAGCGCGCGCATCTGCCGCGGGGTCAGCACAGGGCCTTCCTCCCACGCCGGTTCTTCGGTCAAGGTGACGGGGCCGCCCACGCGTATGGGGCTTTCTTGGAGCAGGCGCTTGACACCCGGATGGGACGGGTCGGAGGTCCCATAGACCATCCGCGCCTCCTCCTCCGGATCCTGCCAGAAGATGTCATCCACATGCATGATGGCGACCGTTCGGTTGTCGTACGTGAGCCGCACCAAACGCGATTTCTTGATCCCGGCGGCCACGACATCGGAGACGGAGAGGGTGATGGGAATCGGCCATATTTCGCCGTCGGGCAAGCGCATGTCGGTCAGAACGGACCGGACCGCGGTCCGGTCTTGGAATCCGCGCAGCGGGCTGTAGACACCTGTCGCGAGACAGATGACGTCATCAAAATGAAATCGGTTCAAAGGTATGGCGGGCGCCCGCGACAGCGTCTCGACCAGGTCTTTGGCAATGGCCAAGGGCAGATCCTGCTCGGCTAAAAAACCGCCATGGGGCGCGATTAAAGATGCAGTCCGCATTCCGTCTTCTCCTGTCCGGCCCAACGGCCTGCGCGTGGGTTCTCGCCGGGCTTGATCGGCCTGGTGCAGGGCACACATCCAATGCTCAGGTACCCGTAGTCATGCAAGGGGTTGTAAGGCACTTGGTTCTTCACCAAGTATCGGAACACATCCTTGGCCGACCAAGCCGCCAAGGGATTGAGCTTCACGAGCTGATGCCGGTCATCCCAGCCGACCACGGGCGCACTTTTCCGCTGTGCCGTTTGGTCGCGCCGGATGCCGGTAATCCAAGCGATTTGGTCCTTCAGGTATTGCTGCAGCGGGAGAACCTTGCGAATCTGGCAGCATTGGTCCGGGTTGGTCGCCCAGAGGGCGTCGCCATACTGCACGGCCTGTGTTCCAAGGTCCATGTCGGTGGCCACGCGCACAGCCTTAAAGCCATAGCGCTCTTCTGCCTGGTTGATGAGCTCATAGGTCTCCGGAAACAGGAGGCCGGTGTCCAGGTAAAAAATGGTTGGATGCTCCGCGACCCGTGCTAACATATCGATTAATACCATATCTTCGGCCCCAAAGCTGGAAGCCAGCACCAGCCCGGTGGGATACTGCTGGACCGCCCAACGCACAATTTCCTGGGCGCCCAATGCTTCGAGGGTTGGCGCCGCCTGTTGAAGCGCGGCTGGTGAGCGGCTGTCCGCACCGGAAAGCTTGAGGACATGAAAGGGGTTCACGCCGGTTCCTCCTTGTGTTTTTGATGGGAGATGCATGGATGAGCGTGCAGCCATACAATCGGTACACAATACGGAGAACCACTGAAGGCGGTGCATGGAAGAACCCATGAGGAAATTTGCCATTTCTGCGGTCGGGATTTTGGTACTCGCGGGGATTGTTACGGCAGGGCTCCGCACACGCGTGCTCAGCCCTAGCGTCGCCGTCCCCCGGATCTGGCGCCTTCACCCGGTTCCGGTGCACTGGCGCACAACGGCAGGCAGTGCCGCGCTCAAGGTGATGGGGGGCCCTCTCCTGTATGACCACAACGCGCATGTGGAGCGCCCCATCGCCAGCGTCACCAAAGTGATGACCGCCGATCTGGTCCTGATCCATCCACGCATCTACCCACTCACTCGGATGATTTCCATCACGCGGGCGGAGGTTCTGAATGATCGGCGTGGATTGCTTAAGAATGACAGTGAGGTGGCACTCACGTTGGGACAGCGTGTCACGGTGAAGGACTTGCTGTGGGCTCTGATGCTGCCGTCGGCTGATGATGGCGCGTGGGTGTTGGCCGATCACTATCCCGGGGGCAGTGCCGCCTTTATCGAGGCCATGAATCGCGAAGCAGCCCAACTGGGCATGCAGCACACCCACTATGTGGATCCGGACGGAGTCAATCACCTCGGCTACTCCACCGCCAGCAACTTGCTGAAGCTCATCACCGCCGGCATGGCGATTCCCGAATTTCGGCGCCTGGTGCGAACCAAAACGGCAAACACGCCATTTGGGCCTTTGACCAACTTGAATCAACTGCTGTGGACCTATCCCGGGGCGATTGGCGTCAAAACAGGATGGACGCCATGGGCGGGCAGTTGCCTGGCGTTTGCCGCCACCCGCCGGGAACATGGCCATGCGATCACGGTGGAAGGTGTGGTATTGGGTGAACCGTCGTTTGGCCCCATGTTTCAAGACGTCTCCCAACTGTTGAACACCAGCTTTGCAGCCGCCAAGTGGGAAACGGTAATGCCGAAGGGGGCGATGGTGGGGCGATCTGTGGTGCGCCACGGCTGGCTTAGCCGCGAGCGTCCGGAAACTTTTGTCTTGGATCGACCGCTGGGTGCCTTTGCCACAAGCTCGCAGGCGCGGCTCGAAGTTCGATGGCGGACACTCTCTTGGTCGGGCTATCGCCAGGGCCAAGTGGTGGGCGAGGCGCGTCTTGATGAAGCAGGCTGGACGGGATCGTGGGTGCCGGTGATAGCTGAGCGCACGGTCACGGTGTCGTGGTGGCAGAGGCTCTAACTTGGCCATAGCCCCAGTTCAGAATTCGTTCCGCATCTTGGTACTCCGGCGGAAATCCTCCTTGGCCATGCAAGATGACACCCAAGAGGGTGACCGGTTTGCCATCGACCTGACGCGTGGCTGCGAACACCAGGTTGAAACCAGCTTGCGTGGTCCAACCGGTTTTCAAGCCAATTACGGTGGGATCCATGAAGAGGAGTCCGTTCAAGTTTTGCACCACGGGATTCTGCGGCAAGGAGGTCATCTTGGTGCGGACAATCTTGCGAAAGAGCGGATTTTCCATGTCTGCGCGAGCAATGATGGAGAGGTCCCAGGCGGTGCCGGCTGACTGAGCCGCGAGTCCGTCGGGATCGCCATAGGTGGTGCCATTCATGCCCAATGTTTTCGCCGTTTGATTCATTTGCGCCACGAAGGCCGAGACGCTTCCCGCGTCAGACTCGGCGAGAGCTACGGCCGAATCATTGGCGGAACGCATCATGAGCGCGTAGAGCAGTTGTTTGACCGTGAAGCGATTCCCGACCGCCATTTTAATGTCGGATCCAGGGGTTCCGGCTGCGGTGGGCGAAATCACCACCGTTTTCGTTAGCGGCAATTGCCTCAGCGCCAGGTAGATGGTCATCAATTTTGTTGTGGATGCATAGGGTTCCCGAAGGTGTGGATTGTCTGCCCACATCAGCTGTCCCGTGGTGAGGTTCCACAGTACTCCGGAATTTTCTCCGATGGGAAAGGGCAGCCGGCTCGGAACCGCCGTGGTCGGCTCGGTCACCAGGGCTCGCGATTTCAGTTGCGCGGGGGTCGCCATGAAGTGTTGATGCGTGACCTCCTTCACATGCGCCTTATGGTGGATGTCGGTGGCAACCAATAAAGCGGCAAAGATGGCAAACATCGCCCAAGGCATTCTTTCCCTTTTGGGGGCGCGGGTTTTGGCAGCCGGCAGCACGGGGAATCCTCCTCATAAAGGATGCAATTATTCCTATAGTAGCAGAGATTTTGCGATAAAAAGATTGTCAATGCATGTCATTTTTGTGTGGAGAACATCTCTTAGACATCGTCGGGATGCGAAGCCGAATGCCGGTCGGACTCCACCTGAATTGTGACGTGCTGAATGTGGTGCTCTTCCTTCAAGCTTAGGGATAGCTGCTCCACGATGTGCTGCCCTTCGCGGATGGATCCTGTAGCGACCCGAACATGGGCTGACAAGACATGGTAGTCGGGTGAGATGGACCATACATGCAGGTGGTGGACGTCGTGGACCTGAGGGTGGGCCAAAAAAGTGCTGCGGATGTCTTCAAACTGAGCACCTTCCGGTGCGGCCTCCATCAAGATCCGAAGACTGGGTCGGCCGACTCGATAGCTGGCGACCACGATCAGGACCCCCACTGCGATGGCAGCCAACGCATCCCAGCCCAACCATGCGGTGAGATGAATCAAGAGCGCGGCGGCGAGGATGCCGACTGAGCTCAACGCGTCGCCCAACGCATGCCAATAGACGCCCCAGCGATTGACGTCGTGGCTCTCGTGTGGCGGATGGAGCATCCACGTGACCGCCAGATTCAATACCAGTGTGACGGCCGTAACAACCAGCATGATGGGCACATGGACGGGGCTCGGATGAAAGAGCCGGTAGATTCCCGATAGAATGAGGGCGATCGCAATCGCGGCGAGAATCATGCCGTTCACAAAGGCGGCGACAATGCCGCTTCGGCTGTAGCCGTAGCTGAGCTGCTCGGTAGGACGGTTTTGGCCGATTTTGGCCGCATAGAGAGCGAGCCCCATGGAGCCGACGTCGGTAAAAAGATGGCCGGCATTGGACAATAGCGAGAGGCTTCCCGACATGAGGGCGCCCACCAACTGGAGCAAAAAGATGATGCCGGTCCCCATGAGTGCCCACACCAACTGGCGAATGGGCGGCGTCTCCTGCATGCTTTGAAGCCTCCTTTGCTGACTGACACTATTATAGCCGCTGCCGTTCGCGGGCTTTTCGCATTTATCCAAGGAAAGGTGACTAAACCCTCGATCATGCTTTATACTGTCCGAGATGAGCCTTTCGTTAAAATTAGAGTCTAGGGGGAACGCACGTGAGGATTTTAGTGCTTGGTGGAGATGGATATCTGGGATGGCCGACGGCCATGTACCTCTCCGACCGAGGTCACGATGTAGCGGTATCCGACAACTTTGTCCGTCGTCAGTACGACTATGAACTCGGGGCCGAGAGTTTGGTGCCCATCTATACGCTCCAAGAGCGGATTCGCACGTGGAAGGAAGTTTCCGGGCGCGACATGGCGCTCTACGTGGGGGACTTGCAGAACGCAGAGTTCGTTTACCACATGATTCGCGAGTTCCAGCCCGACGCCATCGTGCACTTTGGGGAGCAGCGCTCCGCGCCGTATTCCATGATTGATCGGGAGCACGCCGTTTATACCCAGGTCAACAACGTGGTTGGCAACATGAATGTTCTTTACGCCATTGCCGACATCAATCCCAAGATTCACTTGATTAAGCTCGGTTCCATGGGCGAGTATGGCACGCCCAACATCGACATCGAAGAGGGCTACATCGAGATTGAGCACAACGGCCGCAAGGACGTGCTGCCATTTCCGAAGATGCCTGGCTCGTTCTACCACTTGTCCAAAGTGCACGACAGCCACAACATTCACTTTGCCTGCCGCAACTGGGGCCTTCGCGCCACCGACCTCAACCAAGGGGTGGTGTACGGCGTCGAAACGGAGCAAACGGCGAAGGATCCGAAGCTGGCCACGCGACTTGACTACGACCACGTGTTCGGTACGGTGTTGAACCGGTTTGTGATTCAAGCTGTGCTGGGACACCCGTTGACGGTCTATGGCCGTGGCGAGCAGATCCGGAGCTTCCTGGACATCCGCGACACGGTGCGCTGCATTGAGCTTGCCGCCATCAACCCGGCTAAGGAAGGGGAATTCCGTGTCTTCAACCAGATTACGGAGCAGTTCTCGTTGAAGCAACTGGCAGAGTTGGTCAAGGAGACCTACCCGGGTGACGTGAAGGTGGAGTACTTGGACGACCCCCGCACCGAGGCTCTCAGCCACTACTACAACGCCAAGCACACCAAGTTGATTGAACTGGGATTGGAGCCGCACCTCCTGTCCAACACCTTGATTGAGTCCTTGTTTGGCGTCATCGAACAGTACAAGGATCGGGTCAACCTTGAAGCCATTCGTCCGGGCGTCAATTGGCGCCGGACCAAGAACCAAGTTTCGCGAGTGTAACGCGTTTTCAAAAGTGAAGCGGGGGACATCCCCCGCTTCTTTTCTATTGCATCCCATCCAAGGCTTTCAATACCTCGTTGGGATCGGGCACTTCGGCAATGTTGTGCACGTCGATGTATTGGACCACGCCGTTTTTGTCGATGATGAACACGGCACGCTCCGTATACCCTTCCGACCGCAATACGCCATATTTCTCGGCGACCTCTCCGTGCGGCCAAAAATCGGAGAGCAGCGGATAATTCAGACTGCCTAGGGATTTTGCCCACGCGCTGTTGGTGGGTTCGGAGTCTACGCTAATACCCAGGACCTGGGTGTCGCGCCGGTCGAACTCGGGCAGGGCCCGGTTGAAGGCCGGCATCTCATTGGTTCAGACAGGGGTCCAAGCCAATGGGTAGAACAAGAGAACGACGTTCTTCTTTCCCTGGTAGTCGCTCAGCGATACTTTGCCCTGGCCGCTTTGCAAGGTAAAGCCAGGCGCGCGATCACCGACATGCAAGGTTTTGGTTGAGTTGCTCATGGTGCCTCCTCTGTCTCACAGGATGTAGAAATTTGAGACACTTGTAGTGTACCCGATCGGGGACCGGCACACTTTGATAGTGAGGACAAACATGATATGATGCCTAAAGCAATCGCGATTGGGGGGCATTCCTTGCAACGCATAGAAAAGCCTTGGGGCTACGAATTGTGGTGGGCTGTCACCGAGAAGTACGTGGGCAAGTTGATTCATGTCAACCAGGGC
This sequence comes from Bacillota bacterium, assembly GCA_021820485.1. Taxonomy (GTDB): domain Bacteria; phylum Bacillota; class Sulfobacillia; order Sulfobacillales; family Sulfobacillaceae; genus Sulfobacillus_B. Next base: position 7,169 of record JAKADO010000053.1, read on the forward strand.
CATTCGTTAAGCCTTCAGTACCATGTCAAAAAGCACGAAAGCATGTATTTAATCAGCGGAGAAGCCGAGATTCTGCTGGACGGAGAGACCCGAACCTTTCATCCCGGCGAAGCCATTGTCATTCCGCCTCCGATGAAGCACCGGCTGACCGCGATGACCGATATCGACGTAATCGAGGTTTCCACGCCAGAATTGGATGATGTGGTGCGGCTTGAAGATCGCTACGGTCGGCAAGGAACATCGAATCCCTAAACGGAACGGCGGCCCTAAGCATGGGCCGCCGCATGAATTTTTTGCGCAATTTGCAGGAACGTGGTGGAGGCTTCAGAATCGGGGGCGCTTAACAGCACTGGGGTGCCCCGGTCGCCGCCTTCGCGCACGGATGATTCAAGGGGAATCTGCCCAAGAAGCGGCACTTCGAGCTGCTTGGACAAGTCCTCGCCACCGCCCGAACCGAATACTTCCATGCGCTGGCCGCCACCCATTGGGATATAACTCATATTCTCTATGATGCCGAGGATCCGCTGATTGGCCCGGTGCGCCACGTCGGCGGTGCGCATGGCCACTTCCTTGGCGACCACTTGCGGGGTCGTGACAATGATAAGGGAGGCCTTGGGCAGCCGTTGGGCAACGTCGAGCGCGATATCCCCGGTGCCCGGGGGCAGGTCGATCAAGAGATAGTCCAATTCTGGCCATGCCACGTCCGTAAAGAACTGCTGCATCATCTTCCCCAGCATCGGTCCCCGCCAGACAATGGCCTGGTTTTCTGGCACAAACATACCCATCGAGACCACATGAATGCCATGGGCCGTCCAGGGAATGATTTTCTGCTGAGCATTCGCCTGCGCTTGTCCATGAGCTCCCAGCATCCGCCCTTGCGAATAGCCGTAGATGTCCATGTCCATGACGCCCACCCGAAACCCGAGCCGGGCCAACGCGACCGCCAAGTTTGCCGTCACGGTGGATTTGCCCACGCCGCCCTTTCCACTCGCGATCCCCAAAACCACGGTTTGGCTGGTCTCCGACAACATGGGAGACCAGGAACCGGAGGGGTCTCCGGGTGGACGCGGCGGGGTGGCTTCTGTTCCCGACTTTTGGCTCTGGCTTTGCTTGAAAGCCCGGGCAAAGGCGGTCCGGCGCTCTTCGTCGTTCATCACATCCAGATTGACATTCACCTGGGCTACGCCGGGCAATTTGCCCACCGCTTCCTCGACGTCGCGTTCAATCTTTTGGTGCAAAGGGCAACCCGCCACCGTCAACGCAACGTCCACCGTGACTTGGTCGCCTTGAATGCCAATGTTGCGCACCATGTTTAACGTGACAATGTCGTAGTGAAGCTCTGGATCGGTGACCGTCCCTAAAGCACTAAGAACCATTCCATGATTGACCATCCTGTCACCTACTTCACGAATTAGAATCCTAACAGCCGGCGGCCTTCATCAGTGAGACGATCGGGTGTCCAAGGCGGATTCCAGACCATTGTGACATGCGCCTCTTTCACATCCGGCAGCGTTTCGATCGCCATTTCAGCAGCCCGCGCAATGGTATCGTGCATCGGACAGCCCGGAGCCGTCAATGTCATTTCGACGTTGACGTCGCCTGTATCGCCCACATCGACAGTGTAGACCAGCCCCAAATCGACCACGTTGACTCCAATTTCCGGGTCTTCCACTTCCTTCAATACGGTGAGGACTTCGTCTTGTGTCGGCATCTTTGAACCTCCTTGGAAAATCTGAGCGATCTACTCAGTATTATACTCTCAGAAAAAGAAATTCTGTAATAGAGTGCCGAGCTCTTACTAATTTAGTCGTCTTGGGGAAGACTAAGACCGATCCAAACGGGTCCCATCATCGCGAATACATCCAAACAGGGAATCAGCCATCACTGCGCTTTCATCTTCCGTTATACAGCTCGCGCGACAAAGAACGATGGAGGAGAACAGACGATGGAAGAGACACGGCAAGCCAGTCTGATGTGGCTGATGTGGTGGAGCGTGCGCCTGGCGTGGGCCCGCAACAAGGTGAGTCGCCGGCGGTTTCGGCAGTACATTTGGATGAATTTGAGCCTTCGTTGGCGAACCTATATGCCTGATGCGGTGCCCGGCACTGAGATCGCGATTGTGCACGCAGTCTGGCTGGGAGCCTCGCTCGCCTCGCGGTCCGTGGTGAGGTATCCCCTATTGCCGCGGCGGTTGAAGACCCGGTTGACCTGGCTCATTCGAATCCTCGGGAAAACCAACGGGAAGGCCATCGTCGCCGCATACTTGGCTTGGACGTGGCTTCGCGATGTGGCGGTCTCCTCAGCCATTCCCGTGGAAAGTTGGGGAAAAACCGGCGGCTAGTGCGGGCGGCGGTAGAACCGCTGCTGGCGCCACCACAGCCATAGAGAAGCTCCGATGAAGACTGCTCCCAGCAAGAGACGGCCGACCACGTTTGTCTTGGCGCGCGTGACAGGGAATTGCGCTTCCGCCACCAGGTGGTTGTCGGCCGTATACGCCTGGAAACGGAGATGCCCTTCCGCGGGCACCGCCCAGTAGGTTTCATATTGGTAGTGGTTTAGTTTCTTGAAAGTGGCTGTGGCGGTGATGCGGCCGTGATTGGTCTCGGTCAACTGGAACACGGCACGCGCGGGCACAGCATGGGAATGGGGGAGCGTGATTAAGAACACGTCGCGCTGTGGAGCGCCGGGAGGGTTGGGCAAGGCTGTCACTTTGCCGGGGAGGGTTTGTGCCTGCGCTGGTGCCGGCATGCCAATGGTGAAAAGAGCGGCGCCTGCCGCCGCAACTGTTGCTGAAATCAGCCGTGTCCAGGAATTTTGCACCTGAGAGCCTCCATTTCTGAACCTCATTATACGACACGATGTTCTGACGCCAATCGCTGGTGGGTGAGAATTCCGTCAGTCGGTCTTGCCTTCAGCAAACCTTCAGCAACCTGCAACATACACGCTCTCAAATGGTGGAACGGTAGGAAGGTATTCCTAAAGAAGCCATGAGGGTGGGAGTCATGCATGACACGGAATGGGAATCTGCGCATGGTTCGCTGGATGCTGATGGTGTTGGCGGGAACCGCCTTGGGACTTTTTGTCGCCGAGGGTCACCGTGGAGCGGCGCAAGCGTCATCCTCAACGGGCCCCTTGTCATTCCGGAAATATGCACTCAATGACAGCAACAACGCTGTGGACGTGTCTGCGGCCACCAGGAACTGGCGTGCCCACTGGACATTTACAGCGGGGGAGCCTCTGCAACAGGCGTCCATCGCCGATGGGATTGTTTATGTGTCTGGGGATGGCGGCGATCGCCGCAAAAAACTGGACAACCGCATTGACGCCGTGGATGCATCCACGGGCCGGCTGCTGTGGAGTCGGCGGCTCGACAACATGTCCATGACGACACCAGTGGTGGGCGGCGGCTTGGTGTTTGTGGGGACGGGGACGCAGCAGTTTCAGGGAGCGAACCTTGCCCTTGAAAACAGTCTCAAGGCCACCGGCGTCGTGCGGGGGACTGGACCGAGCGCGATTTATGCCCTGAACGCACGCACTGGGCAAGTGGTGTGGCACGATCGCACGCGTGGGGAGGACATGCCGAGTTTTGTACTGCAAGGCTCCACGCTCTATGTTGCAAACGGCCAGGGCGAGGTCTACGCCATCCAAGCCAAATCTGGTGCAGTGCGGTGGTCACTGCCAATTGGGTCTTACGTCAGTATGGCGTCTTTGACCATGGGGCCGCGTGGAACGCTTTACGTCTCCGGTGCCCATCCCTACTGCGTCTACGCTATTGATACCAAGACCCGCCGCATGCGATATGAGACGCTGTTGCCGCATATCTTCGGCGGATCCGACGACAGCTCGCCCGCCTATCATAATGGCCGTCTCTATCTGGAGGGAACAGGAGGCACATGGCAGCATCCGGAGTCGGTGTTGTTCACCTTAAACGCCCGCACCGGCGCAATCCTCCACCGCACCCGGCTGGGGACGGGCGCTTTGCCCGCCGACATTGAGGTCTCAGCTCCGGTGACAGTGGGGGACCGCGTATTCATCGGAAGCCCTATCACCCACAAGGAGTACGCCATCTCAGGAACCTCCGGGCACATTCTCTGGGAATTTCGGGCCGATGGACCGGTTTCTGAGTCGGCAGCGGTCACGCGTCACGATCTTTACGTCGGGGATGGCAACGGGTTTCTTTATGCTCTCAATCCGCGTACCGGAGTGGAGCTCGGAAGCCTCTTCGTGAGCGGTGTCTTTGCGGCGGACTTTCCCATTGTGGTGGGTCAGACTCTCTACCAGCCCGATGAAAATGGCCAGTTGCTGGCTATCCCGCGCGCCAACTTGTTGACGGTCAACCAGAAGGGTGTTCCGCGCATTCCCATTCCGGCCGGAGCGCTCGGGCAGCAAATCATTCGCGGTGAATCGCTCTTTATGAATAGCGGCCTAGCGCCAAGCGGCCGAACCTGCGAAACCTGCCATTTGGAAGGTGGCACCATCACCACCTATCAGAACGGCATGGTCATTCCGTCGCTGCTTGGGGCGGCGGCTGCCTTCCCCAGGGTGGAGAACCATCAGGTGGTGACGCTGGACGACCAGATTAATCATTGCCTCAGTTCGATGGGGGGCCGTGCCTTGCCGCAAAAGGACTCGCGCTTGGCGGCTCTCAACTTGTATCTCCATTGGCTGTCGAGCGGATGGAGCGTGAACCTCACCGGGGGATCGGGAGGTCCTGCCGGCGGCGCGGGAGGAGGATGCAAATGAGTGGACGTCTACGTCAACCTCAGTGGTGGGGCATGGTCCTCAGTCTTGTCCTCATCCTCGTGGGGCTGTGGGGGTATATGGCGCATCGGCAACGCGAATTCCGCGTGATGGCCACGGTGAATCAGGCAGAGGTTGGACACCAGTTGTTTCACGCCTTGTGCGCAACCTGTCACGGACCGGGAGGGAACGGTGCGGGAGGCGCCCCGGTTTTGAACGATGGCCAGACCTTGGCCAAGTATCGGACAACGTCGTCGTTGGCCCAATTCATCCAGACGCATATGCCGGCCTCCGATCCCGGAATCCTGACCTCCCAGCAGGCGGTCGATTTGGCGCTTTGGATCAAGGCGCTGAATCACGCGCTTCCTACATCTTAATGGCGCTAAGTTGAAGTTGATTCTGCAAATCGTTACAATGTGTCCATGTTGTGAAAGGGAGGGCCTTGGTCGGTGAGGTATGTCCGAGCCACCGCGGAGGATCAGGCGCGGATCGAGAGTTTTTTGTCGCAGTTTGTGGATGATTATTTGTTGGAGGATCTTGCCGAGCATCTCACGCGCGAAAACGGCGGGATTTATTTAGCGTTGGATGACGAGAACCAAATGGCGGGGATCGCCATGATAAGCTTGGCGAAGACTCATGAGGCCTACATTGGCGGAATGCGCCTGCGGCCTGACGTGCAGGGCACGGGACTTGGCCAGGAGTTTGCCGAATTTCAGGTTGACGAGGCCAAGCGGCTGGGTGCATCGATTATTCGCGCGGTGATTAGCCGCGGGAATGAGGCTTCACAGCAAATTTTGCAGGAGAAATTGGGATTTCAGGTTGTGGATGAATGGGTCGTCGGCAGCATGGAGGGGTTTGACGCCCCGCACTATCCAGATGCGCAGGCGGGACCTGCCTGGGCTGTAGACCACGACCGGTTGGCCGCTTTTATGAAGCAGCATGAAGAGGACTTGTGGTCTGAGCACGGCCACTGGATGCCCTCGACCTTGACGTTTGACGATGTCTGGCATGGCGTGGAAGTGGGCGGTGCGGCCGTTTCGCCGCAAGACATGGCAGAACCTTTGGATACGTTGGCACTTTTTAAAATTCATGATGGTGACTTGCATCTGCAATACTTGCGGTCCATGGGAAGCCATCTTAAGGCGCTCGTTCAATACCTTTGGGTTGAATCGCGGGCTTGGGGCGTGAAGACCCTGAATTTTGGATTGCCTCGCCAAGCAGCGGACAAATTGGTGGAAGCCTCCGGCGTGCCGTTGAGCCGGGAGTGGCACGGGGTGGTTCTGGAAAAGCATGTCGGCGTGACATCGACGACGCTGGTTTAGCATGGGCCGGATCCGCACGTGGTTCAGAGCGTGGTGGCCAGAAGGCAAAGCGGGGCGCCAACTATGGCAGAATCTCCTCTTTAGCCGACTGGCCTTAGTCCTGGTCGGATGGATTGCCTTGGCTGAACTGCCTTGGCAGTATTATTCGCCGACCTACAACTCAACCCAAAATCCCCTGCTCTTGATGTGGATCCGTTGGGATGCCCTTTGGTATACAGGCATTGCGTCCCATGGCTATTGGACGCAGGCGCTGGCATTCTTTCCGTTGTATCCCCTCTTGATTGCGGGGGGGCATTTTGTTCTGCGCATGTCGTTTGACCTGTCGGCGGTCGTGGTCTCCAATGTCGCCATGGTTTTGTTTATGGTCACATTTTACCGGTTGGTGCGCGAATACTATCCCGAGACCGTAGCCAGACGGTCAATATGGATGGCGCTGATGTTTCCCACTGCTTTTTACCTGTCGGCCGGCTATACTGAGTCCGTGTTTTTGTGGCTGACGACAGCGGCCTTTTTGGCCTCGAGGCGCAAGCAATTTTGGTGGGCGGGGATCTATGGGCTTTTAGCGACGCTCACCCGCAACGAGGGTGTGTTTGTGGCCTTCCCGTTTCTGTGGGCTTACTACCAACAGTATCGTTTTCGCATCACCCGGCGCCTCTTGCCGATCTTTTTGATTCCGCTGGCTATGGTGCTGTTTATGGTCTATCAATGGCGTGACTTTGGCAATCCGTTGGGATTCATGGCTGCCCAGAGCTATTGGGGACGGCACATCACCTGGCCGTGGGTTGGAATTTTTTTGGCAATCGGGACAATCTGGCAGGGAGGTCCATTGCAACCCAATGCGGTTCTCAGTATGATAGACTTAGTGGCCGCAGTAGCGTCAGGTGTGTTGTGGGTTTACGGTTTCCGGCGGAGGATGCCGCCGGACTGGCTAAGTTATTGGGGTGTGTTGTGGCTGATTGACATTTCTGCCCCAGTTCCTTCGGGCCAAAGCCCATTATTAAGCATGTCGCGGTTGGTGCTGGTCTTGTTCCCGAGTTTTGTGGCGTTGGGCATATTAGCCAGGAATTCGGGGTGGCGGCGAATGTTGCAATGGATACTGCCATCGTTGCAGGTCGTATTCTTTGTACTCTTCGCCACATGGCATTGGATCGCCTAAGCAAATGGAGGAGGCTCGTGGAACATGAAAGCCTTGGTGATACTGCCAACATATAACGAAATAGGGAATCTCGCACCCATGGTCGAGGCGATTTTGTCGCAGGGTGACATGTTTGATGTCTTGGTGATTGATGACGGTTCACCGGATGGCACGGGACTTCTGGCCGATCATTTAAAGGAGACCCATTCCGAACGCGTGGAAGTCATCCATCGGCAAGGCAAGCTTGGTTTAGCCACCGCCTATCTGACAGGATTCCGTTACGGCCTGCAGCGGGGTTACGAGTTTCTCTTTGAGATGGACGCCGATTTCTCCCACAATCCCGAATACTTGCCGCACTTTATCGAGACGATGCAGCGGGAAGGCGCGGATGTGGTGTTGGGATCCCGTTACGTCGCGGGCGGTGGAGCCGTACGTTGGCCCTGGTACCGGAAGCTGATTTCTCGTGGTGGTTCGTTTTATGCCTCCAAAATGCTGGGTGTGTCGGTGCGCGATCTAACCGGCGGATTCAAGTGCTTCCGCAGTTCAGTCCTTGAAGCGCTGAAGCTTGATTCCATCCAAGCAAGCGGATACGGATTCCAAATTGAAATGACCTATCGCGCGATTGAGGCAGGATTCAAGGTCGTGGAAATGCCCATCATCTTTGAGGAGCGGCGGGAAGGTCAAAGCAAAATGTCGCCGGCGATTTTCATGGAGGCATTCTGGATGGTGGCGAAGATGCGAGCTCAGCACGTGGCCGAGGAAGCCCCCGAGTTGGAGCGTCTGCGACCCTAAATGATAAGGCGCATCTTTTGGTACGGTTTAGTAGGGGCGAGTGGAGTCATTGTCAATATGGTGGTATTGACGGTGGCGCGCTGGCTCCTTCCCCATTTTCCCACCGTCACGTATCTCTTTGCCGTTGAGGCGTCCATCATATCCAACTATCTCTTGAATGCGCGATTTACGTTCAAGGATGCATTCTCATGGCGTGGATTGGGTCAATACAACCTGGTATCGGCGGCTGGGGCAGTGATTCAGACCGCCTTATATCGATATCTCCTCACCTTGGGGTGGTACTACCTGGTTGCCGACCTCGTGGCGATCCCCTTTGCGACCGGATTTGGATTTCTGTTCTCAACCATTTGGGTCTTCAAGAAGCGAAAGGAGACGCATGAACCCGAACCGCAGCGAGGGCCAGAACCCCATCCCCAAGGTACTGAAGGTCATAGCTGATGCCGGAATGGCACTTCTGGCCAGTGGGGCGGAAGTGGCTCGCGTCGAGGACACCATGCAGCGCCTCGCCAAAGCCTACGCATTGGACGCGGTTGAGGTGATTGTTCTTCCCACAGCTCTTTTTGTGAATGCTGGAACCCAGACCACTGTCATTCGGCGCATTCGGGGCCGTTCGGTAAATCTAGCGGTGGTGACAGCAATCAATCAGTTGTCCCGGGACGTCAGTCGGCATCCGATTCCGGTTGATGACTTGGAACGCCGATTGGAAGAGGCTCGAAACGCCGCACGCTACCGTCCGTCCGCCAACCTGTTGTTTGCCGGGGTGGGGGCGGCGGCCATCAGTCAATTGATGGGCGGGAGCCCCATCAATTTGATTCCGGCTTTCATTTCCGGAGCATTGACCCAGTTTGTTCGCCAAGCTCTGCGGCAAACGGGCGTAGCCGGCGGGGTTGCCGACTTAGTCTCGGCCATCGTGGCGGTCTTGCCCGCATTGGCTGCGGCCCACATGGGCGAACCGCACCCTGGGGCTATCCTGGTGGGCGGCATTATGGTGTTGACCCCCGGGCTCTTGATTACCACGGCCGTGCGCGACGGCATTCAGGGCGATTTGTTGTCGGCTGCAGCCCGCATCCTTGAAGCGCTGCTCTCGGCGGGGGCCATTGCGGCTGGAGCCAGTCTTCCCTTATACCTCTATCTTGCGTTAGGGGGACGATGGGTGTGATGGTGTCGGCGCTCCTGTCCGGTGTGACCGCCGTGGCTTTCGGCCTGCTCTACCAGGTATCGGGCTGGACACTGGTGATCGGTGGATTAATCGGATCCAGCTCTTGGGGGCTGGCGCTTCTTTTGTCCCGGATCCCGGGTTCTGGGTTCTTGGGCGATTTCGTTGGGGCCTTGGTGGTGGGGGGGCTGTCAGAAATTGCCGCCTATTTTCGCCAACAACCCGCCTTGGTATTTGTGGTGCCTGCCATCATCGCGTTTGTTCCCGGAGATCTTGTGTACCAAAGCATGGTATCCTTCCTGAAAGACCACTTCCTGCAGGGGCTGCAATCCGGCCTCAGCGCGTTGCTGGCCGCAGGCGCCATCAGCATAGGACTAGCCTTGGCCACCGCCGTCATCCGCCCTCTGATTCGTCGAAGCGGCGCAAAATAACGCGGCACGCGTATGGAACCGACAATTTCCGCCCACGTTATCTGACGATGAGGTTCGGGAATCTGCTCGTGGCTCATGCGAAGCTCTATTGCGCGTTATGGGGAGGCGAGTCGGGCATCGAGGGAATGATGCCGGCCTCGACCAGTGCCGCCAACACTGTGCCAGGCGTTTGCGTGATCACGAAGACTTCCTGGGCGGCACCGCCGGACCGGCCGATCATCTTGAAACCGCTCTGGGTCAGGTATTGGAAGGTGAATCCGGTGGAGCCTCCGGCCTTCGGTTTGATGATGCCGGGGATTACCCCGTCGACTGAGGGCAGGGTAGACAGGAACTTAAGGCCGTCTTCCAGAGCGTCCAAGACATGATGTTGGCGCTTCACTTTGCTCTGGCGGTATTTGGCCATGCGGTTTCCTCCTGGGAGCCTCTTTGCATTGTCTGACTTGTCTCTGTCCATTGTACCGCCATAAGCCTAGGAGGATACAGCAAGGTGGGACCTTTTTGCGATCGATGTGGGAGTCGAATGCACGAACGGATGCTGGAAGGGAAGCGGCGTCAGGTGTGTAGTGCCTGCAAGGCGGTGCGGTATCCCGACGTGATCGCAGCGGTGTCAGCGATTGTGTACGACGACCAGCGACGCATCATGCTGGTGCGGCGAGGAATCGAGCCTGGATACGGGTGCTGGGTCATTCCGGGCGGCTATGTCGAAGCGGGGGAGACGATGGAACAAGCGGCGCTTCGGGAAACCCGCGAGGAAGTTGACCTGCCGCTGGGCACGCCGCAACTCTCGGGAGTCTACCTATCGACGGATACGCGCGTGGCAACCATTGTCTACGCTGTGCGAGGCCAATTCCGGGACCCCGAACCGGGATCAGAAACGCTCCAAGCGAAAGTGTTCGCCATTGAACACATTCCCTGGAGCGAGGTCTACTTCGAGTCCACGCGGCGCGCGCTGGATGATTGGGTTAGGAAGGGGTAGCGGACGAAAAGCGTTCGTGCCACGATCCGCGTTCCTGGGTGATGGCCTCGGGCAACCGCACATCGTGCCAGGGCTTCACGACCAGTTCGCCGTTTTCGATAAGCGCCTTCTCCGGGTTGCCACTCCCTTCAGAATTCCCGAGGGCCAGCACGGAAGCGATGCGCACTTGGCTCGGATCAAAGCGCAAGGCGTAGATGGTGCGGGACGCATCGTCGGGTTGGCCTGCGTACACCACGCCGCGGAGCCATCCAAAAATCATGACATCACCGCCAGCCGTCACGGTCGCGCCGGGGTTGACGTCGCCGACAATAATCAAGTCGCCCGGATGGCTGAGGCGCTGTCCGGACCGAATCGTATGCCGCACCACCTTGGGGGGAGCCACCAGTTCCGGAGTCCGCTCGGCCAAGGAAAGGAGGCCTTGGGATTCTCCCTGCTGAATTCCCCGCAACGACAATTTCGGAAAGTCCTCGAATACGCCGGCGATGCGCTCAAACAATTCGGGTGTGAGGGCATCCGTGGGCACCTCAATCAGAAGGCTCGCCGTGCCCAAGAACTCCTCCTTGTCCCGCAGCGTTGCGCGCAGTTCCTTTAAAAACTCCTCGTTAGACGAAAAATGCTTCGCAATGACACGAAGCCCCCGCCGATCACCCTTGATTTCCATGGTTTCCCCACCGTCCTAAAAGCCGACACTTTCCCTAGCAATTCGCGGTTTGGCATGGGAATTCCTGCCGATTCGACGAAAAACTTTCAAGGCGGGGAGTCGATTCTCGCGTGTTATTGCCACTTGAGAAATTCCAAGCAGTTGCCGAAGGGATTCTCCAAGTAAAAACGGGTATTCGGATTCTGTGATTGATCACGGACTTTTTACTCATCGTCAGTGTGGCGCGTTTCAGGTTGAGCGGGGCCATTCTTGTGGTTACTAAGAGCTGGAGCCTGGCCCACCTCTTAGGGTACTCCTCGAACATTCCGTAACAAGGCCTATGCTACGGGCTGCCCCATGGCTCCCTCTAAGCTCGTGGGATAGCCAAGGTTTTCGCACCCATAGGCCAGATCTGCCGACGCTTGGCGTCATGCGCGTGTCTTGCATTACCTACCGAGCTGTCACGCATCGTTTTACCCTCTGAATGGATGGTAAGGGGGACACTTCGATGACGTGGAGAACCTTGGTTGCTGCCCTAGTGATAGCAGGGGTAAGCAGCACCGCGCTGGCCGGTCGCGGTGCGGTAGGACACGCCGCAACCACCACCACCCCGTCACAGGCCACCTACGCTCGTACGTCGGCGACACTTACCAGGACGGGATCGGGCTCCGGTTCCGTGAGTAATGCCGTACGCTCCCGCGGACATTTTTAACCAGATGATCATGCTCAATTCGACGGCAGGGCTGGTGTGGGGCTACTTTCACGGCGAATTCGCCATTTGGAAGACCACCGATGGCGATTAGCATTGGCGCCGCGACGTGGTTCGAGTCAGCCCCTCCCCGTTCCCCGGCGAATCAGATTATCCCGGTGGTGGACTTTCGGTTCAGCCAGGTAGGTTGGATTGCGTGGGTCACCCCCGGCACCCCCGACAACGCGCTAACCGTTTTGCACACGTAGGACGGCGGACGCCACTGGACCAAATACGCCCGAAAGGTGCCGCCCGTGGTGGGTCAGGCGGCGCAAATCACGTTTCCCATAAACCGTGATGGTTGGATACGGACGTGGTCGCAGGCGGCCGCATTCTATCAGGATCCCAGCATCCTCCAGACGACCACCGGAGGCCGGACCTGGACATTGGTCTCAACGCATCAACAATTAAAAAGGGATAGGGACTGTCCGCTAAGGACCGGCTCCGCCATTGTTGGACTGCGCCATCCAGTCCTTTCGCCAACTCGGAAACCGTGGACTTTGAAAATTCGGTGCCGCAGAGTTCTTCGGTAATGCGGCTGATTTTCCGCGTAGACACACCATTCACCACCATCTCCATGAGGGCCAGGACCAACGCCTTTTCATGCCGTTGGTAGCGCTCAAACAGAGCCGGACTAAATTCCCCATCCCGCGTCCGCGGGACCTGCAGCGTCAGCGTGCCCACCCGCGTGGTCAACTGGCGGGTGCGCGAACCATTACGATAGCCTTGACGGGCCTCTGTGCGTTCGTAGCGGTCGGCCTGCAGTTGATCAGCAACTTGTGCTTCGAGAACCTGATTTAGCACCTGTTGAACTAATATGGCGAGAGCGTCATCCTTTTGCCCCGCCAGAGCTTGGATTACCTGGTCGTCCAGGGTAATCTGATGGTGAGCCATTGCGTTGTCCCCCTTGGGATTTGTTGGTTTCGTCGCTTTCAAATCTACCCAGGGAACCCAATGGCTTTTCCATCTTTAAGCCCTTTTACACACAATACCGGACTCTACTCGCCAGCATTACGGCCAAACCATTTTTTGAACATAAAGGGTACGTCGCAGTTTGTGCTCAAACCGTTTCAGTTCGTGGTGTTTCGATGGGCAACTTCAAGATGACCAAGGGGTTTTCGGCATGTTGAGAACCGTATCCCCTAGTGGGAATGGGGGCGAATGTGCAATCAGCGCTCCCGTTACTCGGATCCGGTGCTCTCTAGGTAATCGGCGAAAGCTGCCGGATCCATCAGGCGGATCGACCCGAAGGATCCTAAGGCGTGTAACGCCTTGTCACCCGTCACTAAGAATTGCGCCTTGGCATTTTGGGCCGTGGCCAAAATCCAATCGTCTTCCGGGTGGGTCGCCACCCCGGTGACCGGCTCGATGATCGGCTGTAGCACGGCCGTGCGCTTGAGGAGCGTGAGAAAGCGGTCCGTCCGCTCCGGCCCGAGCCGCGCGGCAAAATAGGGTTTCGTGAGGGTGCGCTCAACTTCATCCAAGAGCGGCTTGGACACGTATACCTGAAATTGGCCGGCCAGCCAGCCTTCGCGGATCACCGCCAACGGTCCTCGATCCGCACGAACCGCCGAGACGAGCACGTTGGTATCCAGAACGACCCGGATCATGCGGGAGGGGGATCATCGGTGCGGGACCGACTCTCCTGTACGGCGCGATCCACCGCACGGTTAAATTCTTCCGGGGGCACATCGCGGAACGCCTGCCGCATCTCATCCATCGTCTCCCGCAGCTCCGCCATGCGCCGGTCCCGTTCTTGCAGCCACTCGAGGTCTTGGGGACTGACCACCCCGGCAACCGGAATTCCGCTCTTTTCCACGATGACGCGGGTCTTGTCGCGGGCGACCTCGTTCACCACCTCGCTCCAGCGTTGCCGGACGTCGGACGCCTTCAGTACTTTGTAACTACCCACCGCATATCCTCCAATTGTACAAAATTGTACGATTGCCTCATTATAGCACAGACTGCCACAGAACGGCAGACAGTACGTGCGGTTAATGTTTCGGGGGCGATCGTAGTAGCGTCTGCGCTTGACCATGGTTCGTAGGGCCCGTCGTCGGCGGATTGCAACCAGCGGCCGGATCGCATGCCGTCAATACGAACGGCATATTCCAACCTTGGCCGGTCGTGCTGAGAACGGAAGATTGAGCCAAGAAACGAGGAAATCCACTATTCGCGTCATGAAGTATTCCGGCAACACCGGGTCATTCTCGATCGGCAAGCCATATCGGGGCCTCTCTTTCACCAGGGCGGCCGCCACTTGGGAACGCTTACGCGCCGTGGTTTACTGTCGGGGCTTGGGCTGATGCGTGATATTCGGACGGTTGGCACGGCCCGAGGTCCACATCAGAATCCCGATAACGCACCATACGGCGGCCGCCGTACCCAAAGAAACATCAATGGTTATGTGGTAAGTGCCGGGGGCAAAGACCAAGCCGTGGCTATTCCCCATCGCATACCTAAACAACGACGTGCCGTACGAAAACGTGAGAAGCAACAGTTTTTCGAGTGGTGCAACACATGCTCCCAGAACCATGATGGCGACCAGATAGAGCCCGCCGACCGCGAGCAATCGGACCGCCAGTTCGCGCTCGTGCGTGAGATATCGCGTCAACGCCGAGATTGAAACCCACGTCAGCAAGAGGGATAGGAGTTCCCACACAGCGAGCCAGCGATAGTGATTGCTACCCTTCAATGCGAGACCCGGAGAAAGGCCGCCGTTGAACGCGACAGCCAGTCCCAGAGCGACCGCCAAGACCATGACGGACGTCCCAAACACATAGACTGCGCGGCCCCGTGGGAACACGAGGCTGCCAATCGGGATGGCCACGAGCAATACCAGCAAACTCGTCCACACCATCCGCTGGGGCAGGGCTACGAGTAAACCGTGCGCGTTATGGGGCCACAATGCCGCTACCAGGATGACCCCAATCACTGACACCGGCCACACAAACCTTAAATACGGGTGACCTTGCATGGGACCCCAAACCTCCTAAGACCAATCTATTCTTGGGACCTCAGTTAGCGGCCCACTCGACTTCGCGACGGACCGTTCGCCTCGTCCACATTCTGAGCCCCATGAAACCCCAGGCGGCCACCGACACGCCCAGGGAAACCGCGAGGGTCAGGTGGTACGTTTCGTGGGGAAAAAAGAGGCCGCCGGTGCGTCCCTCAAAGTACGTAAACAGCAAGGTGGTGTACGACAAGAGGAGGAAATAGAGCTCTCTGAGCGGTGGCAGGTATGCGGCGATGACCATGATAGCCAACAGGTAGAGCCCGCCGACCGTGATCAATCGGGTGGCCAGTGAACATCCTCGGGTTAGGGATCGGGCCACCGCGGCGATGGAAACCCAGGCGAGCGTCGGCGTCATCAGTGCCCACACGGCGATCCACCGATAGTGACCACTGTTCCAGGGGAGGCGAGGCAGTCCCCCATTCAGCCGCACGGCCAGTCCCAGTGAGAGCGCCAACACCACCGTCGAGACCACGAACACATAGCCGGGCCGACCGAGAGGAAACACCACGCTGAGAACCGGAATGGCCGCCAGCACAACAAGGAAGCTGGCCCAAACCATCCGCTGTGGAACGCTGGCTGGCGCATCGAGGCCGCTCCCCACATGGGGCCAATACGCGGCCAATACCACGCAGCCCCACAATAGTACCGGCCAGAACAAACCCCCATACCATCGACCACGCATGGCGCCACACTCCTATCTTTGGCATCCATAACGCGGCGAGTGTTCGCATTGTTTCGCGTGGGCTGTGAGCGACTCACTCATCATGCGAATTGGGCGCCCATTCCGCATTCCGACCCGCTCATCGCGAGAGAAAACGCTCCCATGACTGCGATGTGAGCTCCATGAGGTTCGTTATTGACATATCCCGGTGATGCTTGGCGTCATTCCTTGGCTGATCCAGTGGGTGATCACCCTGCGTAATGCCCGGCGGATCGGGAGGAGCTTGAGAATCAAATCAAATCGAAAGGCTACACAACAGACTCGATACCCGCGGTTAATCGTAAAGGAGTTTTCGGG
>JAKADO010000138.1 GCA_021820485.1 Bacillota bacterium
CCTCGCTTCAGAGCAGGCGTAAATCCACCATCAGAGGACGCGAAACGAATCTGGTCCACGTAATCAACCACCTGCGGACTCTGGGAGACGCGCGTCCACTGGACACCGCCGTCCGTGTGCGGAGGAGCTTGGATAGGCGGTGGTGAGGATAACGGGGCGCCCAGCATGATAGGTGCGCTGATGGCGGATAGTACGGGCCCGGCCGGCTCGACTCGCCATCGCGGCGCCGTCTATGAACGTCAGCGTCTGACCGTGGGGGCCGGGGATGGCCGTGTTCTTGTCCCCGGGTTTCCATGCAGTGATTGGCGATCCTTCCTCGGGTCCCTGGCGTGTGATGGATGCGTGATCCGTCGTAGGGGTTGCTTGTGCAGAAATGGACAGCGGCAAACTGCCCATGGAAGGAGTGGGACAGCAAAGGCGAAGGGGGCGAAGTGCCCCCTTCTGATAGGAACCATGCTGGGGTGGAGCCGGTTAGGGTGCGGACACGTTCACCGTAATCATGGGCGGCACGGAAGTGGCCGCCACGGAGTTGGGGACCATGGCGAATTGGTAAGTTCCTGGGGTTGTGAAGTGGTATGACCACTGGGCCAGAAAATCCGTCTGAGCGAGCGGCACTTGGCCATTTGGGAGGCCAGACGCGCCGAACCCTCCGCCGTAGAGACCCAAGCTTCCGTTGTTGACCAACTGTGCCGCGTCGGCGTTGGCCGGCCAGAACACCAGCGTGCTGCCCTGCGCCACCGACAGGGTGGTATGGGCGAATTGAATGGACTTGCCATGGTTTTGGGCCGTAAATGCGAGGCGCTCACCTTTCATGCTGGCGAGCGTCGCTGTACAGGACAGGGTCTTGATCTGGGGTCCGCTCGGGTTCGACACCGCTTCGATGGTGCCGCAGGCGTCTTGCTTCACCACGAAACCAGTCTGGGAAGGCTTCAAAACGCCGTCCGCGAGCATATGGTTTCCGGCCGCTATCCAGAGGAGGCGCGGCAGGTTGCTGGGCGGCACCCAGAGGATGAGCCCTTGGTTCCAGATGGTGGACGCGCCGAGGGATGTGGGATTGAGGACACCCAATAGAGCGCCGCGCGACGTTTGGTGCAATTGCCAGGAAGACACGGCGCTCACGACCGGCGTTCCTGGCTGAAGGCTCTGCTGCAGGTCGAGCTCCGGGGACTTCCAGACCACTTTCCACTTCTCCGCGGCGGAGTTCCACCCGACATCCGACACCTGCAGGCGTCCCACGACGCTGGTGGAGTTGGCCGGTGGGGTGGTGCTGACGACGATGTCCACAGGGGCATGGCCCTTGAACTCAAGCACGGCGGATTTGGCGATGGTCTGGCCCTTGGGCAACAGGCGTTTCAGGACCGCTTGCGAAGGCGGGCTCGCCGGGATCATGGGTCCGCTTCGGGAGGTTCCCGGCAGCGTGCCGCAGCCGGCCGCAACGCTCGCAACGCCCGCCATGATGACGAGAGCGGGGAGGAGGCGCCGGCGGTTCTTGGGGGGGCGATTGGTGCGGTTGCTGATCTGCATGGATGATGCCTCCTTGCCCCGGCGGTTTTCGGGGCGATGTCATTGGTGCCTTGGGCAACATGCCCTGGATACAACGCGAAAATCGCTGCATGGGTCACCGTGAAAGGGATTCTCCACGAAATATTGTTGAGCGAAACGCGTCGGTTTCGCGAGGCGACAGAAGGCGCCCTCCCGTAATTTTTGGCGCGTCCCAACCGTTACATATCTGTAATTTGTGCGATGGATTCTCATGAGGGGCCGGACTCGGCGTCCCATGGGAGACCGGACTTTACTTACCGTTCAACAAAAGCCGGAAGCTCCAGCCCGTTCAAGCGCATCGTTTCACCGATTCACCCCATCGGACGGTGGTCCGCGTCGGGGGACATTCAACGGAAGGAGCACGCACTTGCTCACGCTCTTCAATTCGGTTAGCCACCTGATCCATTCGGTGGGTGTTCTGGCTGTCTTTTTGGTGCTTTTCGTGGAGTGCTTTGGCGTGCCCAGCCCAGACGAGATTATTCTCCTGTTTTCAGGATACCTCATTTCGGCGCACCGATTCAGCTTTCCGCTGGTCATTGGCGCCGCCGTGGCCGGCAGCACCTTGGGCGCCACGGGCGCCTACTTTTTGGCTCGCTGGGGCGGCCGTCGCCTGATGCTGAAGTACTTCCGCTTTGTGTTCCGCTCGCCGGAACGGCTCAAATATTGGGAAGACTACTTTGCCAAGCGCGGCGACATCGTGGTGTTGGTAGGGCGCATCATTTCCGGCGTCCGGGCGGTCATCTCGTACCCGGCCGGGCTCTTTGAGATGCCCTACTGGCGCTTTTTGGTGTACACCGTGGCGGGCTCCCTCATTTGGGCGGTCTTGGCGGTCACCGTTGGATACCTCTTGGGTCCGCACGTGGAGCGTGCGCTGACTGCCACCAAACACTACGAAGTCCCCGTGATTATCGGACTCGTGGTATTGGCTGGCGTCTGGTATTTTTGGGACCGCAGCCGGAAACAGCGTCGGAACCGCGCCGCCGTGTCGCGATAGGGGGAACTTGATAGCCACCGTCGGTACCGAGGGTGGGCCTCGCCGGGAGAGCCTCATAGTTCCGCACACCAAAAGGACTGGCTCCCGCCGCGGGGCCAGTCCTTTATGCTGGCGACTAGCTGATGCCGATGGCGCGCCGCACCCGGTGCATAGTCTTTGAGGCAATGGCGCGCGCCTCTTCCGCCCCTTCCTTGAAGAGACGGTCCAATTCCTCCCGATTCGCCATGAGCGCCTCATAGCGCTCACGGGGACCGCGCAATTGCTGGTCCAAGAGGGTGTAAAGCGCCTCTTTGGCATCCTTCCAGGCAATGCCATTTTGGTATTCCGCTTTGAGCGCCTCGGTTTGCTTGGGGGTGGCCAGCAATCGATACAGCTGGAAAATGGTGGAGGCTTCCGGATCCTTGGGCTCGCCGGGACGCGAGGAGTCGGTGGCAATGCGGAACACCAGCTTTCGCAACTGCTCCGGCGGCGCGAAAATGGGAATGGTGTTGCCGTAGCTTTTGCTCATCTTGCGTCCATCCAGCCCTGGAATCACCGCGCCGGCCTCGTCGATGAGCGCTTCGGGAAGGGTAAAGACCTCTTTCCGATACTGGCGGTTGAAGTATTGCGCCAAGTCACGGGTGATTTCCACGTGCTGCTGCTGATCGCTCCCGACGGGGACCCAATGGCTCTGCATGAGGAGGATGTCGGCCGCCATCAAAATGGGGTAGGTGTAAAGCCCCATGTTCACGCCGGCGTCCACGTCCTCTTCGCCCGCCTCCTGGTTCTTCTGCACCTGAGCCTTGTAGGCATGTGCCCGATTCATAAGCCCCTTGGGTGAAAAGCAGGCCAAGATCCAACTCAGCTCAAACACTTCCGGCACGTCGGACTGGCGATAGAAGACAACCCGCGAGGGGTCAAGGCCCAAAGCGATCCAGGTGGAGGCCACTTCGTAGGTATACTCGCGCAGTTCCTTGGCATCCTTCAGGCCGGTCATGGCATGATAGTCGGCAATGAAGTAAAAGCCTTTGGTCTCGGGATTGCGGGAAAGCTCCACAGCCGGCCGGATCGCCCCTACCCAGTTCCCCAGGTGAGGGTTACCGGTCGGCTTGATGCCGGTGAGCACAATTTTCTGATCCATGAATGCACCTCAATAGTTAATAAGAGCGGGAGACGCGCCCGAACTCATGCTTCCCTTATGATACGCGATTTCCGCAACTTTTGGAAAAGGCTATCGCTCGAAGGGGTCAAAGGACTCCATGGGGGTGACGCGGATGGCGCTCTCTAGCCAGGGGAACGCCCGGATGAGCTCCGCATGCATGGCATTGGCGGTGCGCCGGTAGCTGAAGTGGCCGCTGGATCGCGACCGAAGCTCTATGAGATAGGCGGCTTCCGCGAAGTCCATGCGCAGAAGGGCGCGCCGCTTGTGGGCGAGGGGCAGGAGATACGCCCGCTCGTCCGCCGGATGGGCTGTGATGCGGGCGTAATGGGCGTCCATCGCGGCACGGTAGGCATCAGCCACCGGAAGTTCGGCCAGTTCCTCCGGAAGGTCGTAGCCAAGGCGCGGGTCCAGCCCTTGAACCACCTTGTCCAATCGTCGATGGCGGTTTAAGTCGCGGAATGCGCCCACATCCACCGTGACATCAAAAATGAGCGGCCGCTGTTGGAATTCGCGCGGCCAGGCATCGTGAGGCCCGCGAAGGCTCAGTACATCGCTCACCATTTCGGTCTTCTCGGCGCGACCCAATTGCGCCAGGCGCGTGAGAATGTCCTGATAGGAAAGGAGCGATTCCTCATAGATGAGTCCGGCCAATAAGTCATCCAAGGGATCGGTGAGGGTGTGGAGCGCCACCGCGGGACCGGCCGCACTCACCCCAGCGAAGAGCTCCTCCACAATCGGACGGAGCTTCGCCCGACGATCCAAGAGATACTGGTCCGCGTCGGTGTACTTGGTCAAGGTCGGGGCGATGGGGCCGGGGTTCATTTCCTCCCGCACCCCATCGGCGATGGGCACCCCGAGATGCGTAAGGCGCGCCTCCAAGAGGTTGAACGGTTCGGCGCGGGTCACCGCGTCCTTCATGCCCGCCGCGATGGCTCGGACTTCCGCAAACGGCGAGGCCATCAAGCGGCGGATCTGCTGCTCGAGGATGCGCGCATTGGTGACTTGTCCTAGACTGGTCA
>JAKADO010000054.1 GCA_021820485.1 Bacillota bacterium
CCGTATTGGGCTTCGTTCTGTTCGGCGAACTCGCCCCACGCGCCCCGCCTCGGATGCACTTCCTGTTCGTCCGGCCGGAGGTTTGCCGCCGGCTTCCTTCAGATCCCGCCTCGCGACGAGCACCCTTGCCTTAAGCTATGGTTGGAACGGTCATCCCCCATTTGGGACTTTCACCCTCGTTTGTTAGCACCTGTCAATCCTCTGGGGATAAAAATTCACTCAGGGCGTCCGAGAATAAGGTCAAGGCTGGCGAAGCCGCCCGCAGGGCGCCTTGACCTTGACCGAGGACGGCCTATACTGTCCCATCCCTAGAGGATCCCGCGCACAAGCCGGCTCCGTGCAGGAAGGTATCTACGGAGAATCTCTTGCCGACGGCGGATCAGTCTCGTTTTCGCGGGCTTGACTGGGGTCTTGCGACCCTAACACGCAAGTTATTGGATCCGATCGCGAGCAGTCTCCATCTAAAGGCGCGGGCTCAGACCCGTCAGGGTCCTACCGCAAGGGTGTATCGAGGGCTCTCGCGCGCAACTCCGTCCGCTTCCTGCACAGGGCCCACCCGTGATGGATGGGGACATCCATTGTCGCTGTTGAAGCCTTAGGCCACGGCCGTCATCTCCGGCTGGGCCCGCACCCAGACCGCAATCTCCCAGATGTACCCGCAGAGCTCGCGGGCGACGGCAGCGAGGGCCTTGGGTTTACCTCGCCGTGCCATGACCCGGCGCAACCGGCCGTAGAGCCGCTGTTGGCACCGCCAGCTAATGGCGCTGAGGTCGGTCTGCCACGGCCCACACGCCGCCAAACGGCGTCCCACGAGGCCATGCAACGAGGGCACAAATCGATACGTCTGGGCGCTTTGCGTCAGCACGCGCCGCACATGAGCATTACCCGTTTTGGTCATCCCCCCTTGCCGGCGGGTCTCCCCACTCGACGCCTCGGTGGGGACCAACCCAAGGAACGCCATGAGTTGGCGCGGATGCCGGAATTGACGAAAGTCGCCACACTCCGCCACGAGCGTGGTGGCCGTGATCCAATCGATCCCGCGCAAGGCTTGCAGCGCCTGGATCAAGCGGGCGAGGGGATGGGCAGGCCACGCGGCCTCCATGGCGGCCGTCAGGCGGTCCACACGCGCATTGGCCTCCTCCAATCGGCTGAGCGATTCGGCCCACGCCGTCTGACGGGGCGGCTCGGCGGGTTTCCACTCGCGGATCCACGCCATATACGACGACGTCCAAGCACGACGTTCCGTCGGGACCCGAATCCCCCACCGCAGCAGGGCACTTTTGATGCGATGACGCGCCCGTGTTTGATCCTCGACGGCCTGAGTCCGGGCCCGGACGAGGTCCCGAAAGGCCTCCTCCGACGGCGTCGGGATTCTCACGGGCGTTAAGGAACCAGCGCGCAGTGCCTGCGCCAACTTGATGGCATCCCGCCGATCGGTCTTGATGCGATCGCTGGGTTTCTTCGGGACCAATCCCGGGGCCACCACCTGACAGGCCACCCCCAGCTCACTGAGCAGTCGCGCCATCTCATACCCCGTCGGCCCCGCTTCATAGCAAACCAACAGCGTCGGCGCGTCCGGCTGACGCCGGACCCATTGCCGCACCGCCTCGGGCGTGGCCGGCAGGGTTCCTTCAAACCGCGCCGGGTCGCGCCCAGCTTCCGCGACCGCCACCGCAATGGTGGCGGCATGCACGTCCCATCCGACAAATCGGGTATACTCCATGGTATCACCAGCTCCTCTCGTATGCGGCTCTGCCTGTTGGACAGTGACCTGCCTCACAGTGTAGCCCGCGACATATGCGATGAAACGGGGCTGGTGCTAACATGCTATCTAAAGCACACGCCCATGCCGGGCGCACCGAAGAGAGCCGGCCGCATGCGCGGGCCCGCTCTCTTGCTAAAAGTTGACCACGCCATCTCAGAGCCCGTTCTGAGGGACCTCCCCCTGAAAGCCTCGGCATGCGATCGCTCGGGTTAAAATCCCTTTTTCGGCGAACTCATCCGAAGGGCAGCGGTCAACAGAAGCACCACCATGGTGGTGACTCCCAAATCCCACAGGTACGGCGCAATGTGGGCCCCCTGATAGTGCGCAGTCTCCTCCGCAGTAATGACCAGAATGCGGCGGATGGCGGCGATAATGCCGACCACGAGAAAGGGCTGGTGATGAAACTGATGCGTGCGCACAAAGATCAAGAGCGTGTGGAGCAGTTCCGCCAGCATCAAGACCAATAGGAAGCGGTCCAGCGTCGTTCCGATGAGGCTTGGCACCGAGTGCCAGTCCGCCGATACGACAGCGTCCACCATGATGTAGACGGAGGCTAGGAAAAACAACACCGACAAGCTGATGTAGATGACATCCTCCAGCACGGCGAGTATGCCGACCAACCGTTGACGAAAGTGATGCTCCATCCATCGCTCACGCACACGCTCCGATGTCGCTTGACGACCCGACGGAGATTCCATCTTTGCTGCACCACCTTTCAGATCATCCGTTGCCCTAACATAATCGTATGCGTGGCCCATTGTCGACACGCCACGGGCGACCTGCGGAATTGCGCACGCGAATTGCAGAGGGGTGGGGACCAACGGTTCGGGCATGCACAAATGGGCCGCCCAGCAGAAGGAAATTGGCCAGGTTTCGCGAATTCTCAGTCAAACTTGTTGGAGGAGGTTCATTTATGCCCATTTCCGGCTCCAAGCTGCCGGAGGATCTATTTGCTCTGGCTTGGCCCCAAGTCCTCACCATGCGGGACCGTTATCCTGACAAGGAGGCCGTGGTCGCCCCCAGCATACGGCTCACCTACCGCCAAATGGCAGCCGACGTGTTTCGTCACCAGCGGGGCCTCGAATCACTGGGCCTCAAGGCTGGCGATCGGCTTGCGGTCATGCTGGGCAACGGTTGGCCCTACCTCGCCCTGTATTGGGCCAGTATGGCGAGCGGGCTGATCTTCGTACCCCTCAACACCAAGCTAGCCCGCCCGGAAGTCGCGGACATCCTGGATCACGCCGAGCCAGCCGCTATGATTGTCGAGGACCACTTGGCCGCACAAGCCCCCGAAAGCGTCGGCGGCCGCGTCACGACGCTGTCCCAATGGCACCACCATATCGACGGCGCGGGGACGGATCCGGTGGCCCCACATCCTTCCAATCCCGAAGATGTCGCCATGATTCTCTACACTTCGGGCACAACGGGCCGTCCCAAAGGCGTCATGCTGACGCAGAAGAACATTGCTACTCAGTTTTATCAATCCACCAGCGCCCTGGTCGGAATCAGCGAGAAAGACCGGGTCGTCTCCCTGTACCCTGTATTTCACAGTGCCCAACATGTCTTTCTGCAGGCGCCCCTGACAGTCGGAGCGACGGCCGTGATTGACGAGTTTTCTCCCAAACGCGTGCACCAATTGGTGCAGGATGAGCGCATCACGGTCTTTTTCGGCGTCCCCGCCATGTACCATATCTTGCTGCAGGACCCCAACTTCCGGGCGGAGAACTTTCCGGACATACGCATTCTTACTTATGGCGCCAGCATTATGCCCATCGAAACCATCCAAACCATCAAGCGCCGCTTCCCCCTTGCCGCCATCAAGAACCTCTATGGACAGACCGAGAACAGCCCAGCTGTCAGCGGACTGGACGACGCGTTCGCGCTCTCCAAGCCGGGCTCGGTGGGACAGCCTCTGCCAGGCATGACCATCGCCATCTTTGACGAAGAGGATTGCGAAGTGGCGCCCGGCGTCGTCGGCGAAGTCGTGACACAGGGCATCAACTTGATGAAGGGATACTATCAAAACCCCCACGCCACCGCGGAGGCGGTACGAAACGGATGGTACCACTCCGGGGATTTGGGGTACCTGGACGAGGATGGGTTCCTCTATGTCATCGACCGCAAAAAGGACATGATTATCCGCGGGGGACAGAACATTTATCCGGCAGAAGTGGAGAACGCGATCTACAAACACCCCGACGTGATGGAATGCGCCGTCATCGGCGTCTCGCACCCCATTTACGGCGAGGAGGTGGCAGCGATTGTCGTGAGGAAGTCTGGATCGACCGTCTCGGGAGAGGATCTGCGTCTGCACATAAAGGACCAGATAGCCGCCTACAAAGTGCCGGTGCACTATCACTTCGTTGACGAACTGCCTCATAATGCCAGCGGCAAGATTCTCAAGCGCCAGCTAAGGGAACTGGCCAATCAGGGGGCCCTCTAGCACCGAGCCCTCTAGCACCGATTGGACGTCGTCCTCCACGGCGATGCGGATGGTTCCCGCGTCGCCGTGTTGCATGACGTAGTGAGACGGTCCCATCCTGCTCATGCTACAATATAGGGAAGAGCCGCGCCGTGCGCGACCCAGGAGGTGAGGACCATGGACGTCTCAGATCAATTAGGCCGCCCGCTCCACGATTTGCGCATATCCGTCACGGATCGATGCAACTTCCGTTGCGTGTACTGCATGCCCAAGGAGGTTTTTGGTCCCTCTTTCGCGTTCTTGCCGCGAGCCGAGCTCCTAACCTTTGAGGAAATCACGCGGTTGGCCCGCATCTTCGCAGGTCTTGGCGTACACAAGCTGCGGATTACAGGCGGAGAACCCTTAGTGCGAAAAAATGTCGAGTCCTTGGTGGAGAGCCTTGCCGCCATCCCCGGGATTGACGACCTTGCCATGACCACCAACGGCGCTCTTTTGACGGCCGCACGCGCCGAAGCACTGAAGGATGCCGGATTGCGCCGGATTACCATCAGTTTGGACTCCTTGGACAACCAGGTGTTTCAATCCATCAACGACGTGGGATTCCCCGTCGAAAAGGTGCTTCAGGCGGTGGAGAACGCTGCACAAGCCGGGTTGAATCCAGTGAAGATCAACATGGTGGTGAAGCGTGGCGTCAATGATCAGGATATCCTCCCGATGGCGGAATACTTCCGCGGCACCGGCCATATCCTGCGCTTCATTGAATATATGGACGTGGGCACCGCCAATGGCTGGCGCCTCGACGATGTCGTTCCGGCTGCCGACATTCTGGCCCGGGTGGGGGCCCAATGGCCCCTCGAGCCGGTGACGCCCGACCGTCCCGGCGACGTCGCCCGGCGATTTCGCTATCGGGATGGCGAAGGCGAAATCGGCATGATTAGCTCGGTCAGCCAACCCTTTTGCCAGTATTGTTCCCGAGCGCGGCTTTCCCCGGAAGGGCAGCTATATCTCTGCCTCTTTGGGCAAACCGGTTACGATCTCCGCCGCCTGCTCCGCGAAGGTGCCACGGACCAAAAGATTGAGGATGCCGTGCGATCGGTGTGGTCTGGTCGCCGCGTACGATATTCTGAGGAACGAAGTCAAGCGACCCCGCGCCCCAAGGTGGAAATGTTCCGCATTGGCGGTTGAGACTCACAAATACATTGGATTCGAGAGAGAAGGCACGCCATGAATGATCCAAACAAACTAGTCAACCCGGAGCCGGAGTGGACCTTGTCCAGTGAATTCGTGCCTCCTCCTGTTCCTGTGGACCAGGAGAAGATTGAAAAGGCCGTGCGTATGATTCTGGAAGCCGTGGGTGAAAATCCAGAGCGCGACGGGCTACTTGACACGCCCGCACGGGTGGCGCGCATGTACACGGAAATATTTTCCGGACTCCATCAAGATGCCCGAGAAGTCCTGGCCACTCGCTTTCAGGTGGATCATGACGAGGTAGTGCTGGTCCGGGACATCCCGTTTTATTCCGCCTGCGAACACCATTTGCTGCCTTTTTACGGCGTGGCGCACGTCGCGTACTTGCCAACGGGCGGCGTCATCACCGGGCTATCCAAGCTAGCTCGACTCGTCGACGCCTACGCCCGCCGTCCCCAGGTGCAAGAGCGAATGACCGACCAAATTGCCGAAACCTTGGAGCAGGAACTCCAGCCCGCCGGTGTGCTGGTCATGGTGGAAGCGGAGCATCTGTGCATGGCCATGCGCGGCGTCCAGAAGCCCGGCAGCCGAACCGCCACCATCTCGACGCGCGGCGTGTTTCGCCAAGAGGCACAAAAGCGGGACGAGGTGCTGCGGCTGATCCGGTAACCGAAAGGAGACCGTTCTCATGTCGTTGGATGATTATCTCGATGCCGTGTTTATCCACGAAGATGATGTACTGAAAGCCATTAAGGAAGACATTGTGGCCCGCGGCATGCCCGCCATTTTCGTGCCCCCGCTGACGGGGGCCGCGCTCCATTGGCTGGTGCGGATGACGCACAGCAAAAGCATCTTGGAGATCGGTGCCCTCGGCGGATATTCAGGCGTTTGGCTGGCCCGCGGGCTCCCAGAGGGCGGAAGACTGACCTCGCTCGAATTGCGTCCTGACTATCGTGACGTTGCCGAGGCCAACCTTCGCCGGGCTGGCCTGGCCGACCGCGTGAGCTATCGCGTCGGGCCGGCCGCTGACAGTCTGGAGGCGTTGCGAGCTGACGGTGCCCGTTTTGACTTCTTCTTTATCGATGCCGACAAGGACAATTATCCCCTCTATCTCGATTACGCCTTAGCGCTCGCTGAGCCGGGAGCGCTCATTACGGCCGACAATACGCTGCAAGGTGGCCGCGTCTTTGACCCGAAGGCCCAATCCAGCGCCGTTGAGGCAATTCGCCGCTTCAATCAGCGGGTGGCGGAGCACCCCGAACTCACCTCACTGTTGCTGCCCATCGGCGATGGCCTGACTGTGGCCCGGTATCAACCTTCCGTATAAGGCCTTCTCTCATCGCCTAGGTGTCCGTCATGCCGGTGGTCCCGGTAATACCGGATGGCGGGCCGATAGGCGTCAAGCGAGGGATCGCGGCCCGATTCCACAATCACGTCCAAGAGCCGTTGAATGGCCTCGCCATAATTGCCCATGCGTTCCAGGGTGAGCGCCGAAAACACCTTTAAGGCCATGTGGTGGGGATACTCCTCCATGGCCTTTTGCATCAATTGCTCGGAGTCATGGATCCGCCCCTCGACGCGCAGGCTGGACCCCAACCCCACATAGGCGTCGACGCGATGCGGCCGATCCAATTCCCCCGCCAATGCCCCCTCATAGAAAGGAATGGCCTCTCCTTCCCGACCCTGGTTGTCGAGCAGAGTGGCCATCTCCAAGAGCAATCGCGGATTCTCCGGGTCTTCCTCCAACCAAATCGTCAGTTGACGCTCTGCCTCCTCAAACCGTCCTTTCGTCTTTAAATGCCGCACCAGCGACAAGTCCGGGACCCGTTCGGCCATACCGAACCGCCTCCTCAATGACCATTTTCCTCATTGTATCACGCCGATCTGGAAATAACTGTAATATTCTAGACCCTTGGTGCATAGGATGCATTGTCGACACTTTTTTGGGGAGGAATGATCATATGGCCCTGAGTCAACGCATCAATCCGTGGCGAGAGGCGCTCGACCAAGCGCTGGCCGAACTGGACCAAGCAGAGCACGCCTTTCAATGGGCTGACCCGGACTATTGCGACTATCACATTTTCCGAATTCAAGCCGCCCAAGAAAAAGTCGGCCTTATCCTGCGTCAAGCGCGGATTGCCTATGGAATGGCATCGGCCCCCATGCTGGATCCAGCACAGGAGCCGAACGCTATTGCCCTACCTGAGGTGAACGGAGAACCGTCGGGCTCTGAGGCGCCGCCGCTGTAAGCCGCGCTCGTCCCTTCCCCACCAGTTCCTGGTTCCATAGTTCGAACATCAGCAACGCGTACACCTTGCGGGCAGCGGCCGGCGATCGACTGGCCAGCTGTCCCAACAAGTTCTCCACCGCCTCGGGCTGAAACCATCCCTGAGCATAAAACCCCGGATCGGTCAGCGTGTCGTACGCCATGTCATACAGCGGTCCCGCCAAAAGACTGGTCAACGGCGTGGGAAATCCACGCTTGGGACGATACACCACCTCTTTGGGCAAGTACCGCTCTGCCATCGCTCGTAGAACGCGCTTGTCGTAATGGCGCATGCGGCGCAAGGCCAAGGGAATCTTCAAGGCGAGCTCCACCACCTGGTGGTCGCAATACGGGACCCGAATTTCCAGGTTGTGGTGCATGCCAATGCGGTCCGCCTTGAGCAACACATCATCCGGGAGGAACCATCGGACGTCAAACCCTTGCATCGCCTGCAGTTCCGAAATCTGCTCGTGGTTCTCCCAGTATTCGCGAATCGCCGCCGTGCGGTCCAATCCGGCCAAATCGGGCCGCAAAAGGGACATCTGCTCACCGGGATCAAACGTGAATCCTACGCCACGATACCGATCGTGAATGGGTTCCGACGCTCTCTTCAGAGCCCCGGCACCCTTCAGCCCGCGATTTACCCACCATTGGCGCACAAATGGGGGAATGCGCCGCAACCGACGCAGACTTTCCACTTCACCATAGCCGGCATAGCCGCTGAAAATCTCATCGGCTCCTTCGCCCGACAACATCACCGTATTGACCTGGCTCGCGGCCTCCGCCACCCCGTCCAGCGGCAAAACCGTCGGATCCGCCATCGGTTCATCCAGAATGTAAGCGAGTTCCCGCACCCGATCAGGAGTGATGGCCGGGTCCACATTCACACGCCGGATCGGTATCTGGTATTGATCCGCAACCCGCTTCGCCCACGCAAATTCGTCGTAGCCAGGGTATTCTTCAGGGAATGCCGCAGACCATGCATCCAAGTCGCCTTGATGGGAGCGTGCGGCTAGTGCCGTGAGCACACTGGAATCGACGCCGCCCGACAAAAATAGTCCCAGGGGCACATCTGAAGCCAAGTGAGAGGTCACCACCTCACGCATCAGGCTGTCCAGACGATCAACCCACTGGACCAATTCACCATGGCTATCCGGTTCTTCCAGTTGCGGCTCCCAATAGATCCACCGCTCCTTGCGGCCATCACGCTTGATGCGCATCGCCTCTCCGGGGCGAAGTTTGGTCACGTTCTTCAACAGCGTGTGAGGAGCCGGGGCAAAGCGATGGCCCAGGTAACTCGGAATGACTCGCTCATCGATGGCGGGATGATAATCATCCATTCCCATAAATGCCTTGATTTCCGACGAGAACGCGAAAGTCCGCTCTGTGTCCAGGACATAGAGGGGCTTTTGGCCGATGCGATCGCGCGCCAGCATCAGCTCCTGACGCTTGCGATCCCAAATCGCGACGGCAAACATTCCGGTAATTCGGTCCAAGAAATGGGCGCCATACTCCTCGTAAAGATGGACCAGGACTTCGCCGTCGGCACCGCTCTTTAGCTTGTGGCCGCGCGCCAGGACCTCATCCTTCAGAGCTGGGTAGTTGTAGAGTTCCCCGTTGTAGACAGCGACCACTTGTCCATCCTCGGACACATACGGCTGATGTCCATTGGCCACGTCCAAAATCGCCAAACGCCGCATGCCGAGACCCAAGCCCTTTTCAATGAACGAGCCTTCCCCATCGGGACCACGATGTTTGATGGCTTCCAGCATGAGCGCCAACTCCTGCTGAGAAACCGACCACTCACGACGCCAGATTCCCGCTATTCCGCAGATTTCTCTCACTCCCAGCTTGATGTCACTCAATGAGGCAAGATTGTTTGGATGTAGCCATCCACGGGTCCTAGTATATCCCTTCGCAACCAAAACCAAAAATCTTCCCGCACAGGGAAGACGATTCACCCATACCGATTGCAACCACGGAAGAAAAACGGGACGCAAGCGTCCCGCCTTTAATCAAGGTAGTCCTTCAGCTTTTTGCTGCGCGTCGGATGCCTGAGCTTGCGAAGCGCCTTGGCTTCAATCTGGCGAATGCGTTCGCGCGTGACGCCAAACACCTGCCCGACCTCTTCCAACGTGCGCGCTCGCCCATCCGTGAGTCCGAACCTGAGCCTCAGCACCTTTTCCTCTCGGTTGGTCAGGGTATCCAGCACTTCTTCCAACTGCTCTTTCAGGAGTTGATACCCTGCAGCCTCCGCAGGGGCCGGTGCATCCTCGTCCTCAATAAAGTCGCCAAGATGGGAGTCCTCTTCCTCCCCAATCGGTGTTTCCAGCGACACCGGCTCCTGTGCAACCTTGAGAATCTCGCGCACTCGCTCCACGGTGATTCCCATTTCCTTGGCAATCTCTTCGGGCAGCGGCTCCCGACCATATTCCTGCAGCAACTGCCGCTGCACGCGAATCAATTTATTGATGGTTTCGACCATGTGCACCGGAATCCGAATGGTCCTGGCCTGGTCGGCAATGGCGCGGGTGATGGCTTGACGAATCCACCACGTCGCATAGGTGCTGAACTTATAGCCCTTGCGGTAGTCAAACTTCTCAACCGCCTTGATAAGTCCGAGATTGCCTTCTTGTATCAAGTCCAAAAAGAGCATTCCGCGTCCCACGTACCGCTTTGCGATGGAGACGACCAACCGCAAGTTAGCCTCCGCCAATTGGCGTTTGGCTTCCTCGTCGCCCGCCTCAATACGCTTGGCCAACTCCACCTCTTCTTCTGCTGTCAAGAGTGGAACGCGGCCAATCTCCTTAAGGTACATGCGCACCGGGTCATCAATCGCGACCCCGTCGGGCACGGTCACTTCCCGTTCGGGTTCTTCGTTCTCCGGCTCTACGTCATCCGGGGTTGGGCCATGCTCCGCTTCCAACGGCACCTGCTCGCCGACAAGTTCGATACCGAGTTCCCCAAACATCTCGTAAATGTTGTCAATCTGATCCGGAGGAAGGTCGACCGACTGCAGGGTATCGACAATTTCGCCATAGGACAATTTGCCCCGCTCTTGACCACGGCGAATGAGCGCCTTGACTTCGTCAATTTGGGGGATGCTGTTCTTTCCCTGAGCCACGTTATCCCTCCTTTCGCAGTTGGTTCTGTGCCATCCGCGCGCCCAAACGCCGGATTTCTTCCATCAACTCGGGACTGGTATCGCCCTGCCGTGTCCGTTCCTTGAGCTCTTGCCAACGACGTTCGGTGTCGCGGCGCTTCAGAGCCTCGATTAAATCATCGATGGCCGCATTCCCTCCATCTGGTTCGTGATACTGCCACATCGCCGCCAAGAGCGATTCCACTTGGGAATCCTCCGGCGGTTCTGACCATTGGTTCGGCTCTAGCAAGCGACCGGATGACATCTGCTCCAAGATCCAGGCAATGGAAGTTTGACCAGCCCATTCCGGCAACACCTGTCGCACCCGTTCAATTTGGTCCGGATGATTCTTCAGCACCGCCAGCAAGCGCACATCCAACGGAAGCATCGTTTGCCTGGCGGATACTGCCACCTCCATATTATGCCTATTTTTTTCAATTGTATGCCGGACCCCTTGCACGACCCCTAAACTTTGTGATAGGATTCTTGGTTGTACGCGAAACGCCCTTGCGATCATCTCGATGTAGCCCGCCTGCTCAACCGGATCTTTCACTGCGCGAATCAACGGCTTCAATTCTCCTACCGCCTCAGCTTGTCCCCGTGGACTCATCAACCCCGGCATTTGACCAAGCCGCTGAATCTCCATTTCCACGTACGGCTGCTTCTTTTGATGAGCCTGATTGAGCGCCTCCGCCCCGTTCCGCTCAACCAGCTCTCCGGGGTCCTTCATGCCCGCCGGCAACCGCACCGCGTTCACCTTCAACCCAGTCCCCGCCAACGTCAAGTAGGCACGGCGCATGGCCTCCTGTCCGGCGGAATCTTGGTCCAGCAAGAGGTCCACCTCCTCGCAATAACGCGCCAAGTACCGAGCGTGAATGTCTGTCAGTGCAGTGCCCAACTGGCCAACTGCCTGAGTCAACCCTGCCTGATGGCAGGCAATCGCGTCAAAGTATCCTTCGACAACCAAGGCCGCTGTTCCTTTTCGCCACATAGGACGAGCCAAATGGCTGGCGTATAACATTTGGCCCTTGTGGAACAGCGCTGTCTCCGGCGAATTGAGATACTTCGGCTCCTGGCCGGAGGCCAACGCCCGTCCTCCAAAAGCCACAATCCGCCCCTCGTTGTCCCAGATCGGAAACATCAGTCGGTCCCGCCAGCGGTCATAGCCGCCGCCTTGATCACGGCGCACCACCACACCGGCCTGCACCATCTCGTCCAACGAGACACCGCGCCGCTGCAACCGGTCCTTCAGTCCATGCCAACTGTCCGGAGCGTATCCCAACATGAATCGGTCCGCCATGCGGCGGTCCACGCCACGCCCTTCCAGGTATTCGGCAATCCGACCTTCCTGTCGGCGAAAACTTTCGACAAAATAATCCTGCGTCCACTCCAACACTGCCCGGAGTTTCTGGTGCGGATCGTGCGGCCGTCCCCCGTCATCGGGACGAGGAATGCCAGCCTCTTCCGCCAGCGTCTCCACTACCTCACGAAACTCACGGCCTTCCACGTTCATAAGAAACGTGAAGACTGTACCTCCCTGATGGCAGCCGAAGCAGTAAAACAACTGCTGCTCCGGATCAACACTGAAGGACGGCGTCTTTTCAGCGTGGAACGGACAGAGCCCCCACCAATGACGGCCTTTGCGCTTCAACGCCACATGGCGGCCAACCACCTCGACAATGTCGACCGCTTGGCGGACGGCGTCGATCCATGCTTGTCGGCTTTCATAGGGCATGGGAATCACTCCCGTTCGTACCGATCAAAATTCGTCATCAATCCTAATTTTCCTGCCGACCGAAAAAACTTCCAGCAACGCGTGTCCCCTATCCATTCCCAGACCGACCCGATTCCGGCACGTTGCGGAACGACCACCAATAGGTCACCAGATTAAGCGTCATGAAAAACACCGCGCCGTATATTGGGGTGTCGAGCACTGTCTCCATCAAAGCCCCGCCCACCGCCGGCGTGATCATCGAGGTGATTTGCGACGGCAGCGAACTGAAAGCCGCCACGCGGCTCCGATAGCGGCTTTCGCTCACGCCCATGACAAATGACTGCCGAGCCGGCATGCCTAGGGAGTTGAACACCATGCGCAAGAGATAAAAGGTTCCAGCTAGCCAGAAGGTTGGCATGAACACCATCATGAGCATCATGATCAGCCCAACGCCCCGTGTCACAGTCACCGTTTTGACCGCGCCCAGCCGTTTGGCCAACATCGACGACCACAGATACGGAAACGCCGCAGCCAGATTGATAAGGGTGTACAGCAGTCCGATTTCAGCTGGACCTACCCCGAATCGCCGGTAAAACCAGTAGGTGAGCAGAGGCCCCAGAAACCCGAATCCGAGACCATTCAGCGCATTGGTGAACCCTAACCGCCCCATCAGCGTCCGGACCGGAATGGGCGGCGGTGCCTCGTTGTCCTCGGCCTCCTGGCGGCGCCGCTCCCGGATCGGCAAGGAGACCAGCGCCATGCCAACCGACAATAAGGCCGCCGCAAAAAACAAGACATGATACCCGCGAACCCAGGTCCACCCGTTGCGGTGAAGCCAGTCCGGCAGTCCAGCGACCAGTGACCCTGCTGCGCCAGCCAGCACGCCAATGAAGGAAATGCGCCCGAACGCCAGCGTACGCCCCGCCGGATCCACAGACTCCGCCACCAAGGGCTGCTCTGCTGGAAACACCGGTCCCCAAGAGCCGCCGCTTCCAGCACCGCCGCCACGCCCAACCCCGCCGAGCCCACTTGCGAGCACCGCCCAGAAAAATGCGTGGCTGAATCCCATCGCCAAACCGCCAAGAACAGACAGGACCGCCAGCCCAATGATGGCCCGGCGCCGGCCATAAAAGTCGGCAAAGAGGCCCACAGCGGCCACCAAGACCACCGTGATGGCTCCGGACAGCGCCAAAACCAACCCGAGGCGGCTTGCACTGTATCCGACTTTGGCCAAATAGAGCGGAAAAATGACAGTGAGAAAGGCAGTAATGAAACTTCGGAGGGCTCGGCCAATATAGATCCAACGCAGATTATGATTCGATTCCATGCCGCACTCCTTACTCCTCCAGTATACCATACCCTAGGGCACGCTGGGCGGAGTGCGAGAGCTATAGGCGCCTTAGCTAACGTGACCCTATGCCCGCACGACGGCGAAGCATGTCCTGCGCGCGGGACTGGATGGCCAGCACGGCCTGGTGGCGGGGCGTATGCGCCGGGATGTGTTGCAACGAGGGAATCACCATGGTGGCGTTGGCCTCAAAAAGCATCACCTCACCCGTCTCCACAATGTCAAAGTCGATTCCCCCGTAATCGAGCCCCAGCACCTCTTGAATGGACTCCAGGCGTGCGAGCGCGTCCGTCCCCAGGAAATCGCTCATATTGCCAAGAAACGCAGACTCCATGTCCTGGTATTCCGGCACGTCCATAAGCGCGGTGTAGTAATGCACCTTCCACTGGTTGGAAATGGCGCAATGCAGAGGCCAGAGCTTGCCGTCCACCATCATGATCCGGAACTTTCGGAATGTCCCATCTGCATGCGCGGTATCCAAACGCTCGATCACCCAAAAGCTGTAGCCCGGCATCTGGGAGAGCGCCGAGCGAATCTGCCCGAGGTCGTCTATGCTGACAAAGTGCCGCCCGGTATGGTATCCCACCGCTCTCAACAGAAAGGGACAGCGAAACCCTTGTGCCAGAAGGTGTTCGCCCACCCCTGGCAACAGAAGCTCGTCACGGCTCATCGGAATCATCCGCGCCGTCCGGACCCCGGATAGGCCACGAATTCGTTCCATGACCTGCTGACGGCCCGTTTCCCGAATCCTTTCCAGGGGGTTGACCACCGGCCGTCCCGAAAAATCGACCACGGATTTCGCCGCCTGCAGCGAGGATTCAGCCACATCCGCATCCCCAATGGCGTTGAATACCACATCATGGGCGGGAAGCCCGGATGCCGGCTGCCAGTAATCGACCGCCACCACATGGACTCGAAATTGGGCATTGTCCAAAATGGATTCGACGGGAATGTTTCCGCCGACGGCCGACACCAGCAGCAAAACCGTCAGGGGCTTTGCGGCGCCACGGTATGGAAGCGAAAACCAGGGGTCGCGCCCGAACCCACGGTCGCGATGGTTCCGCGCTTGCTCGCTCTCACCGAGTTCTTGGAGAACATATGAGAGCCCCTGGTGGGCGGGTGCCAAATCCGGCTGAATGGCCAGTGCGGCTTCGTAATGACGACGCGCCGCCTGCCACTCTTCCTCCTCCCGGTCCATGTGCCCTAACGCCAAATGGGCCGCCGCCTGCGTGGGGTGGTGACGTGCCGCTTCCTGAAAGGTCAGCCGCGCGGCTGAGCGATAGTCGGTGCGGCGCAGCAATTCCCCAAGCTCCATCAAGGTCCGATAGTGCGTAGGGTGCTGTGCCAGACTCCCCATCAAAAGGCTCCTCGCCTCCAACAAATCGCCTGCGGCGCAACGTTCGCGCGCCTGGTCAACCAGCGCGTCCGCGGCGTCTTCGCCGATGCTCCCTTTATTCATGCCCATCCGCGACGCAGATGCGGGACCCTACCCAACTTTCCGCATCGACCTGAAGGCTGTCACGATATTCGACCCGCTCAACCCGGCACTTCTTGCCAATCACGATATCGTCACCGCGCACCACCGACGCCTCCGTGGATTCCAAAAGAATGTGATCGCCAGAAATCTCCCCCACCGTCAATTGCTTTTGGATTGACCACTGGAGCCATGCCAGCCACCCTAAGGTTTCAGCCGTCGATCGGACCTGGATCGTGGATCCGGCCAATTCCCCAATTTCCGCATGACCGCCCAATTGCAGGTCAAACGCGTCGGCGGAGACCAATCCGGGGCAGGAGACAATACCCGACCATGTCAGGCGTTCCAATGCAATTTCCTGACCCGCCCGGACCGAGCCGCTGCCGCGCAGCGACTCCCCCGCAATGGTGCCGCCAACGGTGAGAGAACCTGAAATATGTGCCTCACGATCCACCCGCAAGTTCCCGCCAATCTTGAGCGAACCACTGGCCCGCCCGTCAGAGAGGTCGACGTCCCCATCCACCGCAGCGCTTCCCGATACGCGAAAGCTCCCAGACCTCACCATCCCCTGACTTTTCAAGGAACCGCTCATCTCAATGCTTTCCGCCGTAACGTCCCCATCAATGCGGATGGATCCTGAGCCTTTGACCAGATCATATTCTCCGCCCGCGACCGATCCGCTCCCCGACACTTTCACTGATTTCAATGTGGCATCTGACATGTGAAGGCTCCTTTCGCGACGCCCCTTTACGGCCGTGCCCCCTGCGTTTGCACCCGCCGTTCCGCCTCTTCCCAACAGCTCTTAGCTTGTTTCCAAACGTCGGCCAGCGCGATCTGCAGTGCTGGCGCGGAGTTCTCCCCAAACCAGACCGCTTCCGAAGACCGGGCAATCATGAACCGCCATCCGCCGGACACAGGGAACCCATAAAGGACTGAATCGGGATATTCCAACCAATCGGCAGGGATGGTTTGAAGGAACGCCGCCAACGTCTCCCGATTCTGGCCCAGACCCTCGTGATCCGCCGCCCATCGAGCAAAGAACTCCACCCGCGAAACTTCGACGCCCTCGCTGAGATCGACAGGAACGGACTTCTCCGCAGCGGCCCACACAATATCCGCCGGCAGTCGCTTTTCCCACTGAGCGGGGTCCCGAATTTTCTCCGCCAGCTCATCCAGGGCCGCATCCGTCTTCATGCCTTGAATCCACCGAATCCGTTCCAGAATGGCTTCGCGCGGAAAAAACGTCTCTTGCCCCGTAAACGTGGAGCGGCGCACAAACCAAGCTTCGGGAATGAGCCCCTTGCGTTTCCAACGGTACAACTGTCCATATGAGATGCCGGCTTCCAACAGCAACGCTTTCTTGCTAATTAGGTCTTCCATCGCAGCCTCCTTTCGTAACATAACACTGTTACGCTAATGCCGCAAGAAGTCTCTCAAAAAAAGAAACAGCGGAAGAGCCGAAGCCCCTCCACTGCTTTCCCGAGTCGGCTTAGTGCCGCAATGATGCCTGCGCAGCCGCCAACCGGGCGACGGGAACGCGAAACGGCGAACAACTGACGTAATTCAGCCCGGCAAGATGGCAAAATTCGATGGATGAGGGATCGCCCCCATGCTCACCACAGATGCCCACCTTCAGATCGGCACGAGTGGCCCGGCCATCCGCCACGGCAATTTCGATCAAGCGGCCTACGCCTTTCCGGTCCAGAACCATAAAAGGATTGTCGGTCAAGATCTTCTCCGCCAAGTAGGTGGGGAGGAACTTGGACTCGGCGTCATCCCGGCTGTAGCCAAACGTGGTTTGGGTCAAATCGTTGGTGCCGAAACTGAAGAACTGGGCGTGTTCCGCAATGCTTCCAGCCACCAAGGCAGCCCGCGGCACCTCAATCATGGTGCCAATCTTGTAGGGAAGCTCCACCGCTTGCTCATCCTCTACGGTCCGATTCACCTCGGCCACCATGTCTTTCATGCGCGCCAACTCCTCGGGTGTGCCCACCAGGGGAATCATCACTTCCACATCGGGATGGAAGCCTTCCTTCAAGAGGCGGGCCTGAGCCTGAAAAATCGCCCGGGCCTGCATGGCGTAAATCTCTGGATAGACGATGCCCAACCGTACACCGCGGAATCCCAGCATCGGGTTGAACTCAAACAGGCTGCGTGCGCGCCGCAATATGGCTTCCAATTTCAACGCGTCGCCGTCGTCTCCCGCCTCGCGCGCGCGTGCCAACGCCTTTTCGGTATCCCCGATGTCAGGCAAAAACTCGTGCAAGGGTGGATCCAAGAGGCGAATGGTCACGGGATATCCGTCCATGGCCTTCAGGATTCCGTAGAAATCGCCTTCCTGCATGGGCAGGAGCTCTTTCAGAGGACCTTGGCGCTCTTCCAACGTCTCGGCGAGAATCATGGCCTGCACAACCGGCAGCCGGTCTTGGCCCATGAACATGTGCTCGGTTCGGCATAGGCCGACTCCGGTGGCACCAAATTCCCGCGCCTTGGCGGCATCCTCCGGCGTGTCGGCGTTGGCGTGCACCTTGAGCCGCCGGGTCTCGTCAGCCCAATCCAACAGCTTGGTGAACTCCGCCGACAACTCCGGATCCACCGTCGGCACCATCCCGATCATGACCCGCCCCGTGCCACCGTCGATGGTAATGAGCGTGTCCTTGGACACCACCCGATCCCCCACCATGAAGGTTTCATCGTCCAGGGAGATCTTGACCGCCTCACACCCGGTTACGGCGGGTTTTCCCATTCCCCGAGCCACGATGGCCGCATGGGATGTCATTCCGCCGCGGCTGGTCAGGACGCCTTGAGCAGCCACAATCCCGTGAATGTCATCCGGCGTGGTCTCCGGCCGCACGAGAATCACCGTTTCGCCCGCTTGTCCGCGCGCCTCAGCTTCGTCCGCAGTGAACACGACCCGTCCCGATGCCGCTCCGGGCGACGCCGGCAGCCCCTCTGCCAGCACGTCCAGTTCCGCATTGGGGTCAATCTGCCGATACAGCAGCCGCTGCACCTGCTCGGGATCTTGGCGCAATATCGCCTCGTCCCGGGTAATGACTCCTTCTTCCGCCAAATCCACGCCAATCTTCACGGCAGCGCGAGCTGTCCGCTTGCCGCTCCGGGTCTGCAAGAGGTACAGTTTCTCTTCCTGCACCGTGAATTCAATGTCCTGCATGTCGCGATAATGGCGCTCCAACAGTGCGCATACCTCAACCAACTCGTGATAGGTCTTTGGCATCTCCTCCGCCATCTCCCCGATTTCCTTGGGAGTGCGGATGCCAGCGACCACATCTTCACCCTGGGCATTGGTCAAATATTCACCATACATGCCGGGCTCCCCGGTATTGGGGTTGCGGGTAAAGAGCACCCCGGTCGCGGACGTGTCGCCCATGTTGCCGAACACCATCGACTGCACGTTGACGGCAGTTCCCAGATCTTCCGGAATTTTGTTGAGTCGGCGATACACAATCGCGCGAGGGTTCCGCCACGAGTCAAACACCGCCAAAATCGCCATCGAGAGCTGCTCGCGAGGATCATCAGGGAAGGCGCGCCCGGTCTCTTTCTGCACCAACGCCTTGTACCGGCGAATGACCTCTTCGAGATGCGCTTCGGTCAGTTTCGTGTCCTGCTCGACCCCGACCTCGCGCTTGACAGCCTCCAAAATATGTTCAAACTGCGCGTGCTCCATATGCATCACCACGTTGCCAAACATTTGAATGAAGCGCCGATAGCTGTCCAAGGCAAAGCGACGATTGCCCGTGAGGCGCGCCATTCCTTCTACCGTGTCTGGATTGAGGCCCAAGTTCAGCACGGTATCCATCATGCCCGGCATGGAAATGGGCGCGCCGGATCGCACCGACACCAGCAGGGGACGCTCGACATTGCCAAGGCGACGATCGAGCTTAGCCTCCAGCTCGCCCAGGTGCTCCCACACCTCGTCCATCAGTCCAGACGGCACGGCATTGTCAGCTTGGTACTGATTGCACGCTTCCGTGGTAATCGTAAACCCAGGGGGCACGGGGAGGCCGATCCGACTCATTTCCGCCAGCCCGGCGCCTTTCCCTCCCAGCCTCTTTCGATCCTTGCCATCGCCTTCCTCAAACTGGTACACATACCGCGTCATTGACCCGTGGCCTCCTTATTTCGCAGTTCTAACACGCGCGTTGCCGTTTCTTCGACTGCATGATTGCTCACATCAATAACAGGACACTTCAATCGGTTAAAGATATCCCAGGCGTAATCCAGTTCCACCATGATGCGCTCCATGGTGGCGTATTGAGCTGAAGTTCCCAGTCCTAAGCTTTTCAGACGCTGGCGGCGAATCGACATCAACAGCTCGGGTTCAATAATCAGGCCTACCGCCTTTAGGCGTCCCTCCCGGAACACTTCGCCAGGCACGGGCACCTCCGGCACCAAGGGCACATTGGCCACCTTGAGCCGGTGATTGGCCAAATAGAGGCTGACCGGCGTTTTGCTGGTCCGTGATACCCCTAACAGTACGACATCGGCTTCGCGGATCCCTTTTGGATCCTTGCCATCATCATACTTTACCGCAAATTCCACCGCCTCCACACGGGCAAAGTACTCTTGGTCCAGCCGATGGCTCAGTCCCGGAACCAGGCGCGGCGGCGACGACACCACCGACTGCAGCGCTCCCAGCACTGGTCCCATCACGTCGACGTGGGGAATCCCGCGCGAGTCGGCGGCCTTGGCCAAGTACTCCCGCAATTCGGGCCGCACCATGGTGTAGATGATGACTGCAGATCCCCGAACTGCCCGGCTCATGACCCGGTCAATGCCTTCCTGATTCACAACATACGGCACCCGTTCAATGCGAATGTTGCTGGTGCTTTCGAACTGGATGGCTGCGCCGTGCGCCACCCGCTCGGCAGTTTCTCCCAATGAATCGGAGACAATGTACACCCGGGTCTCCTGCACAGGTTTCCCCCCTAAATTTGATCCCACGCGTAATAGCGGCCCAAGGCCGACTGCACGCGCGCCAACAGCCCCAGCCGCTGCGAGCGCACGGCGAGATCCGGATCCATCACCAAGACATCCTCAAAAAACTGCGCGATGGCCGGCAAGAGACGATCCAGCGCTTCCCACCAACCGGCCAAATCCCCGCCTGGCGCTGCCAAGGCAGCATCGGCCGCACTCTTTAGATCAGCCTCAACTCCAGTATACGTATCCGCCAGTGTCACGTCGCCTGATTCCCGGCCAATGCGCTCCACCCGCTTGTAGGCGGTAACCACATCGTCGAATTGACGCGACCCATGGTGCTCCTCCAAAAAGCGTAGGCGATCCTCCAAGCGTGACCAGGAAAAGTCGCGTGCCAACGTCGCATTGAGGAACGCAAAAGACCATTTCTCCTCCCACTGTGAGATGAGACGGGCAGTCACCAGCTGATACACAGCCTCCGTGACGGCCGGCGAAGCCCCCGTCACGCTGGCCGCTTCGGCCAGCAGCTCACGCACCGTGCGCTCCCCCAGAATCGGCGTCTCTGCGGCAATGCGTGCCAATCCCAACGCCACGCGCCGCAAGCCGAAAGGATCTTCCGACCCTGTGGCGCGAATGTTGGCTCCGTAAAACGCCATCAGCGTATCCGCGCGATCCAAAAGGCCCAGCAATTGGGCCACAGGCGCCTGGGGCACCCGGTCGCCCGGAAACCCGGGGCGGTATTGGTCCCGTATCGCCTCCACCACCGCGGCACTTTCGTGGTCCAGGGCAGCATAAATGGCGCCCATTTCCCCCTGCAGTTCGGGAAATTCGGACACGACCTGCGTTACCAGATCGCACTTATACAACTCCAGGCTGCGCTCCAGCTGACTCGCCTCTGCAGCGCTCAGCGGCCACCATTCCCGGGTCGTCTCAAACAGGCGCTTGACCCGCTCAATTTTGTCACCGTACGTGCCCAGCTTGGCGTGTAGAGTCACGCTCTCGAGCGCTTCACGATGATCAAGCAGCGCATGCCGGCGGTCCAGTTGAAAGAAGTAGCGGGCGTCGGAGAGACGGGCCCGAAGGACCTTTTGATTGCCGCGACGCACCTGGTGCAATGCCTCGCCCGCCCCATTCCGCACCGCCAGGAAAGCGGCCATGAGCCGGCCATCTTGCCCTCGGACGGGAAAGTACCGCTGGTGAACCCGCATGGAGGTAATCAGGATCGGTTCCGGAACCTCCAGAAAGTCCTCATCAAAACGTCCTAAAAATGGGGTGGGCCACTCCACTAGGTTGGTGACCTCATCCAACAATTCCGCATCCCAATCCACCCTGCCCCCAGCATCCCGCGCCAATCGGTCACCAGCCTCTACAATCGCTCGCCGGCGCTCCTCAGCGTCCGCCATGACCATCCCCTCTTGGAGAACGGACCAATAGGCGGCCGCACGCGATACCGAAAGGGCTTCAGGATGATCGGTGCGGTTTCCGTAGGTGATGGCCGACGCCGTGACCCCCAGAGCCGAGCCCGGAAGCACCTCATCATCCAAGAGCATCAAAAGCCAGCGCACCGGTCGGATGAAGCGGTCATCCCCCGCGTTCCAACGCATGCTGCGGGGCTGGGGCAAGGTGTCGAGGACATGCGCCGCCAGCTGTGGAAGCCGCACGCTCGCTGACTCGACCGGCTTTTGCACCGGAGCCACCAAGTATTCCTTGCCACCCACAACCTGACGCACCAATTGATCCTCCGTCAGATCAACCCGCCGCAGGAATCCTTCCAGGGCCGGAGACGGCGCTCCCTCACGATAGGCGACGGACACGGCTGGCCCGCGCACCATCTCCACCTCGGCGGCCTGGCCGGGCGCCACGTCCGCTTGAAAGATCAGGCGCCGCGGCGTGTATTGGGCCAGAACGTTGCGATACGCAAGACGGTCCTCGCTCAGAGCGCGCTGCATGGCTTCGCTCAGGCCTTGGGCCAGACCAGCCACGTACTGGCTGGGGATTTCCTCCACCCCAACCTCCATGAGAAATGTCTGAAACTTCTCGTTAGACACTGGCTGTCGTCCTCCCTAGGTAAACCTCCGCCGCTCGGCGCGCCAATTGCCGAAGACGGCCCACGTACGCTTGACGCTGCACTACGGCGATGGCGCCGCGCGCGTCCAGGGTATTGAACAAATGGTTG
>JAKADO010000055.1 GCA_021820485.1 Bacillota bacterium
AGAAGGTCGGGCGACGCCTGGCATGGCAAAAAATCGCCTCCAAGCCGGGCGATGGAATCGACCACATCGAATTTTCCCAAGCATAACCAAATCGCTTCGTAACGTCAATCTACGAGGTGTGGGGCCGGATCATCCCGATGATTGAATGCCAAATTTGCTGAAGCCAGCGCAGCAACTGCTGGAAAAACCCAGGCGGTGCGATGGCCGCAGCCTCGCGCTCCCATCCCTTCAACTGGGTTGTGAGAGTCGCGGCGTTGAGCGACAATCGGCTGATGGAAACCATCAGATTGGTGATCGTGGTGATTTGATTCTGCGTCAGCGTGATGGAGAGCTTGTTGGCCTCATTCACCACCACCGGCCGAATGGCGGCCGGGCTCGTCAGGTGGTTTTGAATCACCGTATTCTTCACCCGCATCATCAACGTACTGGCGGCCGCCTTGTTGCCAATTTGGTCCCCCAGGTTTCCCGTCACCATCATTTCCTGTGCTGCGGTGCGCTGTTGACCCAGCGGAATGCTTGTCCCACTGGCGGTTTGGTAGGCGGTCAAAATACCTGCCAAGGCCGCCGTTCCCGATACCGGAAACGGGGCATCGGCCACCACTTTGGCGTTTTTCACGCCTGCCGTCGCCAAAGCGTTCGCGTACATGGCCGGCGTCACCCATGTGATGTCGTGGGTTGTCACCTGAATGCCATAGCCGCTTGGTTCGATGGTCACCGCACTGGAGGAGATGGATCGCGTGCCAATCTGTGATTGTGGAGCCACCCCGCTCAAAAGGCGTTCCTCGTCCTGATGGTTGATCGTAATCACCTGCGCATGGGCAGAAGCCGCCCCGAAATCGCGCAGCATTTCTTGACGCTGGCTCGGCGTCAAATTAGCCCCCAGTGTGACGACACTGCCTGGCGATTGGGCGTGCGCTGTGGAGGACC
This sequence comes from Bacillota bacterium, assembly GCA_021820485.1. Lineage (GTDB taxonomy): Bacteria > Bacillota > Sulfobacillia > Sulfobacillales > Sulfobacillaceae > Sulfobacillus_B. The sequence continues at coordinate 928 of JAKADO010000055.1, forward strand.
ACAGCAGCACAGCCACTCCGATGCCTAACAATTGTCGATGCGTCATCTTGTTTGCTGCCATTTCATCGCTCCTATCCTGAACAAAAACCCGCCGACAAATGCCTCCTTGCATGTAGCTTTTCCCATGATTGGGGCGTTTTATAGGTGTCAGGATTTTGAACCTTTTGTTACACTGGGCACAAGGATTGTAAGGGAGAGGTCAGTCATGTCCCCGAAGCGTATCGGTCGCCGGGCCATTTTTCTGCTGTCGTTCATTGCCGCGGCCTTCGTCGTCATTGGCCTGCGATTCTGGGATTTGCAAGTCGTACATGGCGCCCGTTATCAGTCACTGGCGCAGCAAGACCAACTGCGAAAGATTCCCATTCCCGCACCGCGCGGGAATATTGTCACGTCCGACGGTGTGCAGGTAGCCACGTCCAAGCCGGCGTGGAGTCTCTATTACATCAGCCAAGGCGGCCCGTTGCCGTCCTCGGAGGTCCACCTGCTCTCTCAATACTTGGGCATGTCGACCAATACCATCAACAAGCAAATCGCGCAGCAGCTGGCAACACTGCCTGCCTATCAGCCCATTGAAATAGATTCCAGCTTGACGCCCAAACAAATGACTGTCATTGAAGAAAACATCAATCATTTGCCCTACCTCCGCATTCAACCGACCGCCGTCCGCTGGGACCCCTATGGCAGCACCATGGGGAACGTACTCGGCTTCCTGGGTGAGAACACGGCCACCGCAGACAAGGGGATGACCGGGCTTGAAGCGGAATACAACAATTACTTGGTGGGACACTCCGGCGGCGAATACGCCGAGGTGAACCGGCAAGGGCAATTGGTCAAGCTGTTTGGCTCGGAAGTGCCTACTCCGGGAGACACGCTGCACCTCACCATCAACTGGAATTTGGAGAAGACCGCCTACAGCGCCTTGGCGTATGACATGTATGCGATTCAACATGCGTCGCCGTCCTCGGCGGCCTATTCGCCAACCGCCAACCAAGGCGGGGTAATCGCCATTGACCCGAACAACGGGGACATTCTGGCCATTGCCAGCTTGCCCAGCTACAACCCGAACAAGCTCTTGCCCAACAGCCCGTCGCGCAACAGCTATTATGCACAGCTTTTGAAGGACCCCTTGCAACCGCTCTATGACTTCATTCCCATCTATCAGCCTTTTGCCCCCGGGTCGATTTTCAAACCCATCATGGCAACCTCGGCGCTGGCCGCGGGGACGCTCACACCAACCACAGAAATCTATGACCCCGGGTATTTCCCGAAGGATCCGGCATTCCACAACTGGTATGCCCCGGGTTTCGGCTGGCTAAACATTGTGCAGGCACTGGGACTCTCGGATGACACCTTCTTTTACACCGTGGGTTATGACATGGGCATCAATCTCATGGACAAATGGTTTAAGAAGTTTTTGCTCAACAAGCCGACCGGCATCGATTTGCCCGGCGAAACCACCAGCACCATTCCGACTCCGGCCCAACTGAAAAAAGATGGTGACGGGGTCTGGACGTGGGGTTGGAACTTGAACACCGCCATTGGCCAAGGAATTGACCAATTTACGCTAATCGCCTTGGCCCGGGCTGACTCCGCCATTGCCAACGGCGGCACACTGTACAAGCCGCATTTGGTGTCAGAGATTACGACACCCAAAGGCAAGGTGGTCAAAAAGTTCAATCCCGTGGTGCAGGGAAAACTGACTGGCGTACCCTCATGGGTGTACAGCACCGTGCACCAAGGCATGATTTTGTCAGCCCAGGATCCCAACATCAAGGCGGGCGTATCCGGGACCGGTTATGGCGCCATGGCCGGGTTCCCCATTTCGGTGGCGACCAAGACCGGTACCGCGCAGAGAACCGGAAAGCCCAACGACGCCTTCTTTCTGACCTATGGGCCGATGCCGCACCCCAGCATCCTCATCATCGTCTATGTGAAGGCCGGGTTATGGGGTGCGCACTCCGGATTCGTGGCCCGCGCCATCTATGATCAATATTTCCACGTGAAGGATCCTTCGGCAAAGCAGCTCTTCGATACGACCTTCGGAAAGCCGTTCGCATGGCCGTACGGATGGACACCGCCCGCTCCCAAAGGACCCTAGTCGAAAGGATGGTTTCCTGAATGCCAGGACGTTCGCCAGATTCGCTTACACTCTTCGTCACCACATTGCTGGCTAGTCTCGGGTTGCTGAGCATGATGCTGATGATTGTGCCCGCCATTCATTGGCTGTAATGAAAAGACGCATCTGGGCGCTGGCCGCCTTCGTAGGAACCGCCCTGGCGGGTTGCGGGTTTGGCAAGGCTCAGGCGGTCGGCGCCCCCAGTCCGAAACCCCATCCCGCCTACCATACCGTCTGGATGCCCCAATTCTCTTGGTATCCGATTTCCGTGGGTCCGCCCGTGCTGCTGGCGGAAGGTGCCCAGGTCAGCTCGGTCTTGGCCGGCCCCCAAGGCCGCCTCTATTACGGCACCGCCAATCCTTTAGGCAATGCGGATACCATCGGCTGGTACGATCCCAAGACGCGTGTCAATCATTGGACCAGCGTGCCGGCTGTGAATCCCCCTTTTCCCAAGAACTCCGATATGGGCACCTTAAACGTGCAGCAATCGGCCAGTTGGGGCGGGGTCGATCTGGTTGTCAGCGGACAGCATAACGTCTGGTATCGGCATTGGGGATATGTAGGCGGCTGGTCAGCCGTAAACGGAAAGTTTGTGCCGGGAGACTACGCGATTCCGGGACCGACGGTGACGGCGGGCCAGTGGACCGCTTCTGCGGCCACCACATTTTCCGGCTTGACCGACATTAAGCTCATGAATCTCAACACGCATCAGGTCGTCACCCGGAATGTGCCCTCGAACACGTTGCCGGTTGCGCTCGCCATCACCGGGTCCCAAGGAAGCACCCCCACTGTGTGGATGATCTCCAGTCAAACCGTGTGGATGCTGAACGGACTCTCCACCGTCTGGCAGCCGGTGGCTTCCCTCAGCTCCAACGACTTTTTTGTGGCGATGGGACGCTGGGGCCACGCGCTGTGGACGGTGGACGCCAACGGCAACATCGACCGCATTTCGCTTTTGGCCGGCCTCGTGCCGATCGCCACCGTGCCGGCATCGCCGTTGGCTGCGGTGAGCGCGCCTGAGAATGGACTCTGGATCAGCTCGCCGCACCACATTTTGCTCTGGGTGCCGCATCAGCCGCTGAAGCGCTGGATAGAGCCCACCAGCCCCTATCCCGCGCCGGCCAGCACCTGGGCCACCACCGGGACCAACGAGCCACCGGATTGGCCGCCCGTGGCGCAAATTAGCGCTGGTCCTGCAGAAACCGTTATCATTGGGGAAGGTACCTGGCTGGGGGTCGCCCGGCTGGTGCCGGAACGAGTGCCCGTGCACGGCAAAGGAGCTGCTTCATGACCAGCGACACATTGTTGGAACACTATTATGAGTTTTCCATGGAGGGAGAAACGCTCATCCCCTTCATTCGCCGTGTCTTGGCCGGCGACTATGGCGTGCCCGAACGCCGGCCGATTTTGCACTTCCTCGACACGCTGGAGGCCATTATCCTCGGCAACATCGATGCCCGTTTCGAGGAAGGCCCCGGACTGGAAGCCGACCCGGACGCGGTCGCGGAAGAGACGCGCCGTGAGGTGGACGAGGCCCGAACCCTGGTGATGCGGACCCTGCCCCACGATTAGCCCGCCTGCTGCTCGGGGTCGGCGCCAGTTTGGGCATCCACGACAAGCGTGGGGCTACCCGCCGATCCAGGGCCATCATAGTCACATCAAGGCCATAAAAGGCCTTGCGACCCCGATTGGCTAGAATCCCAAACAGGATGGCTCCAAGCGCTGCGCCAACCAACGCCGCCCCCGCCAAGAGCGAACTCTCGAGGCCGGTTAGGCTTTTGACGCCGAATGCCGCCAAGGCCAGCGGCAGAACAATGCCAATTGAGGAAAGGTCATATCCGTCGGTAAATACGCCCATGCCGGTGCTCACCATCGACTTGAGATGGAACCCGCTGAACTTGGCTTTGTCGGCGGGATGAAACAGTCTCAATGTATCCTCCATGTGCAGTTCCTCCATTTCCTCTACGTAAGAGACTCGCGATAGGCCAACAGGCCGCGTTGTCCCGCGTGGAATTCCCAGTGGTACTGCAGAGAAATGCTGTCATCCTGCAAAAAGCGGTCCCAAAAGGTGAGCGGTCCCGCTCCTAACCGCGATTCATAAAGCAGTTCAGTATCCGTTACGTGATACAGCCACCATTGGCTGGGCCCAGGTCCTAAGCCGCCAGCCGTCAGCTGCAGCGGCCTCCGCGGCAATGGGGAAACCGAGACCGCGTGCACGTGGCCGGCCGCGTAGAGCACGATCTCGGGGTGGGCCTGAACCAGCTCCAAGAGCCGACGGGCGGACTGGGGAATGTAGTCTTCGGAGCCGAAAGAGGAAAGAACCCCTTCGGCTCGGACCGGTGCCAATGGATAGTGGCTGAAGAGAATGGTGGGCATCGAAGACCAGTCGAGCTCCCGATCCAGGGCATCCAGCACCCCGTCGGGATCTCCCTCGCGGAGCGCCAAACCTATCACCCGCATGGGGCCGAGAACGGCCGTCACCAATGGTGGTTGACAAAACACACTGGCAAAGTGGGTGGACTCCCAGGGACCGGGATGATAGTGCTCAGAGTCCGGGTACTGTTGCCCACGCCAGGGGTAGGCACCCAAATCGTGGTTCCCCGGGATGGCAAGGTAGGGGACATCCAAGGCGTCCAACCATTCCTTTGCTTGAACCAACTGGGTCCGATCCACCGACCCATAGCTGGTCAAGTCATCACTGACACTGAGAAAGTCCGGTTGTGCTGCGCGAATAAGGTCAGCGCCGCGGTGAAAAGCCTCCCTAATCCCGGCAATGCGGGTCTCAGGGGCCGTTTCATGTCAAAGAGGTGGGCAATGCGAACCATAGAATCTCCCCTTTCATCGACTCCCACCTCCACGGTAGAAAAGCTGGGTTAAGAGTCCATAAGGGGACGGTTCACATTCCGTAAAGTCTTGGTAAGCATTCCATATACACGACAGCGCATCAACAATGCCCGGTCAGGCGCATATGGACTGTCTTGGCAGTGCGACGCATAGACTTCTTTGGGGGAGACGAGCAATGCAAAAACGCTTGACCATCTTGATCCTAACCCTGTTGATAGGCGCCTATTGGCTCATCCAGCGGGCTCCCGAGACGGTCTCGGCGGTAGGACACGCCGCGCCGCTGGTCGTCATTGATCCCGGGCATGGCGGTTGGGACCCCGGAGCAATCCGGGGCGCTGTCTATGAGAAGTCACTGACCTTAGCGGTGGCGCTTAAGCTTGGAACGCTCCTCCAGCAACGCGGATACCGCGTGTATTATACCCGCAGCACCGACACCGCCCTCTCCAGCACCGTGCTCAAGGATTTGACCCAGAGGGCGACCCTGGCCAATCAATTGGGCGCTGCGCTGTTCATCTCCGTGCACGTCAACACGGAACCCACCGGGACCATGGCCGGACCCATCGTGTATTACACGCGCGCAAGCCTTCCGTCCTACCGACTGGCCACCTTGATGACGCAAAGTCTGGCGGCCACGAGTCGTCCCCATCCTCCCCGGCCTATTCGCCAGTGGGTGTTGGAAGTCTCCCAGATGCCCGCAGTCAACGTCGAGATCGGGTTTCTGTCCCACAGTGTGGATGCCCAGCGGATGCAGTCCACGTGGTATCAAGCGGTGTTGGCCCAATCCATGGCCAATGGCGTCAGCCGATATCTCGGCCAATCCTAATTGTTCAACTGAACCACAGCCAGCGCCGCCAAACCCTCTGCGCGGCCAAGCCATCCCATATGGTCCGTCGTTGTGCCTTTGATCGAGATGTCCTTTGCCTGAATCCCGAGAACCGGTGCCAACGAGTCACGCATTTGCGGCACCAGCGGCCGGACCTTGGGACGCTCCCCGATTACCGTGCTGTCGACCTGCACCACATGGTACCCGTGATCGGCCACCATGTGCATGACTCGAGCCAGCAGGTCGACCGAGCGCGCTCCGTGGACGGAAGGGTCGTCGGCGCGAAACCACGTCCCTAAATCGCCGATGGACAGGGCGCCCAACAACGCATCCATGATGGCATGGGTCAGCACATCCCCGTCACTGTCCCCTTCCAGTCCCATCGGATGATCCACCGTGACCCCGCCCAAAATCAGCGGACGGCCCTCCACAAACGGATGGGCGTCAAATCCCTGTCCCAGCCTCATGCTCCATCAATCCTTTCAGCATGGCATCAAACCAGCCGATATCTTCCAGCCGCGTCAACTTTTGGTTCAAACGGTCGCCCGCCACCGCTCGAACCGGAAACCCGGCCGACTCCGCCACCTCGGCATCGTCCGTTGGCACCCGTTCCCACGCCCATTGGCGGTAGGCTTCCTCAATCACGGCCTTCTGAAAACCCTGCGGGGTCTGCGCCAGACCGAGTTCGCGGCGCGGGACCGTCCGTTCCACCAGTCCGTCGGAGGATACAGCCTTCACGGTATCCACCACCTCAACGACCGGCAGCGCTGCCCCCATGGCGATCGCAGCGGTGATGACGCGCTCGATGAGATCGCGTGGCACAAGAAAGCGCGCTGCATCATGAATGAGGATGATGTCATCGGATTGAGCCTCTCGGAGTTCGCGGAGTCCCTCGCGCACCGACAGGTACCGCTCCGCACCGCCGGCCACAGGCCTCATGGCCATGCCGAGCGATGCGGCAAGTCCCTGAATGGCGTCATGGTCACATGGCTGCGCAGCCACCACGCCTTTGAACACCCCGGCAGCGCGGAAGCGCCGCAACGTCCATTCCAGCACCGGCCGCCCCTGAAAGGACATCCAAATCTTGCTCTTTCCACCCATGCGCCGGCTTTGCCCAGCGGCCACAATAATTCCGTAAATGTCCGTCGCATTCGCCTCCGCCTCCATTGTAAGGGAAAAAGGGGCCTGGGTTTTCACCCAGACCCCTCCCTACGGATCTGCGACTACCGTGCCTCGGCTTCCATCGCCGCTTGAGACTTCAGTTTGGCAAAAATCATCCGGCCCGCTGCGGTCTGCAATACCGAGGTAACCAGTACGGCGACAGTTTGGCCGATGAACTTCCGCCCACCGTCCACCACAATCATCGTGCCATCATCCAGGTAGCCGATGCCTTGTCCGGACTCCTTGCCGTCCTTGATGATGTGGACCACCATTTCTTCACCGGGCAGCACCACCGGTTTGACAGCGTTGGCCAATTCGTTGATGTTCAGGACCGGAACTCCCTGCAGCTCCGCCACCTTGTTGAGGTTGAAATCATTGGTGACGACCTTTCCGTCCAAAATCTTGGCCAGCTTCAACAGCTTCGAATCGACCTCCATATTGGGATCGACTTCCCGCTCATAAATCTGGACGTTGTTTTGCTCCTTTTGAATGCGGTTCAAAATGTCCAGACCGCGACGCCCGCGATTCCGCTTCAATACGTCAGCGGAATCGGCGATGTGCCGCAACTCCTCAAGAACAAAGGCCGGAATTACGAGAGGACCCTCCAAGAAGCCGGACTGACAAATGTCTGCGATCCGACCATCGATAATCACGGAGGTATCCAAAATCTTTGGCTTCATGGCTTCCGGCCCGCCACGGTGCTTTAAGCGGGACGGCAACCAAGACTGCGGCCGCATAATATCGTCCTTCCGTCGAATCGACACTCGGAGCCCAACATAGCCAAAGCCAATTGTAATAGCCACGCGCAGAATGGTTCCCACAGTCCCCAATCCGCTGAGGTCCACGCCTAGCAAAAAGGCGATGACAAGACCTACAATCAGCCCAATCGAACCGGACAGCAAATCCTGGGTAGGGGTGCGCTGAAGCCGAGACTCCCCCCATGCAACGGCTCGACTGGCCCAGGTTATCAAAAGCGGCCCTAACAAATAGCCGAGGATGCCGCCGACGACGAGGCCTACTCCTATCAGGACACCTTCACGCATTGTGCCCAAGGCATGCAATAAGGCCCATGCCTTTAACGCCGTGCGGTTTTGCAACACAACGGCCAGTCCTATCAAGGCACCGACCGCTGTCAGCACTTGCCGCAAAATCCTGTCCATATCGACCACCTCCTCATCGTGACGTTTGGGTCTTTCACTCCAACCGACCCATTTTTTAGTCTTCCCGGAGGCGCGGATAAAATACTAAAAATTAACAAGTGCGGTGCGTTTCTTTTGCGCCTCAGGAGGATCATATCATACCAAACTCATGAACGAACCACGTGCCCATTTTGTTTCCAAACCCGCAGCTTCTCCGGAAATTACATGACATACTTCGCCGTCACTCGAAGAAATTCTGTCCCATACGCCAAAGTCCTGTTTTGACCCCCACTTTCTTTTAAAACACCGCGGGCCAAGCCGGCGATATTTGTCCTGGGCGCGGCATAGGGATAGGCATGACGGAAAGGATTGATGCGCCGTGCCGCGTCCGCGACCACCACATTCCCCCCTGGCTCCCGTCATTGGCCTGGGGAGGCTTATCGGCCTAACCTTTGCGGTCATTGCACCAGCCTCCTCCGTGTTTCTCACGTTCGGCACCGCCTTTCAGGATGCAGGGACCGGCATTGTGCTGGGGTATGCAGCGGGCTCCCTCTTAAATCTGACCATGATGTTGTGCTATGCCGAGGTGGGGAGTCGGTATCCGGAGGCGGGTGGAGACTATGCCTTGGCAGCCCGTGCGCTGGGCCGGCGCGTAGGAAGCATCTATACGGTGCTGTTCCTAGTCAAGGGCATGGCGATTCCTGGCCTTTTGGCCTTAAGCACAGCCACCTACCTGCATGAGCTGTGGCCGTCGCTGCCGGCCATGGGCCTGGCTTTTGCCATCTTTAGCTTGCATCTTCTTTTGGCAAGTCTGGAGTTGCGAACCTCCAGCCTCGTGGTCAACGCCATGGTAGCCATCGAGTTTTTCGTCTTTGTGCTGTTCATGGCTTCTGGCCTGCACGCATTGCATCAGCCGCTTCAGGTTCTGTGGCATCCTATCCGGGAGAGCGCGCCAGGGGTGCGCCTTCCAGTGCCCCGTGAGGCCTGGCTGGCGGCCGCGACGGCTGCCCTCTACGGGCTGAACGGACCGCAATCCTGCCTCTATTACAGCGAAGAAACCCGCACCGCCCCGCGCCAACTGGGCCGCACCATTCTGGGAACCGCCGTGGCCACCATCTTGGTTGAACTGGCCGCCGTCGTCGTGGGCACGCTGGCTCTGCCCACCTTAGTGATGGGACACCAGTCCCTTCCCTTGGCTGGGGTCGTGGAGGCCAATCTTGGCGGAACATGGGGGCGCACTCTGCTGTTGGGCGGCATCAGCATCGCGCTTTTTGACACAGGATTGGCCACTACCATGAGCTATGGCCGCATCTTCTTCGCCATCGCCCGCGACCATCAGTGGCCGGGGGCGCTGAATCGCCTGGCCGGCGCACTAAGCCGCCGCGGCACCCCAGTCGGGGCCCTGGTGCTTCTGGGAGCGGCCAACTTTCTCATGCTGGCGTTGTCGGGCATTCATTTTCTGGTAACCTTGGGAGGCACCGTTCTCATCGTGGTCTATCTCGGGATCGCGCTCGCGAGCCTCAGCACCCGCATTGGCCAGAGTCCCGCCCCTTATGCCATGCCGCTCTGGCCGCTCGCGCCGTTAGCGGCACTTGCCGGCTTGGGATTGGTGCTGGCCCAATTGGCCCGGTTCCAAATCATCGTCACGGGGCTCATTGTCCTCCTCGGCGTATTTTGGTGGTGGCTCACCCCTCAGGATGGGTAGTGCACATGATAGAAGAGAAAACGCGTGGTGCGATCCCAACCCAAATCCCAGGGCACTCGATAGCGATCGGCCGAGTGGCTGATGACCAACGGGTACCCATCGGCGTCAAACCCTACTACGATGGCAAAGTGGACCACCCGGCCGGTTTCAAAGTAGCCGATTAAGTCGCCGAGGCGCAGTTGATCAAGCGGCGAATGGCCGGACGGATCGTCTTCTATAAGCGTGGGAAGCGTGCCTTCGGCGTAGGCGGTAGCCCGTCCCGAACGCCGCAAGTATTGCGCCAACCGCGTGGCGTTCACCCAGGCCGGCGTTCCCCCGTCACTCCCGTCCCAATGGCTGTTTTCCGAAAATCCGCCCGCGTGCAAGACCTGGGAAATGAAGTTGGTGCAATCGCCGCCATTCCAGTTGTAATCAGCGTACTGGGAGTGATAGCGATTCTGATTGCCACACCCGAACGCCGCGCCGCAATAGGTTTCCGCATAGCGAATGGCCCGCTTGGCTCCTTCACTGGGCGGCACCGGTGAACGATGCTCGGGCTTGACCTGAATGACCGCCGGCACCGCGGCTCCCTTGAGTCGGGTATCTTGATTCAGGGGATCGATGAACGTATCGTTCTTGATATACCATTGGCCGTGGCTCTCCTCCAGCACATACCAGTGGTAGACGCCGATGCCGAATCGATTTTCACGCTTGTTTCCCACCAAATGGTGATACCGATACTGCGCTTGATCCGCGCCGTAGACGCGAACCTCATCTGAACCGAGCCAACGGGCCGGTCCCGTTCGGACATGGACCAACACCCCGTCAAAGTGAATTTGCCGGGCTTTGGCCCAGTCATTCAAGTACATCAAGCGGGACACCGCCTTTTCGTGAACCGCCTCGGCGGTTTTGCTGCCAGGCAGGAAAACCGCTTTCAAGGACGCGCGGTTGCCGCTCATCGTGGCCTGATCCTCCCGCTGCACCAATTGGGTCACCACCCGTTGCACGGATCCGGCATCCAGCGGCGCCTTGTCTCCGGTGGATCCCGCAGCGCCCAACACGGCACTGAACAACAACATGCCAAATCGTAAGAAGTCCATGCGCTTCCACCTTCACCCGAGAATGGCTTTAGAATGGCCGCTCCACACGGCTCGCATGCTGGAAAGCGCAACCATCGCAGCCCTAATGCGCAAGACGCCAGTGTCGCCGATGCTAGAATGAGTCGAGGAGTTGATGCCATGCTGACGCGGATGAATGACAACATCTTCCGCTGGTGGACCCCCGATCCCGAAGAGGAGAACCTCATGGCGGGCCACCTCGTCACGACCTCTGATGGGTTCGTGCTCATTGATCCGCCTGTCGTACCGGGCTTAGGGGATTTTCTGGAACGGTTTGGACGCGCCCACGCCATCATTCTCACCACGCATGACCATACCCGAGGCAGCCGTTATTTAAGCGATCGGTTTGGGGCGCCAATTCTGGTTCCGGAACAAGCCGATGAAGCCCGCCTTGCCCAGGGCCGCGTGGTCCCTGCCGGAGCCTATCGGGACGGGCAAACGCTGCCCGGAGGAATCACCGCTCGCCGCGTTCCCGTTTGGGTCGACCAGTCGCTCTATTTGGATGAGATGCTGCTAATCCGTGGCGATGCGGCTTTGCTGGGTGACGTGGCGTCCGGGCGGCTCGACGGTTCCATCGAGTGTTGCCCGGAACAGTTCGTCCCCGGCCCTCGCCAAAGTGGCAGCGTCGTGCCGCGCACTTCGGGAATCCGTTCCCACGGACGTCCAGCTGTTGTTGCCCGGCCACAACTATCCCATCAGCGGAGACTGGCAGCACCGATCCATGAAAAAAAGCGCCGCTCCCCATAGTGGCGTTGGTGAGGCATCCCGGCAGCGCATAGCGTAATAGAAAACGAATCCTCTGTGGAGGCGTCAAAAATGATGATCTTTTTTCTCATTGCCATTCTTCTATGGTTAATCCCCATCTGGGTCGGTTCCGTGGTGGGAAAGTCCCGCGGCCGCCAGGGGCTGGGAATCTTGTTGGCCATACTGGCTGGCTGGATTGGCGTGCTCATTGTGGCGGTACTCGGTCCGACCGAAGAGGCACAGCGCGCTCAAATTCTCTCCCAAGGCTTTGAGTGTCCCTTCTGCCGAGAACCAGTCCGACAAGGGGCCATTGTCTGCCCTCATTGCCGCCGGGATTTGCCGGTCTAGCGCCCAAAAATCCCTGTCGAATTGTCCGAGAAAGCTGTCGAGCACCCTGCCAGTCGGTTATAATTCCTCCGTGTGCGCCGTCAAGAGATTGAGAAGACGTCCATATCCACGGAGGGAACAGCATGGCATATCGATGGCCTGCGCCAATCGCGCTTATTGGAGGGAGTTTGGGGGTTGCCGCACTATTCACGGCACTCGCCATGATGCTTCCCCCTGTCGTGCCGGCATCCTCGATTGCCAACGCAGCCAGCGCTCCGGCACCCGCCCACCCCCATCCGGCGCCTGCCGCCGCGACCGCCCCGGTGGTGAAGCCCTCCGGCCCCTACGGCTTTGAGCCCATACAATACGGGGTCTTCCAGTCGCAGTTGACGCGTGAGGCCCATGCTCTCCACCTCACGCTGGTGGCGCCCCAGTCATCCTATCCAAACACGTCATTGCTGGACAGTTACATCGAAGGCCCACTGTTGATGCTCCACTACAACAACATGTTGGTCATAGAATCATCGCAGCCGATACCGTCCACCTATCGTCCTCTCAGCAGCACGGCTGTGACACTCTCCAACGGCATTACCGCCGATTGGGTGTGGAGTCCTGGCGGTGGCGGCCCCCAATACCGGCTTCAGTTCCAGGAGCAACAAACCTATGTGCGGCTGCAGTTATACAGTCCCCAAGTGCCTGGCACCCTTAGTGCGGCGGAGCATGTGGCCGAGCAGTTTGCCACCTTGGGATAGTCTCTAGTTTCCTTCACTGGGATGCAGCGCACGGTAGATGAGGGCGGCGCGTTGCGGTCCGACCCCTTCCACATTGTCCAAATCAGCTATCGAGGCTGCACCCATCGCCCGTGCATCACGGTAGCGCTTTATCAACTGCTGAATGACGGCATCCGGCAGTCGCGGCACCTGGTGCAGCACGCGATATCCGCGCGGGACTAAAAGACGTTCGCCATCCCCTCTTGCATAGCCCAGCGCTTGGTACCAATCCTCGTCACTCAGCGTGGTGGCGTCCTCCGCCAGAGCAACCGGGGCACCATCCTCGGCTTGGTAGTCTTGCCAAATCCAGTGCCATTCCCGCATCACGTCCGGGAACTCCTCCATCTGCAAATCGATGAGGTGGCCATCCTTGCCAAGCTCGATGATGTACCCTTCCAGTTCCTGACGAATTTCATGCGCCACCAATCCCCGACGCAACACGTCAACCACATTTTCCAACATCACGCCGCCGAAGAGTTCAGCCTCCGCCAACCGCCGCACGGCGCCTCGGAAGAGGCGATCATAGCGCGAGAGGGAGTTGACCGCCCCCTGCGCCTTGGAGAGGATATAGCTTAAGTCATGCAGTACGAACCGCTCACCCCGGAAATACAGCGATACGGTGCCGCGCCGCTCCGAAATGGCGACTACCAGCGCGTCACGCGTCTTGGCCAGTCGCTCCGCGGTCCGATGTCGGATGCCCGTCTCGGAGGTGCTGGACGGAAGGCGCGGCACCATTTCCACATTGGCCATACGAATCCGGGAGAGCGTGCGGTCCAACAGGATGGCGCCGTCCATCTTGGCCAGCTCATAGACCAGCGCGGGGTGAAAGGGGACGTCCAAGCGAAATCCGCCCTGACAATCCTCGTCAATCTCAGGTTCGCCGCCAACGACAATCAAGGCTCCAGTACGGGCCCGGATAATCCGATCGATGGCCTCACGAAGCCGCGTACCCGGCGCCACCTTCGCAATTTGCTTGAACATCCCGTCCATGTCCATCACCCCGTCTGGCTACTCGCGCTCCGCCAGCCCCAGTCGCGCCATGGCGCCATCCACCTTATCGGAAGACACCACCGTGAGGCCCGGCAGGATTTCCGAAACCCGGCCCGGCACCAATGCCCGACGGAACCCCAAACTTTGCGCTTCATTGAGACGTTCACCCATGCGGCCAACGCGCCGCAATTCGCCTGTCAGGCCAATCTCGCCCGCCACCACCCAATCGGTGGGCACGGGCACGCCGGTAATGCTGCTCACCGCGGCCGCCATAATGCCCAGATCCAGAGCCGGATCATCCAAGGATACGCCCCCGGTCAACTTGAAGAATGCATCCATCTCGGAGACGCGGAGCCCCAAGTGACGCTCAATGACGGCCAGCACCAGCGCCACGCGGTGCGGGTCCATGCCAGACACCACTCGCCGCGGGGTGCCGTATGCCCGCACCAAGAGCGCCTGCACCTCCACCAGAAGCGGACGGCTCCCTTCCACGGCCGCAACCACCGCGGAGCCCGGAACATCTTCGGGCCGTTCCGCGAGCAGTGCGCGCGACGGATCCTCCACGGGCACCAAGCCATCGCCCTCCATCGCAAAGAGCCCTAGCTCGCTGGTGGAGCCAAATCGATTCTTAATGCCGCGCAGCATACGGAACACATGCTGGCGGTCCCCTTCAAACATCAATACCACGTCCACCAGGTGTTCCACCACCCGGGGACCTGCTAGCGCGTGTGGACACTGTCTTCATCCTGACGTTCCCACCAAGACTCGGCCGTTTCGGCATCGTAGCAAAATCCGTGTTCCCACGGCAATGCATGGCCGCTCGCGAACCGCCGCTCGGGATGGCGCATCATGCGCGCCGCCAAGGTCCAATCGGCCATCGGCATCGTCTGGAAGGGCTTCGGCGTGCGCTGCAGAGCTCCCAAGAGCGTCAGCGCCGCATCAAGACTATCGCACGTCCATCCCGGCGTTCCCCATTTGTCCGGCCAGTGCATGAGCGTGTCCCAGCCGCGCATTCCGAGACGGAGCGCAAGGTCCATGCGCACGGTCCACCGATTGTCCCAAGCCAGCACTGAGGAGCCGTCCGCCGTCACCACCACGGTGTCTCCCCGCGCCACGCCAGAGTTGACACCGGATGCCGTCGCCAGCGTAAACCACCGCGCACCATCCTCCACCAACAGGATCGGTTCGGGAAACGGCACCGGCAGCACCATCAGGCCGCGTTCCACCAAACGGCGGCCTAGACGCCACCAAGCATCCCATTCATCCTGCTGCCGGCGGTTGTAATGGCGATCCCGTCGGAACAGCTTCGAGCCTTCAGACCATAACGTCAGGAGCTGGGCATATTGTCTCTGAGGATCCAAGACGCCTCCTTGTTTCCTGCACATTGACCAAAGCCAAGGACTCTCGTGCTTGGCTTATCTGGTGTTTCATGCATACAGCCCAGTGCACCAGCCCAAGTTGCCTTAGGCTGCGGGCCGCTCTGACCCTTCTTTATTCACGTGACCGACCAAAAAGACCGGACATCCTTGTTTTGCCACCCGCATGACCTGGGCAGCCACATCCCGCACCTGCGCCACCGAACCGGGCGCAGATTCCAACTCGGGGTTGAAGGTAGTTTGCAGCGAATCCACCACCGCCATGAGCCAGGAACGGGACTCAATTGCCTGAATGATGGTGCGGATATCGCCTTCCGCCAAGAGGAACAGGTTTTCGCTCTTGACACCCAACCGCTCGGCCCGAATGCGCGTTTGAACCTCAGATTCCTCGGCCGTCACGTACAGTACGGGTCCCTCTTGGCTGACGTGGGCGGCGATCTGCAAAAGCAGCGTGGATTTACCGATGCCCGGGTCACCGCCCAGCAACACAAAAGCACCCGGCACAATCCCGCCCCCCAGCACCCGATCGACCTCGTCGATGCCGGTGCTCTGCCGGGCAATCGGTTCGGTCGACACTTGGGTCAAGGGCACTGGATTACGGGCACTTTTGCCCCGAGCGGGGCGGCGCTCATCGTCCACCACTTCTTCCACCATAGTGTTGTACCCGCCGCAGCCGGGGCAGCGCCCGAGCCATCGGGCGCTGCCAGTGCCGCAGACTTGACAGCTATATCGCGTGCGTTCGCGAATGGGCGTCACGATCCTTTCGTGGAAACCGCCTCTTCTGGGGCAGCCTCCGGTTTCTGGGAAAACACCAGGCGTCCATCTTCGGCATCGACCAGGATATGCGACCCTTCTTGGAACTTCCCTGCCAGGATCTGTTCAGCCAGTTCATCTTCCACCAAATGCTGAATGGCGCGTCGCAAAGGTCGGGCACCAAAGACCGGATCGAACCCTTCTTGGGCAATCACCGACTTGGCCTGGTCAGTGACCGTAAGATAGTACCCATTTTGCCCAATACGCTCTTCGACCTCCTTCAGCATTATTCCTACTATCTCCGCCAAATGGTCTTCGGAGAGCTCGTGGAAGACAATAATCTCATCCACACGGTTGATGAACTCCGGCCGGAAGGTGTGCTTCACCTCATCCATCAAGCGATCCTTCATGTCGCGATAGGCGGTGTCCTCGCTGTCCTTGCGGAACCCGATGGTGCCCTGCCGCTTAATCACTTCCGCACCGACGTTGGATGTCATAATGATGACCGTGTTGCGGAAGTCAACTGTGCGGCCCTTGGCCTCCGTCAGCCGTCCCTCCTCCAGGACCTGCAGAAGCACGTTGAAGACTTCGGGGTGGGCCTTTTCGATTTCATCCAGCAACACCACCGAATAGGGATGGCGCCGGACCGCTTCGGTCAATTGACCACCCTCCTCATACCCCACATATCCCGGAGGGGCCCCCATCAACCGCGAGACCGCATGCCGCTCCATGTACTCCGACATGTCAATGGTAATCATGGCGTCTTCATCGCCAAACAGCGAGCCTGCCAAGGCTTTGGCCAATTCGGATTTGCCGACGCCGGTCGGTCCAAGGAACAGGAACGATCCAATCGGACGCTTGGGATTCTTGAGCCCTGCGCGGGCTCGGCGAATGGCCCGGCTAATGGCGTGCACCGCCTCATCTTGGCCGACTACGCGCCGGTGCAGTTCCTCCTCCAGGTGCAAGAGCCGTTCAGACTCCTCGCCAGCCAAGCGCTCAACCGGAATGCCGGTCCATGAGGACACAATGTGGGCAATGTCGTCCGGCGTCACATTGATGGTTTCAACCCGCTGCCGGTTGTGCCATTCCTGCGTCTCCCGATCCAGCTGCTCACGAATCTTCTGCTCGTCGTCGCGCATCTGGGCGGCCTTCTCAAATTCCTGCGCCTGGACAGCCGCCTCCTTCTCCTTGCGGATTTCCTCCAGCTTTCCAGCCAAGTCCTTCAAGTCGGGCGGGGCCACATAGCTCTTGAGGCGCACCCGGGACGCCGCCTCATCAATCAAGTCGATGGCCTTGTCCGGAAGATAGCGGTCGGATACGTAGCGGTCAGAAAGCCGCACCGCCGCCTCAATCGCGTCCGGTGTGATGTTCACCCGGTGATGCGCCTCGTACCGGTCGCGGAGTCCCATCAGAATCTGCACCGCTTCGTCCGCCGACGGCTCCTCCACCATAATGGGCTGGAAGCGGCGCTCCAACGCGGGGTCGCGCTCCACGTACTTCCGATACTCGTCCAAGGTGGTGGCGCCGATCGCCTGCAATTCCCCACGGGCCAAGGCCGGCTTCAAAATGTTGGCCGCATCGATGGCGCCTTCGGCAGCGCCCGCCCCCACAATGGTGTGCATCTCATCGATAAAGAGAATGACGTTCTTGGCTTCGCGAATTTCGTTCATCGCCCGCTTGAGTCGGTCTTCGAACTCTCCGCGGTACTTGGATCCGGCCAGCATGGCTCCCAGGTCCAGAGCCACTACACGCCGATCCTTCAGGATTTCCGGCACCTTGTTCTCCACAATGCGCTCCGCCAATCCTTCCACAACCGCGGTCTTTCCGACCCCTGGCTCACCAATCAAGACCGGATTGTTCTTGGTGCGACGGCTCAAAATCTGGATGACGCGCTCCGCTTCCTTGTCGCGCCCGATGACCGGGTCGAGCTTTCCGTCACGCGCCATTTGCGTCAAATCCCGACCGTAAAGATCCAGCGTGGGAGTGTTGACCTGCTGGGGCGTCTCGCTGGATGGCGCATTGGAGCCCGCATTGCTGTTGGCGTGCATCAATTGATGCCGGACCTTGTTAAGGTCGGCGCCTGCGGCCAAGAGTACCTGAGCCGCAACGCCCTCGCCTTCCCGGATGAGTCCCAGCAACAAGTGCTCCGGTCCAATGTAGTTCTGGTTTAGCGCCCGGGCCTCTTCCCCAGCCAGTTCCAAGACCACCTTCTTGGCACGCGGGGTGAAAGTCACTTCCTCGTTGGGAGCAATGGCCGGACCCCGGCCCGTAGCCTTCAACACCTCGGCCCGAACCGTTTCCAAGTCAAGGCCGATGGATTGCAGAATTTTTGCCGGCAATGAGTTGCTCTCCCGAATCAGGCCCAGGAGCAGATGCTCGGTTCCGACAAAATTGTGTCCCATCCGGCGCGCTTCATCTTGCGCATGGATAACCACACGGCGCGCCTTCTCGGTAAACGATCCAAACATGCTATCCCTCTTTTCCCAAAATTCCCGGAATCCAGTGAGTCTCATTCGGTCTCGCGGAATAACTCCAGTCTATCCCCACATCTCTTTAATCTTTCCCCAAAAGATGTGTCCTCAGTGTCGCTGCGCGGATTTGATCGCGCTCGCCGGGGGCCAGTTCGCGTTCTGCATCCACCTGCAAGAATGCGGGACGGGTCATCACCGTCAACTGTGAAAAAGTGTACGGCAATGGTCCCTTAATGAGACCCAAATCGACTCCCAGCTTGACGTCAGAGAGAAGGCGCAGCGCCTCATCCGACGTCATTACCCGAGCGTTTGTCAAGATGCCCCAAGCCCGTCCGACGCGGTCGGCCAGGGGCAACTGCGCCTGTTCCATCAAATGCTGCCGTGCATTGCGCTCGCGTCCCACAATTTGCTGCGCCACCACCGTCAGGTTGTGCACCAGTTCGTCCTCCGTCAGTCCCAAGGAGACCTGGTTCGAGATCTGGAAGATGTTGCCGAGCGCTTCCGATCCTTCCCCATAGAGCCCGCGCACCACAATGCCCACTTGGGCCAGGGTGGTGAAGACTTGCGGCGCCTGCCGCGTCATCACCAAGGCGGGCAAGTGCAGCATGACCGAGGCGCGGAGGCCCGTCCCCAAGTTCGTCGGCCAAGCCGTCAAGTATCCGCTGTTCTCGTCATAGGCGAAGTCCAAATGCTGCTCCAGCGTATCGTCCAGCCGATTGGCCACCTGCCACGCCTCGTCCAACTGGAGTCCGGGCAACAGTACCTGCACACGCAGGTGGTCTTCCTCGTTGACCATAATGCTGATGCTCTCGCGGTCATCCAAGGCGACGCCCTCGTAGCGAATCGGATTTTGGATCAGCATTGGACTGACCAAATGCTTTTCCATCAGCAACTGCCGTTCCAACGGGGCCAGCGAATCCAAGCGCTTGAACTGAATGTTCCAACCCGGTTCCAACTCCGCGACCGCATCCTCGACAGTGGAGAGCATCGCGCGGCCCTCCTCATCCTTCATCCGATGGGGGAATGGCATCCCCGACAGATTGCGGGCCAGACGGATGCGGCTGGACAACACAATATCGCCCTCTGGACCGCCGCCGCTCATCCATTGGCTAAATCCCGGATTCATGCGCCTCGCCTCCCGTCAGTGTCCGGATGTGGTCGCGGATTTTGGCCGCTTCTTCAAAGTCCTCGCGTTTAACCGCCTCGGCCATCTCCTGCCGCAAGCGGTCCAGCTCGCGTTGCGCCTTGAGGTGTTTCGCCCCGCGCGATGGCAACTTGCCACGATGCTCAACCCGCCCGTGGAGCCGGAGAATCAAGGGATTCAGTTCACTCCTGAAAGCCTGATAGCATCGGTCGCAGCCAAGACGGCCGCTTTCCGCGAATTCCCGATAGGTATAGCCGCAATCGGGGCAAGCGCGGGTATCCACGGTGGCGCGATTGGCCGGCATGCCCGCTTGGCCGATGAGCCCGCCCAACACATGCTGCACTGTAAACTGCGGTCCCAGCATGAAATGGAAGGCGCCTTCCTCCCGGGCACAGTCTTCGCAGAGATACCGCTCCGACTTTTCCCCGTTGACCACCTTGCTGAAGTGCACCTGCGCGGGCTTCTGTTGACAACGTTGGCAAACCTGCCCTTGGTCCTCGTTCATCTTAAAAGGCCCCCTTACCCTCAAACGCGGCCGTCAGCATCGCGCGGAGCAATCGAGCGCGAACGCGGTCGCGTTCGGGCAACTCAATCTGCAAAACATCTCGCTTCAGCGCGGATTGCATGACTCCCGCCTCGCGCTCCGAAATCATGCCTGCTTCCAAGACTCGCACAATGAGTCCAAACGCCCGAGCCTGGTCGATCGCTTCGATTTCCTGCAATAAGCCGGCCAATTCCTGCTGCTCCGCGTCAAGCTTCACCACCCGAATGTTGCCTCCGCCTCCGCGCCGCCCTTCCACCACATAACCCCGGTCGGGCGTGAATCGCGTCATGAGCACATAGCTAATCTGAGACGGAACACAGTCAAAGCGTTCGGCCACCTCAGTCCGCTGAATAACGATGGCGCCATCCGGGGACTTCTGAATGAGGTGACGGATATACGCCTCAATCTCATCTGCAATACTGGCCATGACACCCCACCGATTTTGTCTTTGACTAACTTTGTCTTTCCTAATTATAGCATGGCTGTCTGACCTGTCTAGGGTTTCCTTAAAAAATGTTCCCCATCCCCGGGCGAGGACACGAAATCAGTCAGCACGGGCTCTTCAAAGGCTGAGCGCCGGGTCCGCACGCGGCGCAAAATACAATCTTGGCTTCGAAATGCCACGATAGTTCCGCCGCTACTTCCACAGAGGCGCGATGAACGCCCTCAAGCTTTTTCGCAGCGCTTAATTGCAGCACCGATCCCAATTCCGCCACCCCGATCGCCCGTTGCTCTGCCGCACCGTATCACGGAAGCAGGAGGGCTCTCGGTTCTGGGCTGCCTCACACGGCCATCATGGCAAAAAAATAGCCCGCTCCTTGGAGCGGGAACAAAAATATTGGTTGGCACGGCCCGATGATCCCAGTTCCCTGCGGAACCAGTAGTCTCGGCGTGCACAAGGGGGACGACCGTGTTCGGCATGGGAACGGGTCAACTCTCGCGGCGCGACGCACCAACCAAAACATGAGAAAAAATAGCCCGCTCCTCGAGCGGGACAAAAAAATGGGTCGGCACGGCCTGATGATCCCAGTCCCCTGCGGGACCAGTAGTCTCAGCGTACGCGAGGGGGACGACCGTGTTCGGCATGGGAACGGGTCAACTCTCACGGCGCGACGCACCGACCACAAACTTTGGGGTGCCCATCGGGGCATCCACAACTTCTGAGGAGAAAGAGGGCCGACCAATTAGTACGGACTCGCTCCATACATTGCTGTACGTCCACGGTCCGCCTATCCACCCGATGTTCTATCGGGGGTCGGGGCCTCGGGCTGACGCCCGAGACGGGATTCCTCATCTTGGGGCAGGTTTCGCGCTTAGATGCGGTCAGCGCTTCTCCTTCCCGAACCTAGCTTCCCAGCGTTGCGCTTGGCAGCACAACTGGGCACACCAGCGGTTCGTCCACTCCGGTCCTCTCGTACTAGGAGCAGCCCCCCGCAAGAATCCTCCGCTGACGACGGATAGGGA
>JAKADO010000003.1 GCA_021820485.1 Bacillota bacterium
AAGCCGGGCTCCCGCAGGAGAGCCCGGCAATGTCCAAAAATATCCCATATTTGGGTCAACAGCAAGGGAAGTTTCGAATCTATGCCGTGGTCAACCGCTGTTTCCGCTCGGAGACCCAGGCCAGCAGCGAAGCCACGTTGTGCGTCATCAAGTCTACGCCGCGCTCCTGAAACAGGCTGTAGCCGAGCGGTCCGGGCGATCCGCCCAGAACGCCGCAGAATAGGCAGGGGGGGTCATCCAGTCCTCGTTCGGCTTCGTACCTGGCCGCTGTCTGCCAGTCATCGAGGTTATCCCCCGCATAAATCATCAGTTGAGGACGCAGAATCTCTTTCACGCGGAACAGCCCCGCCGGGTTGGGCTTGCGAATGCCCAACGATTCGGTAATCAGAGCCTCCTCGGCAAAAATCCCATCCAATTGCGCCATATCGAGCGCACTTTGTACTTCGCCGCGGTTGCGGCCGGTGTAGAGCCCGTAGCGAAAAGGCGCTGCCGCCAACGTGCCCCGGTCAATAAGCGCCCGCTCCGACAGCATCAATCCTTCGCCGCTGATGGTGTCGTTGGGGACCCCGAATACCACCTGCGCCCGGTCCCCCGCATAAAATTCCTGCGCCAGACGCGTGATTCGGGCCCGGTCCCACTCCGCCTTCACACGCTCTAGATCGCGCTGGTCAATCAGGTGGGACAGCGCTGTTTCGAGGCCTGTCAGACCTCCTCCATATTGACCCGCAGCACGGGCAATCGTCGCCAAATCAGGTGACAAATTGCGCAGTCCGTCAACTTGCCGCGAGCCGGCCAATTCCGCTTTGATCAGGTAAATAAGGACGACGCCCTGAGCCAATGCCCAGTCGCTGTTAAACCCGCCGGCCGCCTTAAAATAGGCGGTCTCATCCGGGGTGACCGCCATGTCGTCGCCGCTAAAGCCGCGCTCGTGCAAAAACTGATCGACAGTCTTGCAAATGACCACCGGATAACTGTGGCGCACGTCAATCAACACACCATCCATGTCGAAAACCACCACATCGGCGACTTCCACCTGCATGGCCGCCCGCGACGTGGCATAAACCCCGTCGGCAACTTGCCTCAGCTCCAAATTCAACGCTGAAATGCCTCCCAGCCGGCAAATTCCAATCCTGAATCCTCCGCTTCGATGAACAGCAATCGGTTGTACTTGGCTACCCGTTCGCTGCGCGCAGGCGCCCCTGTCTTGATTTGCCCGCTGTTGGTCGCCACGGTGAGATCCGCGATGGTGGTGTCTTCGGTCTCTCCCGATCGGTGCGAGACGACCGCTCGCCATCCTCGCCGCTGCGCCATGCGCATCGCCTCTAAGGTTTCGCTTACCGTGCCGATTTGATTCAACTTAATCAGGACCGCGTTGGCGATGTTCTCTTCAAGCCCGCGAGCGATGCGCGTCGGATTGGTGACGAAAAGGTCGTCTCCGACCAGTTGCACGGCTTGGCCCAGCTTCTGGTTCATCAGTTTCCACCCGTCCCAGTCATCCTCAGCCAGCCCGTCTTCAATGGAAACAATCGGGTATGCCTGGACCAGCGATTGATACCAACTCACCAGTTCTTCGGCGCTCTGCGCTTTGCCCCCAAGAACATAAGCCCCGTCTCGATACAGTTCCGTAGAGGCAACGTCCAGAGCCAGCGCGACGTCCCGGCCGGGTTCCAGACCCGCTTTCTTGATGGCCGCCATCAGGAGATCCAGCGCCTCCTGGTCGCTCGCCAAGTCGGGGGCAAATCCCCCCTCATCGCCCACTGCCGTACGCAGTCCGCGTTCCTTCAACAGAGACTTCAAGGCTTGATAGGTTTCGGAGGCCATCTGCATCGCCTCATTGAAGGTCCCGGCTCCTGCCGGCACAATCATAAACTCTTGAATGTCCACGTTGTTGTCTGCGTGCGCTCCACCATTCAGCACGTTCAGCAATGGCACCGGCAGCGTGCGGGCTTGGCTCCCTCCTAAATAGCGGTACAGGGGAACCTTGGTCGATTCCGCAGCAGCCCGCATCACGCCCATGGACACCCCTAAAATGGCATTGGCGCCCAGTCGCGACTTTTGCAAGGTGCCATCCCACTCGATGAGCTGATGATCGATGTTGGACTGCTGGCTGGCGCGCTGTCCAACCAGTTGCGGGGCGATAACCTCGTTCACGTGGCGGATGGCGTTCAGGACGCCTTTGCCCCCATATCGGGAACCGCCGTCCCGCAACTCTACCGCTTCATGCGCTCCCGTCGAAGCCCCGGATGGCACTCGGGCCACCCCTTCGGATCCGTCGTCCAATACAACCCGCACCGCCAGCGTGGGGTTGCCGCGGGAGTCCAAAATCTCTATCGCGTTCACAAACCGTATCGTGTCATTCATCCTGAGTCCCACTCCCTTCGCGGAGAAGTGACTGTCCGGTCATTTCGGACGGTATGGGAAGTCCCATGAGATCAAGCAGCGTAGGCGCCACGTCTTGGAGCCCTCCGGGCCTGAGTGTTCGCCCTTTTAGCCATTCCGGTCCGGCGACCAGCGTAAAGGGCACGGGGTTCGTCGTGTGGTTGGTGTGGGGTTGTCCCATCTCATCCACCATCACTTCCGCATTGCCGTGGTCGGCGACAATCGCCAAGAGTCCCTCTTGGCGCAACACCGTCTTGGCGATGCGGTCGATTTGCCGATCCACCGTGCGCACTGCAGCTTTGGCCGACTCTAATTTCCCAGTATGACCGACCATGTCCGCATTAGCAAAATTCAATAGGATAAATTCATGCCTTTGGTGCTCTAAATCCTCAATCACGGCATCCGCAATCTGCTCCGCGCTCATGGCGGGCTCCAAATCATATGTCGCCACTCGAGGCGAAGGAATAAGGATGCGATCCTCGCCGTCATAGACGCGCTCCTGCCCGCCGTTGAAGAAAAACGTCACGTGGGCATACTTCTCCGTTTCCGCTACGTGCAACTGGCTTTTGTGGTGACGCGCCAACCACTCCGCCAGATTGTTGTCCACTGTCGGCCGGCCGAACAAATGCGGCAGATAAAACTCCTCGTCGTACTCTGTCATGCCGTAGACGGCAACGCCTGGCACCGGGCGACTGAATGTGTCAAATTGGGGATCCGCCAGCGCTCGGCTGATTTGCCGCACGCGATCGGCCCGAAAGTTGAAGATTATCACGACATCGTCGCTGTCCACCGTGGCCACAGGATGGCCGGCCCCATCCACCAGCACGGTCGGTACGACAAACTCATCCGTCTGCCCGTTTTGATAGGCTTGGTCCAAAGCCTCTGGAGCGCTCGCCGCCGTAGGGCCTATCCCTTCCACCATGGCGCGGTAGGCCTTCTCCGTGCGGTCCCACCGATGATCGCGATCCATGGCGTAATAACGGCCAGCCACTGATGCCACCCGTCCCACCCCGATGCTGTTGATGGCCTCAGCCAGATACTCCAAGGAGCCCATCGCACTGGATGGCGGCACATCTCGGCCATCGAGCCAGAGATGCAAATAGACCTCCTCCAGCCCGCGCTCGGCGCAAATCTCCATCAAGGCCTTGAGATGCGCCTGATGGCTGTGGACGCCGCCCGGAGACAAGAGTCCCATCAAATGCAAACGATGGCCGCGCGCCCTCTCCAGCGCCTCTTGCAGGATCGCGTTGGCTTTTAGTTCCCCGGATTCCACGGCATCACTGATGCGGGGGAGGTTCTGCTGCACGATCCGACCGGCCCCAATGGTGAGATGGCCGACATTGGAATCTCCCATTTGCTGGGGCATAAGGCCCACCGCCCGCCCATGGGCCGCCACACGCGTGCTGAGATACCGCTCCCGCAATGCTTGGAAAGCCTCGTCAGGCCCCGCTTCGATGGCATTGGCCGGAGACTCTGTCGAGATCCCCCAGCCATCCAAGACCATCAAAACCACTGGACGCATTAAGACCGCACCTCTCCCCATCGCTGATTCAAGAGCATCCATTGGTCAACGGCCAACGACGCACCGCCCACCAACGCTCCGTCCAACAGCGGTTGTGCCGCAAAACCGGCGACATTCCCGGGGTTCACGGACCCCCCATATAGAATGCGCACCACGGAATCGAATTGGGG
The DNA here is from genome assembly GCA_021820485.1 of Bacillota bacterium. Taxonomy (GTDB): domain Bacteria; phylum Bacillota; class Sulfobacillia; order Sulfobacillales; family Sulfobacillaceae; genus Sulfobacillus_B. Next base: position 4,072 of record JAKADO010000003.1, read on the forward strand.
GCGCTCGGCGCGAACCGTGTCGTGCACGACAGCGGCCACGCGATTGGCCTCTTCCGGCTCCGGAACCAAGCCGGTGCCAATCGCCCAGAGTGGTTCATAGGCAAAAATCAGGTCTGAAGGACTCTCGTCATCCAGCACCCGAAGGACCGCGCCGATCTGCCGCCGGATCACGGCGTCGGTTTCACCCTCCAGACGTTCCTGATGGCTTTCCCCGACGCAGACAATCGGCAATAAGTGGGCTTGAAGCGCAGCCCGCGTCTTGTCTGCCACCAGAGCATCATCCTCACCGTAAAGACTGCGACGCTCCGAGTGCCCAAGAATCACGCAGTCTGCCCCCGCTTCACGCACCAAATAGGCCGAGACCGCCCCCGTGTTGGCGCCTTCCCTGCCCAAGTCCAGGTTCTGGGCGCCCACCCGAATCGAGGTCCCGCTGAGGCGGCGCTTGACCTCATGCAACGCCGGAATCGTGGGACAAATGACCTGATCCGTGGCCGGCGCTCCTGCCGATTCCATCTGGCGCATGAGCTCCTTCGCATAGGCCACCGATTCCAAGACTGTCTTGTACATCTTCCAGTTGGCCACAATGAGCGACCGCTTTGCCACCATCAGACATCATCCCTTCGGAGAGTTGATGAGCGCCGCCACCCCAGGCAGCGTCTTCCCTTCCAGAAGCTCTAAAGTCGCGCCGCCTCCGGTGGAGACATGCGCCAGTCGGCTCACGACTCCAGCCCGGCCCACAGCGGCCACTGAATCCCCGCCCCCGACCACCACGTGGGCGGGCAATTCCGCCAATCCACGGGCCATGCGCATGGTGCCCTCGGCGAACCGATCCCATTCGAACACGCCCATCGGCCCGTTCCAAAGAACTGTCCTCGCGCCCTTGATGCGGTCCAGCATGCGATCGACCGCGTCGGGCGCCACATCGAGCGCCATCTCATCGGACGCCAGTTCACCCGGCGCCGCAATGCGGCTGGAGGCATCCGGCGTGAACGCTTTAGCCGCAATCACGCGGTTGGGCAACACCACGTCAACCCCCTGCTGGCGGGCGCGGTCCAAGATGTTTCGAGCCACCTCCACCGCAGCTTGCTCGACTTTGGATGCCCCCATGCCATAGCCTTGCGCCACCAAAAAGGTATTGGCCATCCCACCCCCGACAATCAGTCCATCCACCCGGTCGAGCAGGGCCCCAATAAGGCCTACCTTGTCACTCACCTTGGACCCGCCAATGACAGCCCAATAGGGGTGCTCCGCGCGAGACACCAATCCCTCCAGTTGGGAAAGCTCGCGAGTCATCAGACGGCCGGCATACCCCGGCAGCAATTCCGGCAACAACGCCACAGAGGCATCCCGTCGATGCGCCGTTCCAAAGGCATCGTTCACGTAGAGTTCCCCAAGGCTAGCCAATTTTGTTGCGAACTCCTGCTCGGAAGCCTTCTCGCCGGGCTCGTAGCGCAGGTTCTGCAACACCAGCACTTGGGACGGCGCCAACCCTTCCACCGCCCGGTGCGCCGCTTCGCCCACAATGTCATCCACAAATCGCACTGGCTCACCAAGCAGCGTTTGAAGCCGTTCAGCGACCACATCCAATGAGGCTCCGCCCCATCCTTTAGGTCGACCGCGATGGCTCATCAGCACCACACGGGCCCCGCGGCCGGTAAGTTCCCGAATGGTGTCCATGGCGGCCCGAATGCGAGTGTCATCCGTGATGTGCCCCAACTCGTCCACCGGCACATTGAAATCCACCCGCACCAAAACGCGCCGGCCCATAAGGGCCGGCATGTCGTCCAGCGTCCGAAACGGCAGATTAGGCATCGCGCTTCGCCACCAGCTGTGTCAGTTCCACCAACCGGTTGGCATAGCCCCATTCATTGTCATACCAGGCCAGCACCTTCACCATGTGGTCGCCCATGGTCATGGTCTCCAAGCCATCCACAATGCTGGAATGCGGGTCACCCTTGAAGTCGCCCGAAACCAAGGGTTCCTCGGTAAATTCCAAAATTCCCGCGAGCTCGCCATGCGCCGCTTTGGCAAAGGCGGCGTTAACCGCTTCCTTGCTCACGGCCTTCTCGGTGTTGACCACCAGGTCCACCACCGAGACCACCGACGTCGGCACCCGGAGCGACATCCCGTTGAGCTTTCCCTTCAGTTCCGGCAACACGAGATGGAGCGCCTTAGCGGCTCCCGTGCTGCTGGGTATGATGTTGGTCGCCGCTGCGCGCGCCCGCCGCAAATCCTTATGTTCCAAATCGAGAAGACGCTGGTCGTTGGTGTACGAGTGAACCGTGGTCATCAATCCGTCGACAATCCCAAACGTCTCGTGCAGGACCTTGGCCACCGGCGCCAAACAGTTGGTGGTGCAGGAGGCATTGGAAATGATGCGGTGCTGGCTCGGATCATACCGATTGTCGTTGACGCCCAGCACAATCGTAATGTCCTCACCCTGCGCCGGCGCCGAAATAATGACGCGCTTGGCGCCGCCCCCATCAATGTGAGCCCGTGCCTTCTCAGCCTTGGTGAACACCCCGGTCGACTCGACCACAATATCCACACCGGCTTTGTCCCACGGAATTTGCGCAGGATCCTTCTCGGCGAAAAACTGGATGGAACGTCCATTGACCACCAGGCGATCACTCTCAGTCTCAATGCTCCCCTGAAAACGGCCGTAGTTGCTGTCGTACTTCAGCAGGTGGGCTTGGGCACCGACGTCACCGATGCTGTTAATCGCCACCACTTCAAAATCCTGTTGGCCTTCAGCGATGCGAAAGAAACGCCGTCCGATGCTGCCGAAACCATTGATGCCGACTCTGACCACGAATACTCCCCCCATCCCAGTATCCAGACTACTCTCATTGTACCGAAACTTGGTCACTTGCCATAGCTAATCGTTCATTTCCTTGCGCTCTCCCGTCACCATGAAGATCACCCACTCGCCGATGTTGGTGGCATGGTCCGCCACCCGCTCAATGTAGTTGGCCACCAACAAGAGGTGCGTGGCCTGGCCGGCCGCATCCGGGTTGTTTTGCATCATAGCCACCAGATCGCGGAATATCGCCGCATACAGGTGGTCCACATCATCGTCGAGGCGAATCATGGTGGCAGCCTCGTCAATGCTGCGGTGAACATAGGCGTTCAACGCCAAGCGCACCATGGAGCTGGCCAGCCGCGCCATTTCCGGAATATCCACCAATGGCTTGATGAACGCCTCGTGCTCTAGGCGCAGCGTCACCTTGGCAATGTCGGTCGCGTGGTCGGCCATCCGTTCCAAGTCGGTGATGATTTTCAGTGCCGTGGAAACGATGCGCAGATCGCTGGCCAACGGCTGCTGCAGGGCCAACAGCGTAAGACATCGGCGTTCAATATCCATCTCCATTTGGTCGACGCGGTCATCCTCAGCGATAACATCGCGTGCCAAAAGGCTGTTCTTGTCGGTCAGCGCGCGCACTGCAGCCCGCAGCTGATCCTCAACCAGCGCTCCCATGCGCAATAGTTCTTGCTCCAAATCCACCAACTGGTCGCTGAAATATTGCCGGATCATCTCTTCGCACCTCACCCGTACTTGTGGCGACCATCAGCCAAACCAGGAGAAACGTTGGAGCCATGCCGTCCATCTTTGTTCAGCGGAGGCAGGCCAATTATTCTTTTTATGCCACAGGAGTCCCAGTCCTCGCAAGAAGCAAGGCCAACGCCGAAAGTCCGAAGAGAGTCCTCTGGGGATTCTCCGTTAATCGAAGGACCAAGCGGACTCCGCAACCGTGGGCAAGGCGGAAAAGGCAGGCTTCGCAAAGTAGTAGCCCTGCATCAAACGAATTCCCAAGCCGGCCACGCAACGCGCCTCTCCGGCTGTTTCGACTCCCTCGGCGAGCACTGCGATGCGAAGCGTCTCCGCCAAGCCCAACACGGCTCGAACAATGGCTTCTTTAACTGGGTCCAGATCAATCCCACGAATGAGATGGATGTCCAGCTTGATTAGATCCGGTTGAAAGTCTGCCAGTGTGTTGAGGCCGGAGCTCCCCGCCCCAAAGTCGTCCAGCGCCGTCAGAAATCCATGGCGGCGATAGGTGCGGATGATGTCCTTCAACTTCTGGGTATCCCGAATATGTTCGCTTTCCACCACCTCGAACACAATCCGCGCGAGATCAAATCCGACCTCTGAGGCCACCCGCAATGTGGTCTCAAGACAGCGCTCCGGTTCATAGACCGCATTGGGCATGAAATTGATATGCAGTCGCGTGGTCATGCCCAATTGCGCGGCAGCCCGAATGCTGCCTTCTCGGCATGCCTGATCAAAGGCGTAGCGCGTCTCTGGTGTGACTTGGCCGAGCACCTGCGCGGCGGGTTCGCCGGAAGCGCCGCGCACCAAGGCTTCATACGCCCAGATGCTCCGGGATGAGACATCCACAATTGGCTGAAACGCAAAGGCCATGGAGGCCGGATAAGGCTTGCTGCATCTACGGCACGCATCCGAACGCGAATCTGTTGACGTTCCCAACGCCTCCCTCTCTCGACGCAAATCTGCAAATCCCAGGACGAATCCCACCCCATCATACTTGCCATGCGGCATCCCTCACAACAGGATCCCGGAACGGTCCTTTACGACTCGTATCGCCCGGTCAAATATTGCTCGGTGCGCGGGTCCAAGGGAGCCGTAAACATTTGCCGCGTAGGACCCACCTCAATCAGCGTGCCTTCGGCAAAGAATGCCGTGCGGTCAGAGATGCGCGCCGCCTGCCGCAGGTTGTGCGTCACCATCACTATCGTGTACCGCCCCCGCAGGGCAGCCACCAATTCCTCAATCTTGGTGGTGGACATCGGATCCAACGAAGCGGTGGGTTCATCCATCAAGAGCACCTCGGGTTCGACGGCCAAGGCGCGGGCAATGCACAGCCGCTGCTGCTGTCCTCCGGAGAGGGTCAGCGCCGATCGGCGAAGCTTGCCCCGCACCTCGTCCCACAGCGCAGCCTGCTGCAGGCTCCGCTCCACGATGCGGCGCAGCGCCTGGCGATCTGTCACCCCTTGGAGCCGAGGACCGTACGCCACATTGTCAAAGATGCTGAAGGGGAACGGATTGGGTGCTTGGAACACCATGCCGACACGGCGGCGCAAGTCCGGGATGTCGGCCGCGGCATCGTAAATGTCGGCATCGCCTAGGAACACCCGGCCGCTGATGCGCGCGCGCCCGCCCTCCTCCAACAAGCGGTTTAGGGTGCGGAGAAAGGTGGACTTTCCGCATCCTGAGGGACCTATGAGAGCGAGCACCTCGCCTGGGGCGACCTCTAGGGATACTTGCTTCAGAGCATGATGGCGGTCGTACCAAACCGATAGTCCTTCCACGCGAATCTCCGGAGGCATCGCCCCCCTCCTTTCCCAGCCGCAAAAAAAGTTATTCGAGCCATCGTGCGATGCGGCGGCTTAGCCACAGCACCACCGCAATCAGCACCATCAAGGTCACGCCGGTAGCCGCGGCTGCTGCGTCCCGATTCAGAACCAACCCTTCCGTACGAATGTACCAAATGTGGACCGCTAGGGTTTCCCCCGGCGCCCAAAAGCTCCAATGACGCGAGACATTGACGCCCGCTGTCACTATCAGCGCCGCCGATTCGCCGGCTAGACGAGCCGCAGCCATGCCCAATCCCTCCACCAATTGGGCCAGCGAGGCGGGAATGACGACGCGCCGAATGGTTTGCCACCGACTTGCCCCGAGGGCCAAGGACGCCTCACGGTATCCTTGCGGCACCCCTTCCAGGGCTTCGCCCGCCACCGTGACCATAAACGGCCAGTTGATCACCGCAAGAGCCAGGCAACCGGTCAGCAGGGACACGGGCCAATGCCACCACCCGACAGCCACCCGATAAACCACCAGTCCAACCACGATGGTCGGGGCGCTTAACAGTGTGGCCCGAAGATGATTCAGCGTGGCGGCCCGCCGCATGCGATACTCCCGCCGATAAACGGCCACCGCCAACCCCAAGGGAGCGGTAATCACGAGAGTGAGGCCCACCATCACGCCAGTGTTAATCAGTTCGGGCAGTATGCCGCCTCCGCCGGTCCGTTCGTTCGGCCAGCTCGCCAAGAAGTGCCACGTCAAATCGGGCAGGCCAGCCCACAGGACACTCCCTAGAATCAGTGCGAATCCTGCGGCCGCAATCGCAAAAAGCACCGCAGCGACGCGATGCCAGACCATGCCCCGTTTCATGATACCGATCCCCATCGCTCGGCGAGACGCACCAGCACGTACATGCCTAGCATCAAGAGAAGGGCCATGATGTCCAACACTGCATGCCCTCGAGTACCGGGAGGAAAGACTGTCATATCGGTGATGATCTGCGTGGTCAGGGTGGCACCGGGGCTGGTCAGGCTGGAGGGCAAGGCGGTTTGTCCACCGATCACCATCTGCACGGCCATGGTTTCCCCGAGCGCCCGGGCCACCCCCACCAGGAGTCCGTTCGTGAGGCCCGGCATCGCGGCGCGAAACGCCACTCGCCAAAGCGTCTGATCAGGCGTGGCGCCCAATGCCGCAGACCCCTCCCGCAAAGATTGCGGCACTCGCTCCAAGGACTGAAAAAAAAACAGACTGAACGTGGGAAGCACCATCAAGGCCAAAACAATTCCCGCCGCCAGCAGGCTGAACCCCGGTCCTCCCACGCGGGCGCGCACCCAGGGCACCACCATTTGAAGTCCCCACCAGCCGAAAATCACCGAGGGCACCGCGGTCAATACCGTCAAAGCGCGCACCGCAAAGTCCTTCATCCCTGCGGTGCGCTGCTCCGCGAGCGTGACAGCCACCCCGAGCGCCAGAGGAACCGCCATCACCAGCGCCCCCAGCGTAACAACCACTGAGCCCACGATAAAGGGCAGCACACCATACCGATTGCGCAGCGGATCCCAAAAATCGCCAAACAGGTTTGACAAGGCGGATGGCTCACCCAAAAATCGCCAAGCCCCCAAAAACAGGGCCGCCACCAGCCCCAAACCCGCCACCAAGAAAATCAGCGCAGTCGCCGCCAACAGCCCTCGTGCCAGGCCGCCGTGCGTCCAATCTCTCATGACGCCGCTCCATAAAGGCCATAGTCGCGGCGATACCCCTGTGACCCCAGAAAGTGGGCCAAGTCGGCCGCCGGCCCGCTGCCCTGAGACGCTCGATAATACAGCGCAGGCGCTGCAAAGTAGGGCCAGGCGAGGGCATTTCGTGGATTGTAGCGATCGCCGCCAATGGCCATTGCCAGAACGCCGGAGGGGACAACCCCTGACTCCAGGAAGCCAATGGCGCCCGGGGTCTCGCGAACGGCCGCCAGCATCGCGCCGTTGGACAATTGCACAATGGCCCGCGTGGTGACACGACGGCCCGACAACATCTTCTGTTCCACCACAGACAACGCGCCAGACGCCAAAGGTCGGCTCATCACCACCACCGGAAGATCGGCTCCACCTACCTGACGCCAGGAGTTGACGCGGCCGGTCATCAGGGCCTCAATCTCTGCAGCGCTCACCCGTGAGACACCCGTTCCGGGATGGACAATCACAAGAATGGGCAACCGGCCCAAGGGCACGCGCACCAAGCGTACCCCGCCCGTCCACTCTTTTTGTGGAGTCACATCAGAGACCCCCACGTCGACGCGGCCCCGGCTCACCTCGACCACTCCAGCGACCGATCCCCCACCACTAATGGATACGGTATAGCCAGGATGCAAACGCTCCCATTCCGGCACCGCCGCCCGAAGGTAGCCCAACGTGCTGGTCGCGCCCAAAATGGACAGGTGCTCCGTGCGGGGTTGAGCCACGGCCCCGGATGCGATCGTCAAGCTCATCAGGAGGAGCGCCCAAATCCAAGACATTATGCATCCGTCCCCCCTGTCTCGCGGTATTGCGGCAGCCATACCGTAAACCGCGTGCCCTGTCCCACCGTACTACTTACTTCTATGCGTCCCCGATGCAGTTCAATGATGTGTTTCACAATGGCCAGACCCAGCCCTGTGCCGCCGGACGCTCGGGAGCGCGCCTTGTCCACCCGGTAGAATCGCTCAAAAATGCGCGGCAAGTCCGCGCTCGGGATTCCAATGCCCGTATCGGCCACCGAAATCCCAACCGACTGGTCCGCGGGGTTGGAGAGCGCCGACACCGTAATGGCTCCCCCTTCAGGGGTATATTGAATGGCGTTTTGAACGAGGTTCAAGAACACTTCCTGAAGCCGGTCGGCGTCCCCCGACACGAGCGGCAGCACGGAGGGAATTTGACTCATCAGCGTGAGCCCGGCCTCCGCCGCCCGGGGCGCGATGCGCGACACCACCGACTCCATCAGCATGGCAACATCCACCCCCTCAAGTTGAAAGGGAAGCGAGTGGTGTTCCATCCGGGAGAGCGTCAAGAGGTCGTCCACCAGTCGGCTCATGCGGTTGGCTTCGTCGTAGATAAGGCGGGTAAAGCGTTCGCGTGAGTCATGATCGATGTCCTCTTCCATCAACGTCTCGGTGAACCCGCGAATGATGGTCAAGGGTGTTTGCAGTTCGTGGCTGACGTTGGCGACAAAGTCTTGCCGCATCCGATCCAATTGACTCTGCAAGGACACGTCCCGCGACACCATCACGGCGCCGAGACCGCCCACCGACTCAGGAAGCGCCGCCACGGTGACTTCCACCACGATGCCCTCATTGTCCGGAGGACTCCATTGGACCGTTTCGCTGCCGCCTTGGCGGGTCACGCGATGCACCGCATCGTCAATCTTCACATCCCGGATGACTTCCAACAGATGACGCCCTGTCACCGCCGATTCGTGGATGCGAAACATCGACCGCGCCGCCCGGTTGATGAGAGTGATGGTGAGCCCGTGGTTCAAAATGATGATGCCGTTGGCCATGCTCGTTAAAATGGCCTCGAGCTGCTTCTTGTCCTGCTCGAGATCGCGCGTGCGCTCCATCAGCACTTCTGCCACACGGTTCATGCCATGCGCCAATGAGTCCAGGGGGTCATCCTGATCGAGATACACCCGGGCCTGCAAATCCCCCGACGCCCAGCGATCGACCGTATCCTTCAACTGTACGACGGACTCGGACAACAAGCGATCCTGGACGCGCCACGACAAGAAATAGCGCACCACCCAGACCCAGGCCACCAAAAAGCACAATGCCGCCCAGAGCGGACCACGCGGAACACTCAGCAGCAACAAACCCACTGTGGCAAGCCCCAACGCTCCCGGAACCAGCCAGACATTGGCGCGCGTCAACTGTTTCATTGCCCGGAGAACCGGTATCCGACCCCGCGAACCGTTTCAATAAATCGGGGATTTTGCGGATCTTCCTGCAGCTTCTCACGAAGATGGCGGACGTGCACATCAACGGTCCGCGAATCGCCGTAAAAGTCTTCGCCCCAGACCCGCACCAAAAGCTCGTCACGGGTAAACGCCCGACCTGGATGGCGTGCCAAAATGGTCAACAGCTCGAATTCGGTAAAGGTGAGATTGACCGGCTTATGATCCACCAAGACACTGCGGCGTTCGACGTCCACTTCAAGTCCGGGAAAGCGAATCTCGCCGCTGTCATCGCGGCCTTTGGCGCTTCGCCGCAAAATGGCCTTTACCCGGGCAATGAGTTCGCGCGGAGAAAAGGGCTTGGTTACGTAGTCGTCCGCGCCGAGTTCGAGGCCCAGCACGCGGTCGACTTCATCCTTGCGGGCAGTCAGCATGATGATGGGCACATCGGTGGACTGCCGGATGGCCCGACACGCCTCCAACCCCGACAATCCCGGCAGCATCACATCCAAAATCACCAAATCAAAGGTTTCGTGCGTCGCCCGGTCGACGGCCGCTCGTCCGTCTTCCTCGGTTTCGACCTGATACCCCTCACGAGTCAGGTGGTAAGCCACCAACTCCACAATCGCCTTTTCGTCGTCGACCACCAAAAGACGCGGCATGTTTCGTTTGTCTCCTCCGTTGAACTCCAGCTGGGCTCTACGCGTCCAAACTGATCCGACGGGCTTCCACCCGCACCTGCAGCACATTGATGGACGTCATGAATTCGATATGGCGGCGCACCTCTTCCTGCACCTCCCGCAAGATGCTGAACAAATGCCGCGGCACGGCCGGAGTCACATCCAACTGGATGTATACCCCATCTTGCGATGATTGTACCATGACCCTGGAAACGCGCGCGATTTCCGCCACTTGGCGCGCCGCATGCACCACGATGGCGGTCAGCACGGTGTCGGCCACGTAAAACCGTCCCAGACTGGAATAGGTGGGTCGGACAATGGACTTCTCGACCTCGACCTGGCGTCCCTTTTTGCGAAAGATGAATCGCAGCGGATCCACCAGATATCCAGAAAAGGACTTCTGCACCTCCATGGTGGGAGCCGGTATCACGTGCTTCCCCTCCGACTGGCGAATCAACTGTGCCAGCCGCCGCTCCTCCAGCGAGGCGATGTCCTCGATGCGGATCCATTCCACCGGGACCGCCTCGAGGCCGAGCGCTGTGAGAATGCGGCCCACCATGTGCTGTGACGTGCCCAGCACCAGGACCGCCTCCGGCTCGATGGCCCGAAGACCGTCCACCACCTCTTCGCGATGGCCGGCGTCGTCAAAGATTGCGCGTTTGACCGCCGCGACCCGGGTCGCTTCCCGTTTGGCCGAGTGCCCCGCCACGATGCGGCCATAGTGAATGAGAAGCCCGTCATCAATGATGGTTTCCACGCCCTTGTCGACCGCCACCATGGAAGCGCGATGGCTTTTGCCGCTGCCGCTGGGGCCAACCAGCGCATAAATCCTCTTCATGTCTAGTATCCCCGACCCCGATCCACCAATCCCAACAGCGCCTCTCCCCGTCGAAAGCGCGCCAGGTTTTCGGCAAAGATTTCCGCCATGCCGGCCCTCCGGCTTGGCCCAGACACGTGGGGGCTAATCGTGACACCCGGGAGCTCCCACAGCGGGGATTCCGGCGGCAAGGGCTCATGCTCCAGCACGTCCAAGGCAGCCCCGGACAATTGCCCGCTCTCCACCGCCGCTGAAAGGGCCGCCTCATCCAAGACGGCCCCACGCCCCACGTTAATGAGGTAGGCCCCCCGCCGCATCAGCGCCAGCTGCTCGGCGCCGACCATGTGTATCGTCTCCGGCGTATGCGGAAGCACCATCACGAGGCAGTCCAGATTGTCATAAAACTGCGGCCAGGCGTCCGCCGCAAATCCCAGCACACCGGGAATGGTCGGCTCACGGCGGCCTAACGCCCGCACTTCCGCGACCAGCGGGCGAAACATTTGAGCAATATGGGCGCCAATGGACCCGGCCCCCAGCACCCCAACCCGCAGCACCTTAAGCTGCCCGACCAGGTACGGGGACCACTCATGATCCACCTGCTGCCGATATATCCGCGGCCAATCCTTCACCCAGTTGAGGGCCGCCATGAGGGCAAACTCGCCCATGTCAGGCCCGAACTGATCCACAATGCGGGTGATGGCGACGCCGGGAGGCAATCGAACCGGCATCAGCCAATCCACGCCGGCCCCTGCGCCTTGAATCCATTCCAGACTGGGACAGGCATCAATCACGGTTTGGGGGATGCGCCATCCAAAGATAATGCGCACGGCTCGCAACTGGTCCGAATCCATGTCCTCCACCCGGCCGATGGACTCATCGATGCCTTGCTGGCGCAACTCCTGAAGCAATTCCTGATGTACGCGCGGCTCGCAATATGTCGCTATTTCCATGTCATCGCCCTGCCTGCGCCAGCAGTTCCCGAATCACTTGCGCCCGCGGAGCCATCCAGCGCCACTCCACACCTTCATTGCGGGCGTGCGCCCCTTGGCCCACCGGACCGAGGCCGTCCAAAGTCGCGGTGATGGGAGCCGTAAAGTTGCCGTCACTGGCCCCGCCCACACGAACCCCCACCAAGGGGCTCCCCGTCAACTCTTCCCAAACCCGGCTAGCCAACGCAATCCATTCCGCGCTTTGGGCCGTCGGCTCCATCGGCGGACGGTTGAACCCGCCGTGATAGCTGACGCGGCACCGAGCATCAAATCGAGGCGGCGCGTTCAATGTTGCTTGGATGCGATCCATCTCGGAGCGGGTCGTCACCCGCACATCGATGTGCGCTTCAGCTCGACCGGCCACCACATTGCTGCGCGTGCCACCCGACACCACGCCCACATTCAGTGTGGTGCCCAGCACCTTTTGCTCGAGCCCCTCCAGCCACAACGCATGGTGAGCCAGCTCGCGAATGGCGCTGGCGCCTTTGTCGGGCTCCAACCCCGCGTGACTCTCAATGCCGCTGATGCTCAGGTGAAAGTCTCCTACCCCCGCACGTCCGATCTTAATGGCACCGCCCGGCATGCCGGATTCCAGCACCAAGACCAACGGCGCCTTTCGGGCGCGTGCCTCAATCGTGGCTCGGCTTTGCTCGCTGCCCACCTCTTCATCCGGCGTCACCAAAAAATGAAACGGCACGTCCGGCTCCAGCGAACGAATGGCGGCCATGGCCAGCACCAAGCCCCCCTTCATATCAAGGCAGCCCGGCCCGTATACCCAATCCCCTTCGTCGCGCCAAGGCATCTCCGCCAGGGTCCCCGTGGGCCAAACCGTATCGGCGTGCCCCAAAATGAGCGCACCGCCCTCTCCCCGCGAGACCTCCAGAATGGGCCCCGCTTCGGTCGGCTGCATCCGCGATACCGCCACGTCAGACAAAGCATCGGCCACGAATTGCATCACGCGGCTGATTCCCTCCGCATCACCAGACGGCGACTCCTGCTTGACTAAAGACTCAAGCCATCCACGCATTTCTTCAAAAACTGGTGGGTACCCCATAGGGCAGTCCGCCTCCTTTCCGTTGTCCCTGAATGGTCCACTCCTCGTGATGGGTGCGAAAACGGCTCAGACGCTCGGAGTTCGGCTCCACGCCGATGCCGGGCCCGTCCGGCACCGAGAGTGTCCCATCCGGGTTTAAGACAAATGGCGGATCAATCAAATCCTCCGCAAAATATCGCTGGCTGGCCGAGGTATCCCCCGGAAGCCGGAAATTGGGGAGCGTACTCAGATGGAGGTTGTGCGCGCGCCCGATCCCGGTCTCCAGCATCCCGCCGCACCATACCGGGACACCGTGAGCCTGTGCGATGTCGTGAACCCGCCGGGCCACGGCGTGCCCACCCACGCGCCCGACTTTAATGTTGATGATGGAACAGGAACCCAGTTCTATGGCCTTTCGGGCGTCCTCTTCGGACCGTATCGCCTCATCGAGGCAGATGGGGGTCGTGAGTGCCGCGGCCAATACGCGATGGTCGATGATGTCGTCTTCCTGCAGAGGCTGCTCCAACATCATCAGGTTGAGCGGGTCAAGCGCCTTCAGCGTCTCCACGTCGGAGAGCCGGTAGGCCGAGTTGGCGTCGGCCATAATCAGCACATCGGGCCCCACCGCTGCTCTGAGCCTCTCCAAGGGAACGCGATCGGTTCCCGGCTTGATCTTGACCTTGAGTCGCCGGTAGCCCTCGGCCAGGTATCCCTGCGCCACGTCAATCAAAGCCTCTGGCGATGGCTGGATGCCAATGGAGACGCCGACAGGAATGCGCATCCGACTCGGATCGCCCCCCAAGAGCTTCCACAAGGGCTGCCCTTGGCTTCGCGCAAACCAGTCCCATACCGCCATTTCCAGTACCGCTTTGGCCATGCGGTTCCCGCGGACGGGCGCCAGACGGGCATGCACCTCGTCTGGTCGCTGAATGTCCACCCCCGCCAACCGGGGCACCAGGTCGTTTTTGAGGGCGAAATAGACCGAGGCATGGGTCTCCTCATTGTAGAGCGGCTCGACGTCCGCCACGGATTCCGCATAGCCGCGGAGGCCCTCGGCGTGCAGCGTGAGAATCCACGCTGTTTTGAGGCTGTCAATCCCAAACGATGTTTGAAACGGAGACTTCAATGGGATCTGGACGAAATCCAACTCAAGAAATTCTATCTTCACCTATTCACCTTCTCGCTAGTCTCAGACCATTCGTACCAAACCCCGGACTCATCGCGCCCGGCGCCCATGACCCGAAACCCTTGATTCCACCACGCGGTCATTTGGCCGAAGAAACGGTCAGCCTGTTCGCGCGCGCGTGCCGGATCGGAACGACGGAGTTCGGCTACGCCTGGAGGAATACGCATGATGCGCCGCTCTCCCCACGCCTGAAGGGGAGGGCGCGTGGGATTCCAAGCCACCCAAATCCGGTGGGTGGGCAAATCCCCGTTGATAGCGTCTCCCAACGAACCGTAGACATTTTCCCAGAGGCCCTGCACCTGCGCTCCCAATACGGAGAGATTGAACCATGCGTTCGGAGCCATCAGCGGATCATAGGTCCAGCCGATGTACGGAAGGCCCATTTCTTCGGCATATCGCCATTGGGCGCGTTTGAGCGCCTCTCCGAGGCGGCTGCGGCGATAGGCTGGCAATACCCCGAGGAGATGGGAATGAAGGTAGACCGTGCCGATCTCGTCTATTCCCGGAAACCCCACCGTGACACCGACGATGTCGTCTCCATCGTATGCTCCCAGCACCACCCCGCCATGATGGGCGAACACCACCAACAGGGAACGCGGCGTGGGATCGGAGGCGCCCCATATGGTGGCCTCAAGCCTGGTGGCCGCGTCCAATTCCGGCATGTGACTGAGACGGCGAATTTCCACGCTTACCCTTCCTCTCTATGATGAAGACATTGCAGCAACTGATCGATGAATCGCGCCGTGGCTCCCCAAAGCCGCCCCCACGACAGAGGAAATTCCGGCATGGCATAGGTTGCATCTCCAATAACCACTCGGCTCATGGTGCGACAGGCCGCTAATTCGGCAAGCGAGACCCAGTGGTACGAGGCGACCTCCATCGGGGCCGGCACGACCCGAGGGCGGCCGGCCAATATCGCGACGGCCGGCAGAAGGGTGTAGCCGGTGACCGGGATGTGGACCGGGTCGAGAAATCCCTGAAAGGCGACCTCGGGAATGGATATGCCTACCTCCTCCCGTGATTCACGGACTGCCGCATCCCATAGGGTTCGGTCGTACAACGAATCGTACGAACCACCGGGACAGGCAATCTGTCCGGGGTGACGAGACAGAGTATCGGGTCGTTGAATCAACAGAACGGATGGCTCCGGATCGAGCGCAATCATCACCATGACGGCAGCAGGATTGGCCCAATCGGAAAAAGATGGCTCGGTTTGTGCAAGAGAGCGGCTGAGGTCGGAAAAAATTGCGCCCATCGCCCCTTTCCGAGAGGATTCATGATTCCATCAGCGAACCTATTACAAAGAATCGTATCACAACGGAGGTGCAGCATGCGCAAAATCAAGCCCGAAGACCTGTTTCGCTTTCAACTGGTGGGACAAGCCACAGTCCATCCCACACGCCATCAAGTGGCATACCAGCAGCAAACCGCCAACCGCGAGGAAAACCGTACCGACCGCTGGCTCATGATGGTGGAACCCGGCAAGGAACCGCGCCGCTTTTCGGCAGGACCGAGCGATGAAGCGCCTCAGTTCTCTCCCGATGGCCAAACGCTGGCCTTTATATCTCGGCGCAGCGGCACACGGCAAATCTGGGTGATGCCGACAAACGGCGGAGAAGCGCGGCAAGTCACGTTCGTCAAAGGCGGGGTGGAAGAGTTTGAATGGCACCCCAATTCCCAACGTCTCGTGTACATAGCCTTGATTGGTCCCAATGGCATTGAGCCGGAGGACGTGAAAGAGAGTGAGGATCCCGCCGTTAAATTCAACCGCGACATCAAGGTCATCACCGAGCAGTACCACAAGCTGGATGGCACCGGATACTACGATGAAAACCGTCCCCATCTAGTGGTTCAAGACTTGGTGGAGGACAGCGAACCCCGTCAAGTCACCCGGGGTCCAATGCGCCATTCGGGTTTGACGTTAAGCCCTGACGGGCATTGGGCCCTGACAGCCAGCCGCTATGGCGAAGACTACGATCGCAACGGGTCTCGCCACCTCTTGTATCTCGTGGACTTGGAGGGCGGCCAGGCTCCGCGCGCTCTGAGCCGCGATCCGCTCTCGGCCGGCAGCGGCGCGTTTGCGCCCGACGGGCAGACGGTGTACTTCCTCGCCTCCAACCACGATGACATGGGTTATGACAACACCGGCCTCTACCGGACAACCGTCCAAGGCGGAGATGTGGTGCGCATAGCGCCGGAGTGGGATCGGCCGTTTTCTGACCTATCGATTTCCGACATGCCGGCTCCCGGCTCGAACCCGTTGCGCTTCGATGCCGACGGCAGCCATCTCTATGTGCTGACAACCCGCAACGGCACCACCGAGCTGGCCCGGGTCGGGCTGAAGGACAATCACGTGGAACTGATGACGGAACAGGATCAGGTCTTTTATAGCTACGACCTGAGCCACGACCACCGTTACGCGGTACTTTGCACTTCCACCCCGATGAACCCAGGCCAGGTCCTGTGGCTGGATTTGGAATCCCGGGAGATTCAGCTCTTGGCCAACCCCAACCAGGACATTTTGGCGGAGTTGACCCTATCCGAGCCCAAGCGCTTTCAGGCCCGGTCCAATGACGGCACCTTGGTGGATGGCTGGGTCATGAAGCCGGTCGGTCTCAAAGACGGCGAAAAGGCCCCTACCGCCCTCGAGATTCATGGCGGCCCGATGATGATGTACGCGCAGAGCTTCTTCTTTGAATTCCAATGGCTGGCCGCCAATGGATATGGGGTGATCTACTCCAATCCCCGGGGCTCGCAGGGTTATGGAAAGGACTTTTGCATCGCCATCCAGGCGGAATGGGGCAACTTGGACTACCAGGACATCATGGCGGCCTTGGACACCGCGATTCAAGAGGAGCCATGGATCGACACCAACCGTCTCGGTGTGTTGGGCGGCTCCTATGGCGGGTACATGACCAACTGGATTGTTGGCCACACCGATCGGTTCAAAGCAGCCATCACCATGCGGTCGGTAGTGGACTGGCGCTCCATGATTGGAACCGGGGATCTCGGCTGGCACTGGATTCGACGCGCCGACAACGTCTGGCCTTGGGGTGCCGGCAACGATGAATGGTACCGACAGCAGAGTCCCATCACCTACGTCGAGAACATTACCACCCCGCTCTTGATTGAGCACCAGGAAGGCGACCTGCGTTGCCCCATTGAGCAAGGCGAGATTCTCTTCACGGCGATGAAATACTTCGACAAGGCCCCTTCGAAGTTCATCCGCTATCCGAACGAATTCCATGGCATGAGCCGAAACGGGAAGCCATGGCACCGCATCTACCGTTTGAACACCTTCACCGAATGGTTCGACCAGTACTTGAAGTAGGGCGAATCACGGCAACCGACGGCGGCCCCCTTATCCGGGAGGGCCGCTTCTTTTGTCCCATCCGCCTCTTCGCTGCCCGGCTTGCATACCTTTCACCAATCGGGAAAGTCTACCCGCAAGCAGGGAACTTCTCGAAGGTAGGCGATAAGCTTGTTTTGGACCGTGTT
Source organism: Bacillota bacterium (assembly GCA_021820485.1). GTDB lineage: Bacteria > Bacillota > Sulfobacillia > Sulfobacillales > Sulfobacillaceae > Sulfobacillus_B. Next base: position 21,516 of record JAKADO010000003.1, read on the forward strand.
AATTGCTGCCTTGATAGTCGCCTTGGCGGCTGGCTTGGCTCTTGTATTGGCACTCCCCACCATCTCGCGACGCATGATTCAATCCATCCTCACGCGGCCGATGAGCGACACGCTAGCGGAACTCTATGTCTCCATGCGCTCAACACCCCCCATCGATTTCCTGTACTCGTCGCTCCGCGCTCAAACAGGAGATGTGGTCATACGCCCCATGGGATCCGCCCGCCCAGTCCACGGTTTTGACGACCTAGCCTTGGAGCCGGCCCAATTATACCGACACCCCACCTTGGAATCCGTGCCAGTCGACCTCTCCGTCACGTTGGGCAAACACAGCGGCAAGCCGATCCGCTGCTCGATGCCTCTTTACATTTCCGGCATGGCATACGGGCTGGCGTTGACGCGTGAGGCGCGCTTGGCTCTAGCCAAGGCCTCCGGGCAGAGCGAGATTCCCCTGAATTCGGGCCAAGGCCCCTATTTGGAGGAGGAGCGTCGCCTGGCCTCCCATTATGTCTTGCAATTCGGTCGCTGGGGATGGAATCGCGATGTCGAGGTTCTGCGCCAAGCCGACATGATCGAAGTGCAAGTTGGCCAAGGCGCCCAGCCTGGGAGTGCCGTCATCGCCACCCCCGATGCCGTGGGACCCGAGATCAAGCGCCTTATGCATCTCCCAGCGGACCAGGCGCCCATCATCCATGCTGACTTATACCTGAAGAACCCCAAGGAACCTAGTTCCCTCAAGGACGTGGTGGAATACCTGCGTTCCGTCACGGACGGCGTGCCCATTGCCATCAAAATGGGGGCTGGCGATGACGTGGAGTTTGACATTGATGTTGCCCTGGATGCCAAGGTGGACGTCATTGTCATCGACGGAACGGAAGGCGCCACGGGCAATGCCCCCATCACCTTGTCGGACCACTTCGGCATCACCAGCTTGATGGCGCTTTCGCGAGCCGTCAAACACCTCAATAGCACCCACACCCGCCCAGATGTCGACCTTTTGATTTCGGGGGGGTTCCGGGAACCCGGCGATTTTCTGAAAGCCTATGCTCTGGGAGCAGATGCCGTGGGATTGGGAACCATCGCCATGTTTGCCCTGGCGCACTATCAAATTACCACCGCGGTCCCGCTGTATCCGCCCACCGATTTGGTGTTTTACCGCGCTCAGCCCAAACTACCTCTCAAGGTCGATGAGGCGGCCCAAGGTCTGCACCACTTTTTGGAAAGCTGCCGCAAGGAAATGGAAATGGCTATCCGCGCCATGGGTCATACCCGCGTCAGCGACCTCACGCGCGACAACTTGTCGTCACTGGATCCAGTGGTTGCAGAGATTACTGGGTGCCACTATGCTGGGGCGCCGCGAGATGTGCGTAAGCCTCTTGAAACGCTTGTCTGAACTCAGTGGGATGGGAGTAAAACGGCACGTGGCCGGCCCCTTCAATCGTCCATAGCGGGAGTCGTCCGGCTAGGACCTCCTGAAGACGGCCAATGGGAAACAGCATATCCCGGGTGCCATGGATAGCCGCCAGCGGGCGTCCGGCGGCCATGACCTGCTCGGTGAATCGCGGCACCTCATAAAAGGCTCCCATACGCGCCATTTCGTAGGCTCGCCGCCATCCCTTTTGGAGGCGCCGGCGATCAGCCTTCCCCAGTTGATCGGGGTTAACGCCCAAGGCTGTCATCATGCGCCGACCAAACCACTCCATGCCGGTGATCCAAATGCCCATGCGATTGACCAAAAAGTACGGCGTTGGCGCCATCGCATGTTCCGGGTTGAACCAACCCGCAGACGACACGAAAATGACACCGCGAATCCGGTCAGGCCGGGACATCAGCGTCTGCCCAGCCACCATACCACCAAAGGAATGGCCCACCAAGATCGGTTGCGCCAGGTTGAGAGAATCCAGCACTTGCAGGAGAGACGCCGCGTAATTCTCCATCGTGTGTCGATTGGGGTAATGACCAGAGTCGCCAAATCCAGGCAGGTCCAACGCGATATGGCGGCCCGGAACCGGAGGATTCTTAAACACAGGGTGAAAGACTTCGCGGTAGGATCCCATGCCGTGAATCCACACAATGGGAACTGTGCCGTTGGCAACTTCCATATACTGAATGACCATGCCGTCGGAAAACGCCAGCGACCGCCTGGGAAAGTCTCTATCCATGGGATCCCCACCAAAATACGGTGGCGTTATGTGTTGCCGTCACCGCTTCATAGTATCCGGGTGCGCCCTTCAATCGGGTCACGGTCCAAATCCCGTCGACATTAGTTTCCCCCGTTTTGACCCGTTGCAACGGCCTTCCTGCGATCCGGCGGTACAACGTGACTCCCTGATAGGGAATCGGTGTGCCAGCGCCGGCAGTGACATCGGAAATCACCACCTCATGGGAGGATTCCACGGTGGCCGCCAGTGACTGGCTGGCTCCCCCGGTGGCAAAGCTCCATGAAAGGTCCACGGGGTGGCTTGTTCCATCATTGAAACGTGCCCAAGCATTCACCTGCACCGTGTATAGCGACTCCGGCTTCAAGGTGTTGCGCGGCACCAATCCCACTTGGTTGGCGCCCATGCCATTTACCCCAGGCGGATCCAGCACAAACGGCACGCGACGGTTCCCGAGGGTGAGGCGAACATGGACCCGGCTCAACTGGTCAACGGTGGGAAAATCTGCGGTAATGGGATATCCGAATACCTCTTCATAGCCATTTTTCACGGGGTCGGGCGATTCAATGTCCACCCAACCGGTGGGGACCCCGGGCTGCCCATTGTACGGGTAGACCACCGCAAAAGGCAACGTGGAGCGATACCCAAAACCCAAGTCCATCACGACCGATCCGCCAGTCCCCGCGGCTTCCCCCTCCCCGGCCGCAATGAGGTTGTCAGAGAAAAGCGAGAGCCGATGGTACACCGTGTCCACCAGATCCTGCACCACGGTCACTGGCTCCGACGGTTGAGTCCACTCAATGCCCACCTCTCCCGCCACGGGAGTCGGCCATCCAAATACCATATCCCGGTCCCAGGGAGTTTTGCCGGTGTACCCCGCGTGCGACGGCAATTCCATATGAAAGGACGGGGCCTCATATCCGTTTTTGGCTAGGTATTGGGAATGGGCACGGCTGGCCAACTGCAAATGCGGATTCCAAGTCACCCGTCCCAATTTGAGCGGACTGCGCAAGGTGTTGAGCGAATCCAGCAAAATGGCGGCGGTAGAGGGCTCGCGCGTCGGCACCGGCACCGGTTTCCGAATGGTGATGGTCCAGCGTTGGGCCGGGGTATCAAAACCTGTGACATCGAAAGTGACCTGATAGGCGCCGGGCTTGAGCGGGCGTGGCAGCTTCCACCCAGCAAACCCCTGCGAAAAGACATTCAGCGTGTGACGGGTCCCCTGATAGGAACCGCCGTGGATCTGAACCTGAAACTGGTCGCTTTTGAGGGCTGAGGTTGCATCGCCAATAAACTGCAGTCCCACGACATTGGGTCCAACGGAGGCGTCATAGGAATTGGGCACAATGGGAGAGACATGGTTCAGATTTTCGTAGCCGCCGTTGGCAGCGGTATTGAAGGGCCCAAATAGGTTGAGCGGCAGATCGAGCAACGCTTGGGGCGAAGGCGGCATGGGCGGCCAATGCACAAACGCCAGCGTGGCGAAAAGCGATACCAGCACGGCGATGGTGGTGTGCCGGGCTCTACGGATCACCGCCACCCCCTTCCACTCACTAAGTCACATTGTCATCTAGTATACCGTTTTGCACGCTTTCCGCGCGCCCTACGTATGATGCGTTACATCGTCCGAAGGGGTGAGGAGATTGACTCCCAACATCACTGACCAATGGTTGGAAGCGGAAACCTCTGTCGGCTTCCGTACGTTCTATGCGCTGCATGTGCGCCACTTGAAAAGGATCGTGGTCATCCACGGTGCGGCCGACCTCGTCCTCAGCAAAGTCGCCCAAACATATCGCGAGCGCAATACGGCCCTGGTTCGGTGGCACTCCGTGCATGACCCCGATACTTATACCGGGGTTGTCGTCCCCCACCTCGAGACCGCGTGGATCTCCGCTGAGACGTTTCGCCTCTTTAGCCTGCCCCCTGGCATCGCCGTGGAATCAGTCCCAGCCGGCCCCGATCTCATCCGGGATCCCGAAATCGCCGAGTGCCAGAACCGTGTCAAGAAGTGCTTGGCAGGCGCACTCTGTGCCTTGGGAGAATACGAATTGGCCACCCGGGGCACCGCGACCGACACCGAGCCCTTGCTGCGTCAATGGGCGCATGACTGGCTTGATCACGCGGGAAGCGGCAATGTGCCCCACGACTTGCATTATTTTGGAACCCCCCTTACGCCAAGGGGACCGCACACGGCTTTTGTCGCTGATGAGTTCAAGCGCCTCGACACGACGATGCACCTTCGAGGCGGCTGCAGCACGACCAACAGTGATGTCTTGCGGCGGTTTGGCGAGATGGCCTTGATGAAAGGCTACCAAGTGTGCTTCTACCATGACGCCTTTCACCCGTCCCGCGTCGATCATCTCATCATTCCAGAATTGAATTTGGGCATCACCAACGCGACACCTCCCCATGAAATTCCCGGTGGAAGCACCGTCATCCCTGTGGACACACGGTTCGGACGACGCCACAATATGGCAGAAGCAGAAAGTTGGTGGCTGGTTTACCAAAAATTGTATTCCCACGCCTGGCTTCTCATGGAAGAGATTGGTCGCATGAAACAGGCCGCCTCTCCTCGCGCCGATGCGGACATAGCCCAAATCACCGCCCAGTGCACCGCCTAATTCCGCGTGCCGGCTCCCGCATATTTCCAGGTCCAAGGCAGTCTTGTCAGCATATCGTTAAACATCCCAAAACATTGGGATAGGCAGGAATTCTGACTTTTTTGTCGAATAGGGATGTTGCACTTGCATTATCCATACCCATTCGTCATACAAAGGAGGACTGTCCTTGAATAACAAAGGCCTTAAACGAGAGCTCAGCCTGTTGGACCTCACCATGGCCTCGTTGGGTGGAATCATTGGATCAGGGTGGTTGTTCGGGGCGTTGTACGCCGCCAACGTTGCCGGCCCATCCGCTATTATTGCTTGGGTTTTGGGCGGCGTGGCCGTCCTCTTGATCGGTCTAGTCTATGCTGAACTGGGCAGCATGCTACCGGAGTCAGGCTCCATTGCACGGTATCCGCACTACACGCACGGACACTTGACCAGCTTCATCATGGGTTGGGCAGCGTGGATTGCTTACGCGTCAGTGCCGGCCATTGAAGCCGAAGGCGTGATGACCTACGCCTCGCACTGGGCACCGGGATTGATTAATCAAACCACCAAGCTTCTCACGCCGGTGGGACTGATTGTGGCTGCTCTATTGATGTTGGTATTCTTCCTCATCAACTACTACGGGGTGCGCACCTTCGCCAAGGTGAACACTGTGGTTACCATAGTCAAGTTCATCATGCCGACCTTGACCATTATCGTATTCCTGTTTTCTGGATTGCACTGGATTAACCTCGGTCACTTCAAGGGCGGATTCATGGCCGGCGGCACATCAGGAGTTTTGGTGGCCCTCGCCACATCGGGTGTTATCTTCTCCTATTTGGGATTTCGACAAGCTGTGGATTTGGCCGGAGAAGCCAAGAACCCGCAGCGCGACGTTCCTCGCGCCTTGATTATTTCGATTCTGATTGGGGTTGCCCTGTACGTGTTGCTACAGTTGGTCTTCGTAGCCGCTGTTCCAGGTTCGCTCCTCGCCAAAGGCTGGGCGAGCCTCAGCTACTCGGCGCCGTTCGCTGACGTCGCGACCAGCTTAAACTTGGGCTTCTTTGTCACCTTGCTGTATGCGGACGCGGTGCTGTCCCCAGCAGGAACGGGAAACGTGTACTTGGCATCGACGACCCGCGTCCTCTACGCCTTGGCTAAAAACGGGTACTTCCCCCGTGGGCTGGCCAAGGTTGACGAGCGCACTGGCATTCCGGTCGGCGCCTTGTTGGTGGCCTTTATTCTTGGCCTCATATTCCTGCTGCCGTTTCCATCTTGGCAGTCCTTAGTGGGCCTGGTTTCGTCGGCAACCGTCTTCACCTATATCATCGGGCCAGTATCCTTGGCCGTATTGCGGAAGACTACCCCGAACGCCCATCGTCCTTTCACCTTGGGTGGTGCAAACATCATTGCTCCTCTAGCCTTCGTCATTGGTGCCGCAATTGTGTACTTCACAGGCTGGGCCACAGACTCCAAACTCTTGATCGCCATTCTGGTGGGCATTGTCCTGTACGCTATCTTTGGATTTGCCACTCCAGACGCGATTCAAAAGCCAGATGCGAAGTCCATCAAGAGTGGGCTCTGGATGGTGGTATTCCTCCTTGTCATGTTGGCGCTTTCATACTTGGGATCGACCCAGTTGGGCGGCAAGTCCAACATCATTCATTACCCGCTCGACCTCATCGTCGTGGTGGTGGTTGCACTGGTGTTCTTCTATTGGGGTGTGGCCAGCGGATACAAGACCAAGGACATCGACGAAGCCCTCGAAAGCATCGAGGAGACCCGTCAAGCCGGAAGTCTGTAATTCGTCTCAACGTCCTGAGTGCGGCCCCCCGTGGGCCGCACTTTTTTCCATCGCATGCCCGACGCATCTGATACCATAGAGGCAAAATCTTGGGAACTCAAGGAGGAGCCTTTCGTGCCGATTGTCGCTGCCGCACTGATGCCGCATGGGTCTGAAGCAATCCCAGAGTTGAACGCCCCGAATTTTGCCAAGTTTCGCCGCGTCAGCGAGGGTCTGGACGCCGCAGCCGAATGGCTGAGCCGATACCCTGCACGGACCGCTGTGGTGTTAACCCCGCACGGTCTTCGCGCCGACAATATGATTACCGTGTCCATCAGCGAAACAGTCCGCGGCATCCTAGAGTCGGATTCACAGCGGGTCGACGACACGTTCCCCGTAAACCGCGCCTTGGCTCAGCATATCGCCGCTGCCACTGTCGCCCACGACTTGCCCACGGCCTCCATAGCCTACGGAGCCTCCAGCGGTCCCTTTTCCCAGTTGCCGTTGGACTGGGGAGCTCAAGTGCCGCTCCATTTTTTGTCCCAGCACGTGCCGGACTTGGCGACAGTCGTGATGACCCCCAGCCGTGCGTGGCCGCTTGCGACACTCTATCGACTGGGTGAGGTTCTCTGGGAAACGCTGGAGGAGTGGAGCGAACCCGTTTGGCTCATCGCTTCGGCCGATATGGCCCATGCCCATGACGCCCAGGGACCGTATGGATTCCATCCTGCGGCCGCCGCCTTCGATGCTTGGTTTCAAGATGTGGTGGAGCGCCAGGATTGGGCTGCGCTCACCTCCGTCGATATGGATTGGGTGCAGGATGCGAAACCCGACGCTCTCTGGCAAATGGTCATTTTGGCGGGCGCCTTGAACCATCGATTCCAGCCCCGACTGCTGGGCTATGACTGCCCCACCTATTTTGGCATGATGAATGCCGCATTTATCCCGGACACACTACCCTGAAAGGAGAGATCCACGTGGCGAAAAGAGCTCTCATCATTGTCGATGTGCAAAACGACTTTTGCCCTGGGGGATCGTTGGCCGTGCCGAACGGTGACGCCATCATCCCGGTGATTGAAGCCTGGGCGAAGCAGTTTCATGATGCGGGTGATGTGGTCGTGACCACCCAAGACGCGCATCCTCGGGATCATATCTCATTTCACGAGCGGGGAGGAATGTGGCCCCCGCACTGCGTCGTCGGAACTCCCGGATTTCTCTTGCACCCCGCACTCACACTGCCGCCCGAAACGGCAGCCTTCCACAAGGGATTTCTCCGGGACCAGGACGCCTACAGCGGCTTCGAAGGGGTTCTTGCAAGCCCTTCGCATGCCACCCGCAGTGCCACTTCCTTGGAGGAGCATTTGCGCGCGCAGCACGTCGACACGGTGTATGTGGCAGGACTGGCTACCGATTATTGCGTACGCGCAACCGTCCTCGATGCGCTGAAGGCGGGATTTGCCACCCATGTGCTGGTGGACGGGGTTCGCGGCGTCGATGTGAATGCTGGCGACAGCGCACGGGCACTGGACGAGATGGCAGAAAAAGGAGCCCGATTGATATAACATGCCGACACTGTGGCTTTGGATTGTCACTTGGCTTCTTTTAGCCGTCCCCCTGGCGCTGCGCTTGACCTGGGCGTGGTCGATCCCCGCTTTGGCACTTTCGCTGTTGGTCGGCGTTGTCGCCATGGAACGGACCTTCCGCACCCATCAAGATGTCCAGCGCCTGCACCCAATTGGGCCAGACCCGGCGGAAACCACCTTTCAAATCGGGAACCAGGCCCTTCCTCACTTGCGGCAAGGGTTGAACCGAGACACCGCCCAGCACTTAGCGGACATCATTCAACGCACCGCGGAGGTGGACGCTGTTGCCATCACAGATTTGAACATGGTTTTGGGATGGTCAGGCAAACCTTGCCCACAGCATCAACCGGGCAGCCTGCTCTCGGAAACCACCCGCCACACCATGGCGGACCGCGTGTTGCGAGTGCTTGACACCAGGGAGTTGCAGGGCTCGTACGATGAGTGCGACTTGGGCACGGTGGTCATTGCCCCTTTGGTGTCCCACCAACAATCGGTGGGGTCCATCAAGCTCTATGTCGCGTCCGACAAGGTGCTGCCCAGCCGGATCATTCAGCATGCCGAGGGAATTGCCCAACTGCTTTCTCTCCTCATGGAAGTGGTGGAGGTTGATCGGCAGCGCACGTTGGCCGCCGATGCGCGCCTCGAAGCTCTGCAAGCCCAGATCCGGCCGCATTTTCTGTTTAATGTGCTCAACACCATCATTGCCTTTTCCCGCACCGAGCCGGACCGCGCCCGCGAACTCCTGATTGAGCTGGCGGCATTCTTTAGACGGTCCTTGAAGCACCGCGGGCCAACCATTGCCTTGAAGGATGAAATCGAGTACGTCAACACCTATTTAACGCTGGAGCGCGCGCGTTTTGGCGACCGCCTGCTGTACCGGTTGCGGGTCGATCCGCGGGCGATGGATGTCCAGGTCCCTATTTTGACGCTGCAGCCCCTGGTGGAAAACGCGGTGGTCCACGGGCTCAGCCATCGGGACCAGCCCGGCACCGTCAGCGTGACCGCTCGGCTCATGGCGGAACAACTGGTCATATACGTGTCCGACAATGGCATAGGAATCCCCAAAGCCAAGCAATATGAGATTTTCGAAATGGGTCGAGGAAGCGGCATGGGACTCGGATTGTCCAACGTCGCGGAACGCATGATGGGGCTCTACGGTCCCCAATATCACTTGCGCCTGCGCTCTCTGGAGGGCCGCGGAACCACAGTTCGTCTCACCATTCCGTTAAGGAGGTCCAAAGATGCCGCCACTTAAAGCACTCATTGTCGAGGACGAGGCGCCCGCCCGGATGGAACTGCGCTACCTTCTCGAGCCCCATCAGGAATCCATTCAGATTGTCGGCGAAGCCACCAGCGTCCCGGAAGCGCGGGCACTCATCGACGCGATAGATTACGACGTGGTGTTTCTCGACGTATCAATGCCGGGCGAGTCTGGGATGGACTTGGGCGCAGAACTGAGGAAGCGTGGGCACGAGGCCAAGGTGGTCTTCATTTCCGCCTATGACGAATATGCTGTGGACGCGTTTTCGGTGCAGGCGGTGGACTACTTGTTGAAGCCGGTCAGCCCAGAACGCATCAAAGAAACGGTGCGGCGTCTGCTCAAGTCCGACAGCCCTGCACCCGAGGCGCCCGTCGAAGAATCTGCAGCCATCTTGGAATGGGTGCCGTGCGATCAGAACGGCCACACCATTCCCGTGCCCGTCGAGGAAATTCACTACATTGTGGCGGAGCAGGACGCCATCTTGGTGGCGACCCGTGAAGGCCGCATGCCGACCCGATTTACCTTGGGCGAACTGGAAAACCGACTCCCGGAAGGCTTTATCCGCACTCATCGCAGCTTTATTGCCCAGATGCGGTTTGTCAAAGAGATTATGCCGTATTTCAACGGAACCTATCTCCTAAAAATGAAGGACAAGGCCCAAAGCGAAGTGTTGGTCAGCCGCGCCAATGTGCGCCGCATTAAAGAGGTATTCCACCTCAATTAGACGGGTTCGCGCGCGACCACCCTAGCGGGCCATGGGATCGTCATGCCAAGCCGTTCCGCCATCCGCCCAGCGCTCCTTCTTCCAGATAGGGGCGCGGCTTTTGATGCGGTCAATGCCTGCATGGCAGGCTTTGAGCGCTTCGGCACGGTGTGGGGTCGAAACCGCCACCATCACCGCGACGTCGGCAAGCGCCAACTCGCCTACACGGTGAATCATGACGACATGCAACACGCCAAATTCCTGTTTGAGCTCAGCGCCAATGCGCGCCATCTCTTTTTCGGCCAGCTCCTGATATGCCTCATAGTAGAGCCCCTGACTGGCGCGTCCCTCAAAGACATTCCGGACCGTGCCCAAAAACAGCGCTTCCCCACCAGCCGCCTCATCGCGAATGGCTTGCAACGCCTCATCCACCTGAATGGGCTCTCGTTGCACGCGATAGATGTCCATGACTCAGCCTCCACTCACGGGCGGAATCACCGCCAGTTCATCCCCATCCTTGAGCGGGTGCGCCGGATCCACCCATTCCGCATTCACGCTAAACATGAACGAGGTCAAAGGCTCTCCCAGACGCTCCGCCAAGTGCTCATCAAAGAACTGAGCCAGCGGAAGGTTCTCCGCCACCTCATACGTCCGCGAACGGCCGCTCATACGATCCGCTGCGTAAGAGAAGAATAACACGGTCACTTGTGCCATGAGGGCCTCCTCCATTTTGATCCGAAAGGAGCAACGAATGAACCATTCGTCGCGCATACTCTATCTCGCCATGGCCGCGGTGGTATTGACCACCGTGAGCTGGTCGGCACGCGCCACTCCGCACGGCGAGCCCGTGACAATGGCGCGCCCCCAGGTTCGCTTTGGCCGTGTGCCCGCCAAGGCGGGGGTCTTGGAGCCGGTCCATCTGACCACGGCCTTGGCCGAGACGCCCGCCATCATTCGAGCGCACCTGTCAGACTCGCCGCCGGTGCCGCTCCAAGTGCGCGAACTGACACCCCATCAATTTCTTATTATGCCGCGGATATTCTGGCCAAAAAAGAGCCATGTCACCCTTCGATGGTCCGGGAGCTCAGCAGCACGCACCATCACCACCAATGACGACCGCGAAGTGCATATTGACCTCTCCACCCAAACGCTCACCGCCACCGAAAACGGCAAGGTTGTGCGCACCATGACCGTATCCACCGGAGTGGCTCCCCGTTGGGTGACGCCTACGGGCACCTTTTGGATCTATCGGCGCGTCCTCGATGATCATATGGTGGGCGGGAAGCCCGGCACGGCCGATCATTGGGACGTCGAACACGTGCCCTATGCACAATATTTCACCGGCGGCGTGGCCATCCATGGCGCTTGGTGGAATCACCATTTCGGAAAGCCTGTGAGTCATGGATGCGTGCAACTGCCTACCGCCGCAGGTCCCCAAGGTTCCACGGGAGACCCCGCCGACGCGGAATGGCTATGGCAATTTGCCGACCTCGGCACGCCCGTCATAGTAACCGGAGACACACCGGACGGCAGCCAATCCGCTAAAGCGCCGTTGCCGTATCCGGCAAGTTCTCCTTCGCCGATTTCCGCCAGGTCCTCCGCATCATAATCCAGGTGAAGATGAGGATCGGCGGGGTGAACCACTGCATCAGGGTAATGAAGCCGATGCCCCAATGCGGATTGATATAATGCACCAAGTAGATGGGGTTGGCCCGGGTGGTCTCGCCCACAAAGCCCCGCAGAATCGAGTAGTAAAACATCGCCGACCAAAACTGGTATCCAGGAGGCGGCGTGCGGTGCCGCTCCAGCCAGAAATACCGGATGATCAGAAAGACACCCCAGGTCGAGCCAATCAACTGCTCCGGCCAGCGCCCAAATCCCAGCTGGGTCATGCGTCCGAGCACCTCATGGTTGAAGATGTTGCCGATGCGCACCATGAATATGCCCAATCCAATACCGGGAACGGTCCAATCAATCAAATGGTTGAACATGACCGGCTTCTTGCGGAGTTGATACCAAAGGGCCAAAATGCCAAATCCCACGGCTCCATCAATGGCCAGGCCTCCATCCCAAATCTTCAAGGCCTGGATGGGATCGGTCCAAATCCATTCCGGATAGTTAGCCAGCACAAACACAACCCGTGCTCCCACGACGCCCCAGAAAATCGTCCATAGCGTAATGGTGGAGAGGCGGTCGGGATCTTCACCCAACTGCCCGCCTCGTTCCATGAGGTACCACCCGCCGCCCAAGATGGCCAGCACCATAAAGATTCCATACCAGTGAATCCCAAACGACCCAATTTTAAAGGCGTAGGGACTAAGCCAAGGTATATACATAGGTCACCTCTTATAGTTGCCCAAAGACCGCATCGGCCGCTTGGAGAGTTTTTTCGATTTCCTGGTCGCCGTGCATCCATGAGGGGAAGGCCGTCTCGAACGGCGATGGCGGCATGAAAATGCCGCGTTCCAGCATACCGTGGAAGTACCGACGATATCGCTCCTGATTCGAATCGACCACCTCGTCGAAATTTCGCGGAGCCTCTGCCCGGAAAAAGAGCGTCATCATCGCGCCGGCTTGATTGACCGAGGCCTCGATGTGATGCCTGCGGGCCCTTTCCAAGAGCCCCTCCGCCAACGTGCGGGTGCGCTCGGTGAGCGTGTCGTAAAAGTCTGGTTTGGACACCACATCCAGTTGGGCTAGTCCTGCTGCCATCGCCACGGGGTTGCCGGAGAAGGTCCCTGCCTGATAGACCGGCCCCAGCGGGGCCACCATCTCCATATACTCGCGCTTGCCACCGTAGGCACCCACCGGCATCCCTGCTCCAATCACCTTAGCTAGGGTAATCAGGTCGGGGTCCAGCCCACGCGACGCGGCCACGCTGCCATAGGTCACACGAAATCCGGTCATGACCTCGTCGCTGACCCATAAGGCCCCGTGCATCCGCGTCAATTCGCGAATCGTCTCGAGAAATCCGGGAACCGGGGGAACAGTCCCCATATTGCCCGCCACCGGTTCCGCAATGACCGCCGCAATTTCCGCTCCATACTGTGTGAATACAAATCGCAACGCTTCGATATCGTTGTAGGGCAAGGTGATGGTAAGCGCCGCGATCTCGGCGGGCACGCCCGCCGAATCCGGCACCCCGAGCGTCGCCGCTCCCGACCCCGCCCGAATCAGCAAGGAATCGTGATGGCCGTGGTAGGAACCGGTGAACTTCACCACCCTTTTGCGCCCCGTCGCGCCCCGTGCAATGCGAAGCGCGCTCATGGTGGCTTCGGTGCCGGAATTCACCATGCGCATCATCTCCAGCGCCGGGATGGCGGTTCGGATGCGCTCGGCCAAATCCACTTCCGCCCGGGTGGGCGTACCATAGGAAAGACCACGCTCGGCCTGCGTTGCCACCGCCTTTACCACGTCGGGATGTGCATGTCCCAAAATGAGCGGGCCATAGCCCATGACGTAATCCAGATAGTGCTGGCCCGACTCGGCGGTAAGGTACGCGCCGCGACCCTCGCGGGCAAAAAAGGGTTCCCCGCCCACACCGCGAAATGAACGGACAGGGGAATTCACACCCCCGGGCAGTACGCCTTGAGCCCGCGCCCACAATGATGCTGCGTTCTGAGCTTCGATCATCTCCACCCTCTCTATACGTTGAACCGGAAGTTGACAATGTCTCCGTCTTGCATGATGTATTCCTTGCCTTCCAGACGAACCAGACCTTGTTCCTTAGCCTTCACCATGTTGCCAGCGCTCTTGAGAGCCTCGAAAGCCACCACCTCGGCGCGGATAAAGCCCCGCTCGATGTCGGAATGGATCTTCCCTGCGGCTTCCTTAGCCACGGTATTGCGCAATATGGTCCACGCCCGCACCTCGTCCTCACCCGCGGTCAGAAATGAGATGAGCCCGAGATGATTATAGGTGGCCCGCGCGAGGCGCTCGGTGCCCGTCTCTCGAATGCCTAAATCGCGCATGAACTCCATCCGGTCGGTCTCATCCAAGTCTTGAATCTCTTGTTCGATGGCGCCCGCCATCAGCACGAGGGGAATGCGCTTTTCCGAGGCTAATGCCTCGATGGCGGCGCGATCGGGATATTCGCCCGACTTGAAGGTTTCATCGTCCAAGTTTAAGAGCCAAACCATCGGCTTCAACGTCAGAAACTGATAGCCGCTCAAAAGGCGCCGATCCTCTTCCGTCAGATCCATCTGATCCAAACGCTGTCCCGATTCAAGCGCATCATACAGCATGTCCAAGAGTTCCAATTCGTGTTGATTTTCCTTGGTGATCTTTTTGCCGCTTTTAATGCGCTCGCGGCGCTTTTCCACGAGGTCCAGATCCGAGAGGCCAATTTCCAGTTCCATGTCTTCCAAGTCTTTCAGGGGCGTCGGCGCCTCCCCCAACTCGGAGGCGTATCCCCGCACCACATGGATCAGGGCATCCACCAACCGCACATCATTAAGAAAGCGATTCGGCCCCTGAGACTCCCCATGGGCCAGCCCAGGCACGTCCACCACTTGCAGTTGCGCCGGTGTGAGCTTCTTCGGATGATAGAGTTCTTGGAGCCAGAGGAGGCGGTGGTCGGGCACCGGCGCCAATCCGCGGCGCGATTCCGCCTTGCCGCCGAACGCGCTCGTCTCAACATGCGAATTCGTAAGCAGGTTAAAGATGGTTGTCTTCCCCGATCGGGGCAGGCCTATCAATCCAATGTCCACTCCGGTCCCCCATTTCCTTTCCCGATTATACGAAACCCCGGGGGACCCCACAAGTAATGCAGGCTCTGGGAACAGGGTGCGGCGCGGCAGACGAAAAAGCCCAACGGAACAGTTTTCCGTTGGGCGGGAAACTCTGACTCAGGAGGGTTCAGTGGCCTCCTCGCCGTTGGCGTGCAAGTCATTTTCAAGCTTTTGGATGTCACGGTTCGGTAAGGTGGCGCCATTCAAGTCAATTCCCAGTTCCCGGGCCACCTCTTCCTGAAACTTTTCCCGAGTCAACTGACGGATGGATTGCTCGGGGTTGTTTGTATCGGCCATCAAAGCTACCTCCCTTCTGGTCGATAGCATTGCCCGGACTGGCCGATTTCACACTGGACGTTCTTGACAGCTAGGCGGGCGCGCCGCCATGACTCAATGTTGTGACCACCGTGCCATTGATTTCCACCGAAGCATCAATGCGCGCCGTCGCTGCCAGCATGGCGGAGACACTGCAGTACTTTTCTTGGCTCAGGGTGACAGCACGGACAAATTTGTCCTGCTGGCCCTCATCCCCTTGAAAGCGATACCGAATCCGAATGTGCTCATAAATCTTGGGGTGATCTTCGGCGCGATCGGCTTCAATCTCCATGTCGAATGCCTCATACGCGACGCGCATTTTGTTCAAGATGGAGATCACATCAATGCCGGTGCATCCTCCCAGTCCCAAGAGCACCATTTCCATCGGACGCACGCCCTTGTTCTCGCCGCCGACATCAGGCGACGCATCCATAAACACCTGGTGCCCGGACGGGCTGTTCCCCTCAAAAAGCATTTTGCCTTTGTGCGTTACCACTGTTTTCGCCATCTGTTCCCCTCCTTAGGACTCCCTATGAGACAATTTCCTCCGCACGCTGAAAGGCGGCACGAGCGGGCACCGGCGGTTCCGGTTCCCATAATGGATGATCGCTCACCTGATTCTGGCGATCCGCCTCCGATGCAAAGCACCGTTGCCAGCGGTCGCAGGAGAGACAAGCCCGGCTCACTTCGCGTGAGGGAAGCTTTCGGGTAGTCTGAAACGCCTTCACCTGATTGATGCGGGCGCGAATCCAAGCATCCCAGACAGGGTCAGGCTCGGCATGAAAAATGAGACGTTCACCGCTGGGACGCTGGTCCACCACAAGGCTCCCCCCAACCATCCGTCCGACCGCCAAGTAGAGCTGCAGTTGCGCCCAATGGCCTAAAATCGGTCCGGACTCCTCCACCAGCCGAAACCTCTCCTCGGAGACGGTTTTGTACTCGACAACCCAGGGGCCGCGCGGTGTCTCGATTAAGGCATCCATCCGGCCCGAGACACCCCACGACTCGTCGCGGAGCGGCACCTCCACCCGCGCCATGGCATAGTCCGCCAACAACTGCTGTTGAAAAACCTTATGGCGATCAGTCCCCTCCCGCATGGCCTGTTGGCTTTCGGGATCGATAAGACGACCAAATCCCAAAACGTCCATGACCGCATAACGGAGACAACTTCCCGCCAAGGATGGCGGAAAGCGTCTCGGTTCGCGCTTCTTGGCGGGACCTTTCTCCTTTACCGGCATTGCCCGCCGGGCTGGAGTGCCTCAATCTCAACCGGCTGGCCGGCTAGCAGGTCCTTCAAGGCCTCCGGCGTTCCGGTCAGCGCATCAAATGTGCCGTAATGCATGGGAATCACCATCTTCGGCTTCAAGAGCTTCACCGCATAGGCCGCCTCCTTGGGGCTCATGGTGAAGTGGCCGCCAATCGGCAGCATGGCCACATCTGGCGCATAGAGCTCGTGAATGATGCTCATGTCAGCGAACACGTTGGTGTCCCCGGCGTGGTACAGCGTCAGGCCATTCTCCAAGGTGACCACAAAGCCGCTGGCCTCGCCACCATATACGGTGCTCCCGTCCGGAGCGGAAATGCCCGATGAATGGTCCGCATGCACCATCGTAATCTTGATGTCGCCCACGGTGACGGTCCCGCCCTTGTTCATGCCAACGGTGTTTTCCACCCCTTGGCTGGCCAAGAAGGATCCGATTTCAAAGTTGCTGACCACCAGGGCGCCGGTCCGCTTGGCCAGATCGGCCGCACTGCCCATGTGGTCAAAATGGCCGTGGGAAATTAGGATGATGTCCGCCTTGTCGAGAGTGCGGTATTCGTCCGGGCACTTCGGGTTTTCCGTCAACCAAGGATCCATTACGATGGTTTTCTTACCAGGGGTTTCCACCAAGAACGTGGCGTGTCCGAGCCACGTAATGACTGCACCTTCCAACTGCATGTATCTCACCTCTCTGAATTGTTTGGATTGATGACGTCCGCTCCGCATAAACGGACTTGGGACAAGGGTTAGGAGGACGCGCGAGCCCAGCCCAACAGGGCTTCCACCACATCGGGCCAATGGTGAACGACGCGTTCGGCCCCCGCTTCCCGCAATACCGGTTCCGTAAAGGTGTTGTAGACCAAACCGACAGTATGAACCCCAGCCGATCGACCCGACGTCATGTCGTAAGGGCTGTCCCCGACATACACCGCTTTGTCTGGAGTCCCGCCCATCAACTGCAGCGCATGTTCAACCGGCTCGGGGTGGGGCTTGTGGTTCAGTGTGCTATCCATGTGGACTATTACCTGAAAGAGGTCGTAAAGACCGGCGCCTTTCAGCCCGTGCTCCGTCATGTCTAGACGCTTCGACGTCACAATGCCCAACGGGAACCCCCGAGCCGCGAGTTCGCGGAGACCCGCGTCGGCCCCCGGCACCACACGCACCCACTGGTCATGTTCGGCCTCGTTATGTTCGCGATAGATGCGGACCAACCGGTCAACCTCTCCTGCTGACAACGCCGGACGCATGATACGAAACTGCTCCACCAAAGGGCGGCCGAAATGAACCATCAATTCCTCATGGGTGATGGGTTCGCCCAAGCCTTCCTGAAAGGCATGCACAAAGCTTTTGAGGATGAGCTCGGTGGTGTCTAGGATGGTTCCATCGAAGTCAAACAGGAAATTCCACAAACGAACGTCCCCCCTTGGATGCTCTTACATCATACCACGGAAGGTATCAACTTACCCCGCAGGGCGCCTTCCGTGGCCACCCCCTACGATGATTTTGGTGATTGTCGGCCCATCCGCCGCACCGTGTGATCCAACGCTTCCAGCGTGTGCACCAAGGGCTCCGCCACCGAACGCACCGGCAGGGAAAGGTCGGACAGCGACGGCGGGGCGAAATCCGCCAGATCAAATGCCTCCTGACGCCGATGTGACCGGAGCGCTGTCTCGATGCGCTCCAGTTGGACGCTCGAGGCACGGGCAAGCGCCGCCATTTCGCCGATTTCGCAACGCCCCAGGAGTTCCATGGTCAAAAGCACATCGGCCAATTCGTGCAGTGACTGCAAAAGTCGCAGCGCTGATATGCGGTTCAAACCGACCCGCGTGGGTTCGCTCAATGCGGACTCGAGGGAGGCCGCCGCCCCCGTACGGGCAAGCCGGGTTTCCCGCCGCCTCATCCAGGGCGACTCATCATTCACGATAGCATCGAGATAGGCTCTCTCCTTTTCCACCAAGTCCGCCAGCGTCGTGACGGCGTTGTGGCGCTGCCAAGTCGGAAAGATCACGAATGCCCCCAATGCCAGCAGGCTTCCAATAACGGTGGCGACCAATCGGTCCTCCATGGCCACCATGGGTGCCACCCGCTCGAAGAAGGACAGCAGCAAGACAATTTCCCCTGTGACCATGACCGAAAAAAGAGTGTAGTTGAAATTCAGGACGGTATACATCGCCATTCCAAAGGCCACCATAGCGACCAATCCCCAAATTGCATGTCCCGCCGCCAGAATGACCAATCCTGTGGCCAGCACGACCCCCAGCGCCGTTCCCACCACCCGCGCCAGACCACGGCCTATCGTCGAAAAGAAATCGGCCTTCAAAATGACGAGCGCGGTCAGAGGAACCCAGTACCCGCGCGGAAGCGCCAAGAGATGGGCGACCGCCACGGCTGTGGCCAACGTCGCCATGATGCGAACGGCGTGCCGAAATGCTGACGAATCCCATGACACATTGCGGGCGATTGTCTCAGCCATATTCCGAACGTGGGGGAGCGTCCACAGTGCCGGATCGAGGGCGTTCTCCATCGCTCTATCATCCGATCCCACCATGCGTTCCAACGTGTCGGCCAAATGCACGGCGCGCGCCACCACCGCGCGATCCCATTCCGTTTCCACCTCGGAATGCAGACGGCCAATAGCTCGCCCCCACTGCTCCAGTTCAGATTTGGCGGCCAGAAAATCCGGGTCTCGAGAGATATCATGACCCAAGGCCTTCAACATCTGCGTCAAGCCCTTTGCCAGTTCTGTCCGGTCACGCCCCGGCAGCCGCGAATCACCGAATGCCATAAGACTATACAGTGTCACCATGTCGTTCCGAGCGGTATCCAAACGCGCCAGCCACCGCGCAAGCCTCCGCCGCTTGGTCTCCTGAATGGCTGGATCTCCGATGCGGCCTTCAGCCATAACCAAAGCTTGGGCCACCTTGAGATCCTGCGTGCGCGTCGGATTCGCCGCATACTGCGCCATGGCCCACACCACCCGCCTCAGGCTTCGTGTGCCATCCGCCTGGGGCTGCCAGGGCACAACCGCCAACATCAACAACAATTGCAAAGTGCCGCCTGCCAACACCTTCAACCCCAGGCTCCAGGCTCCCGCAGGTGGAAGGGACAAGCCTGAAAAGACAATCATGGCATTGGTCGCCAACGTGCCAATGGTAGCCAGTTCAGGCGCCACTGCCACAAACATGCCAGCCAATCCGCCGCTGATTACCAGACACATCACGGCGAGCCAAATCACCCGGCCTGTGAGTCCTCCGACAAACGTGGTGACCGATACCCACACTATCGCCCACAGCATGACCCGCATGCGCTTTTGCCAGGTGCCAGACAGCCCGGCGAATCCTGTTACGATAGCTCCCACGGACATCACAATGGCCGTCGGCACCTCATTGAAGAGCAGTCCACCGACCAGCGGCAGCATAATGCCCAAGGCATTGCGGACCCCGGCTTGCCAATTCAGTTCGGCCAAATCATGCGCCAAAAAGTCGGCGCTGAGACGACGAATCATTGTGCGCCAGATGGCTCCCACGCCCCTTCCCCAACGTCCCGCACGTGCTGAACTCATCTTAGGATTTGCCCGAGGATTTAGTATACAATGTTCGATATATGCCTTCGGAGGATGCCATGCCCACGCGCCAACACCGTCGAACGACACACCGTTTTTGGATCTTTCTTCTCATTCTCAGCATCGCTTTCGCGGCATCCTGGGCTCTAGTTTTCCGCCCCTCCGCTTCCGGACCGCGTCCTCCGCGCGTGGCCAACCGCCCGTCTGCACCGGTATTTGGCCTTAATCCCTGGAAGGTGTCGCCGGTCCGGCTCCACGAACCCATGATGGGATTGGCGGCCGTATCCACGCCATCCGCGCTCTGGGTATTGGGTGGATTGGTGCAGGACCAGAGCACCACCCTCATTCAAAAAGTCACTTGGACAAAGAGCGGCCTCCCGCAATCGCTCCAGGTCGTGTCACCAGGCCTGCCGGTTCCGGTGCACGATGCGGCCGCAGTGGCTCTGAACGGCCATATTGTCCTGCTCGGCGGTGGCACGTACACGTCCAGCGCTGCCGTGTATTCCCTGCCCGTGCCGGCGATGGCTCCGGCGTCCTCCCTTGGGTCTCTGCCCGAGCCTCTGTCCGATTTGGCAGCCCAGGTAGATGGCGGGCGCATTCTCGTCGTGGGAGGACACAACGCGGGGGTGCCCTCCAATGTCATTTGGAGCTATGCACCAGGGCACGCGAGTCGAGTCTGGGCCGACCTCCCGGCTGGCGTACGCTATGCAGCCGCAGCCGCAAGCGCTCATACGCTCTACGTAGTGGGCGGGCTCACCGCCACCGGCGTCACCAATCAGGCTATCGCCTTCAATCTCAAGACGCGGAAAATGACGATGCTACCGCCCTATCCCGTCGCCCTCCAATATGCGGAAGCCATCGTCATTGACCATACGCTGGTGGTTGCGGGCGGGCAAACCGCGGCGGGCTGGACGCGGGCCGTATACTGGTACCAGAGCGCCAGCCGCACTTGGCGTCAGGCTCCAGACCTACCGTCGCCCGCCGGGTACGGGGCCCTTGTGCCAACGCCGTCTGGCGGCGCCGCTTGGGTGGGTGGACAAGGTCCGTCTGGCGCCCTCGACACCATTTGGACCATTTCCATGCGTTAGTACATAGTGAGGTATTGGTCCAATTCCCATTGGTGCACTTCGTGGCGGTAGACATCCCACTCCAACCGCTTGGCCTCAATAAACCGCTGGGCAATGTGGTCCCCCAGGGCATCCCACACGACGCTGTCCTCTTCCAGCGCGTTTAAGGCCTCTTCGAGGCTCTCCGGCAGACGTTCAATGCCGAGTTCGCGCCGCTCTGCCTCATTCATGCGATAGAGATTGCGCGTAATCGGGGCGGACATCTCGTACCGATGCTTCAATCCGTCCAACCCCGCCTTAATGGTTACAGCCAAGGCCAGATAAGGGTTGCAGGATGGGTCGGGCGAGCGCAGCTCGATGCGGGTCGCCTCCCCCCGGGATTTGGGCACCCGAATCATGGGGCTGCGATTGGCAGTGGACCAGGCAATGTAAACCGGCGCTTCGTAGCCGGGCACCAACCGCTTGTAGCTGTTGATCAATGGGTTGGTGACCGCCGTGAACGCCCGGGCATGCGCCATCAAGCCAGAGATGTAGCGGAGCGCCACCCGGCTCAGACCGTTCGGCTGCTTGGGATCCCAGAATGCGTTGCCGTTGGCTTCCATTAACGACTGATGCAGATGCAGCCCGGATCCATTTACGCCGGCGATTGGCTTCGGCATGAAGGTGGCGTGAAAGCCATGCCGGCGGGCCACCGTACGGGCCACCACCCGGAATGTGACAATCGTGTCCGCGCATCGCAGCGCATCGGTATAGGGAAAGTCAATCTCGTGCTGGCCCGGCGAGACCTCATGATGCGTGGCCTCAATTTCCACGCCCATTGCTTCCATGGCCAGCACAATATCCCGCCGTGCCTCTTCCCCCAAGTCACTGGGGGACAAGTCAAAGTATCCTGCCTCGTCCGTGGTCTTTACGGTCGGATGTCCGTCGTGGGAGCGGTCGAACAAGAAAAACTCCGGTTCCGGCCCTACCATGATTTGATAGCCCATGTCCTGCGCTTCTTTCAACACGCGCTTCAAGGCGCTGCGCGGGCAACCGGCAAAAGCTGTGCCATCCGGATTCTTGATGTCGCACAAGAGGCGGGCGGTCACGCCTTGGCTTTCCGTGCCGGGAAAGACCGCAAATGTTTCCGGATCGGGATCAAGGTACATGTCGGATTCCTCAATGCGGACAAAGCCTTCAATGGAGGATCCGTCAAACATCATGTGGCCGTCCAAAGCCATGGGCAATGACTTCACTGGAATGTCAACGTTTTTGACAATCCCTAAAATATCGGTGAATTGGAGCCGGACAACTTGCACATGGAGTTCGCGGGCCTTTTTCAGGACATCGTCTTTGGTCATGGGGACCTCCTCATTCGCTCTTCTTGTCATTCTAGCAAATGCATCTTCTGGACACGAATGGCAAGCCCGCAATGCGCATAGTTGCCGTTTAATCACCCATGCTAAGAAAAAGTGAAGAGAGGAGGTGCCGCGGTGAAGGATATCTTGACTTTGGTCGCCCGGACAGCGCTTTTATGGGGGATCGCACTGGGTGTGTTCCGCTTAATGGGGAAGCGCACCCTTGGAAAGATGGGACCGTTTGACTTTGCGGTGGCTATCATGATTGGCGAATCGGTCGCCATCGGCATGAGCACGCATGAACCGCTGGTCCATGCGGTAGCCGCCACCATTATGCTGGGACTCTTGCAATGGCTCTTAACCTGGCTCAACCTGCGGTTCCGATGGCTGGAGAAGCTCACGCAAGGAAAGGCCACCGTCGTCATCACCAACGGCAAAATCGACGAAAAAGCGCTCAAGAACGAGCGCTTCTCGAAACCGGACTTATTCATGGAACTGCGGCAAAACAAAATCTACAAGCTCTCGGATGTTAAAAAGGCCCGACTCGAGCCTACAGGAAAACTGTCCGTGGAACCTGCCTCTCAATCCAGCAGCCAAAGCCAAGGATCCTCCAGCACCGGGTCGCAAAAAGGCGGAGGCAAAGCCACCTCGGGAAATTAGCTGACCCGGACACTCTCGGCGATGGCGCCGAGCCAGTTGCTGTTGCTCGATGGGACCACCATTTGGACTTCCACCCATTGATGGTTGGCCCAGCTGATATAGAGGCTCTGGGTCGCCGTGCCCCCGCTGTTGGTGATGCTCGTGCCGAACGTTTGGGGTCCCAGACTTTGAGACGCCTGGCTTGGCTTTTGGGATACCACTTGCATGACCACACGGTATGGCGTGTTAGGTTTGCCCCACACCCAGCGGGTCGCGGAGGACCCAAGATTGACCGCCATGCTGGTAGGCACTCGAAGGCTTAATTGGACGTTTTGGTAGGTTTCCACTTCCGGCGTCCAGTGCGCGGAGGACGGAAGATTGGGCGGGTACGTGGTCGTGGTTGACACCACAGGCTTAAGATTGGTCCGTTGATGCTTGGCGTGGATTTTCGGGGTTTGCGTGGCCCGCACCGTGGCTGACGTCCCGCTATTTTCGCGGTGAATGACATACACGGCCAAGACCACCGCCATAGCTCCCGCGACGGCCAATGGCCATTGTGGAAAATGACGGCGCGAAACCTTGGGCTCGCTCGGATGCGGCGGGACCGCGCTCTTCAGCCGCCGGCCGCAATGAAAGCAAAACTTATCCTCGGCCAACACCGTTTCCCCGCATCCGGGACAGCTTAAGGAGTGCTTCACCTGTTTCTCTCCCATGGTCATCCCTCCCTGTCACGAGTCCTATTCATTGTATTGTAAACATCTGTGCTGTCGAATGAGATCCTCTAATTGGCATTAACGTAAACTTTTTCCGAAAAGTTACCCGAGATCCCTACTTGATGCGGAGCAATAGGGCAAATATCCGTCCCAGAGAATGCGGCGATACATTGCCGGGTCGGTCATCCCTTCGGTATTGATCAACAGCACGCGGGAGTCGGCGTGAAGGCCGAGCGCCTCCCGAATCGCGCCATAATCGGGGTCTTCCATCAGAAGCGACAACACCCCCAAGGTCACCGCCCCCGACTCGCCTGCCGTGATGCGGCAATCGCCATCCAATCCTGCCGCATAGATCCGCATGCCGCGGGCAGCCACCACATCGTCAGAGGCAATAAACCCCGACGCCCAATGCTTCAGAATGTCCCACGCCGCAGGATTGGCCACGCCGCATGCCAACCCCGCCATAATGGTGTCGAGCGGTCCATCCGCTGGGTAGAGTCGATCGTCGGCTCGGGCGGCGGATTTGAGAAAGGTGGTGGCGCTGGTTGGCTCTACGATGACCACAGCAGGCGGCTCCGCCCCCCCGCATTGGGCCAGATAGCCTGTGACGGCGGCGGCAAAGGAGCCGACGCCCGCTTGCAGAAAGACGTGCGTCGGCCGAGCGCCCTGAAGCTTGATGGCCTCATCAATCAGTGTCAGATATCCCTGCATGATCCAGCCCGGGATCTCGTCGTAGCCAGGCCACGACGTATCCTGCATCAAGATCCAGCCATGATGACGCGCCTCCGCGGCCGCCTGCGCCACCGTGCCGTCATAGTCAGTGCCCGTGACGTCCACTTGACCGCCCACGGCCTGCACCGCTCCGATCCGGGCCAGGGCCGTCCCCTCGGGCATCAGGATGCGGGCGGAATGTCCCAGCCGGCGAGCCGCCCAAGCCACGCCCACGCCATGATTCCCATCAGTCGCAGTCACAAACGTGAGGGGCGGTGCCGCAACGAGTGTTTTCAACGAGGGGAAATCGAAGGTTGTGGGATGACCGCGCCGCCGAGCCAAATAGCGCCCTATCGCATAGGTCGCTCCAAGCCCCTTGAAAGCCCGCAGGCCCCACCGGAAGGACTCGTCTTTGACGGCGACCTGGGAAAGGCCCCAGCGCTCAGCCAAGCCCGCCAACTCCCAGAGCGGCGTCACACCATAGTCGGGCCAAGTTTCATGATAGGATCGCACCGCCTGCGCTAGATCTGGAGTCAATCGCTCCAGGCCCGGAGAAGGACGAAAATCCCGGAGAACATTGGGCTGCCACACCATGGACCGCACTTTTGTCATCCCTTTCGGAGTGAATTGCGAAAAGCGGTGCCCGACCTGCCCATCCAACCCGCACCATTCCCATCGTATCATCAATCCGAACTACCTGGCGCGGACGGTTCCCTCCATGAAAAAGAGCCGGCGCCACCTCGCGCGGGCTCTTTCCGAGGGTTGGCCGTCTCTTCGCTAGTGCACGGCCTGCACGAACTTCAGGTCTTCCTTCAACTGCTCCGTAGGTTCCAAATCCGCATGATACCATCCCTTGTGCTCGGCCATCTTGGCTAGTTGGCCCTGCGCTTTCAGACAACGCGTCAGCGCCCCTTCAAAAAAGTTGCGGAGCTCGGGGCTGGTGCTTTCCAGGCAAGCGGTGGTCAAGAGCGCCGCGTCCGCCTTCGCCATCGCCAAAAGGTCCGAGGCGACCATTGCGTCAGACATCGGGGTGTTGGTGCCGGTCGTGCCCGATGCTACATCTTGCAAAACTCCCATGATGGAACCTCCTCCTTAGGGGGTGATCTTCTGCGCCCAGCTCTCCAATTGCTGGAGCTCCTGTCGCGATGCATTGATCTCTTGCTGCAGGAACCGATTGAGCTCAGCGTCCTGCGCGAATGAGTCCATCAGTTGCATCTTGGCTACTCCCACCGCGCGACAATGCAGCACCTCGTGCACATTGATGGTTTCGTGTGCTGTAAAACCTGTCTTGGTCGCCATCCATCTCCCTCCTTTCCGCAAATAACTTGTACCGGCAAACGATCGCGCACACAGGTAATTTCACCCACCATGCACCGATGCGATGTTGGTCTTGGTCGGGAAAATCGGGTGGACTTGCCGTGCGGGCCGGCATACGGTAGGCTTCGTTTAGGAATATTTGGAAAAACCAGAAGGAGGAAACACTCATGGATGCAGCCATTAAAAAACAAGCATTGCGTCTTTTCACCTATGGGCTGTACATCGGAACAGCTGGCCACGGCGATGACGTGGCCGCGGGCACCATCAACTGGGTCTCGCAAGCTTCCTTTCAGCCGCCGTTGGTGATGGCAGGGGTCAAGGCAGATAGTCATCTCCATGCGCTCATCGAGTCGACCGGACAATTCGCAATTAATGTGTTGAGCGCCGACCAGAAGGGTGTGGCCCAAGATTTCTTTCGTCCCAGCCAGCAGGATGGCCAGAGCTTGAATGGCCACGCCTTCGAGCCTGGGCCGGCCACGGGGTCGCCGCTGTTGACCGAATTGCCAGCTTGGGTGGAATGTCGCGTGACCGATGCCGTCAAGCGAGGCGACCACAGCGTCTTTGTCGCAGAGGTCATCGAGGCCGGCGTACGCGATGACGCGGCTAAACCTTTGGACATGTGGGACACTGGTTGGTTCTACGCCGGATAAAGTAGGGAAAAGCGCATCAGCTATCCTAAGCTGATGCGCTTTGTGCTGCTTTGAGAATGCGTTCGATCTCCCGATCGTCGATGGCCCGTTCAAAGCGGCGAAAGCCGGCCATTGAAAACCCATGCTTGTCAGCCAACTCGCGAATCTCCCGCACTCGGTCCACTTGGATGGTAGGCCCCAGCGTAAAGCACTCCAAACGTCCTTCCAAGGCCAAGATCATCGTTTCCGCCATGCACGCCTCCACCATCTTGGGCGGAAAGCCAAAATCAAAACCCATGTCGGCCTGGGCCCCCGGCACCTGAATCACTCCGCCGTCCAGCACCAAAACATCATTGCGCCGTTCCATCACAACCCGCGACAGATTGCGGGGGCGGGCCACATCGGTGACCACGGCTCCGGGCTTCAGATCCTCCGGTTCCACAATGACGCCTGTCGCCGACGACACGGCCACAACCAAGTCAGCGGGCCGTACGGCCGCGGGAATGTCTGTGGTCCAGTTGACCTCCAGTCCGGGATGTTCTCCGCGAAGCTCGTTCGCGAGCTCCTCCAGTTCGCTTGGGGTGCGCGAGACCAGCGTCAAATGCCGCACCTTTTCCGCCAACAGCCAAGTCGCCGCTCGCCCAATCGAACCCGTAGCCCCAATGACCGTGGCCGTAATGCGGCGCACATCCATCTGCATCCGATCAGTTGCCTGAAGAGCTCCTGCCACAGCGGTGGCTGTCGTATACGAGTTTCCTGTTGTGACCGGAATGCCGACCCGTTGCGAGAGCGTAATCCCACGGTCGCCAGCAATTTTCGTAAAGGCTCCCAGACCCACGATCTCGGCCCCTAATTTCTCAGCCAGTTGGGTCGCCGCCATGAGCTTCTTCAACACCCAGTCATAGGGGGCGTTCAGCAGGATCTCTGGGGTTAGGGGCAAGCCCAACAGCCACCCCTCCAACTCTTCTCCTGTCTTGGACTGGACACCCGTCACATGCCCCGCCATGACGGGCCCCACTTGCTTAAAGGCCCATTCCACCAACTTGGGTGGAAGGTGCTGGGTAATAGGATACTTGCGGGCAAAATCATCGAAGCGCAGTGGGTGAATGATGAAGGCAAACTTGCGCATAGGACACCTCCGTGCACAAAACTGTGCACATTGTACCACACGCCCTCCCCAAGGCGCTACCAAGCGCTTCCAAATGGCCGGGAAGCGGATTTCACCGCCCCGCCAACCACCGCATCAACCTTCGGGACGCAGTTGAATAAGGGCTGCGCCGTCGGTTGACATGACTCGTGCCCCTTCTTGATTCACCACTTCAAAGTGCATCCCGATAATGCCGCGCGGCTGGCTTTTCGACAGACGCGCCTGCGAAATCGTGACGGTCGTGTAAAGGGTGTCACCAGGCCGCACGGGATAAAGCCATTGGACCCGATCCAATCCTGGCCCTCCCATGGAGGCATCGCCCAGCACATCCTTCGCAATCCACCGAGACCAGACCATGCTGAGCGTATGATAGCCGGACGCGATAAGGCCGCCGAATGGCCCTTGGCTGGCAAAGTCCGCATCCACATGAATGCGCTGGGGATCATATTGGCGGGCAAACGCCAGAATCTCTTCCAGTGTCACGGTTATCGGCTCCAAGTGGAAGACCTGACCGACCCGAAACTCGTCAAAATACAACAGTCCATCCCCCCTGATGCCTCTATCTTAGCGATTTTTAGCCTAAAGCGCCTCTTGATGCCCAGGTTCCAACACCTGCTTGTGGGGCGCGAGGAGCGGAAGAGACGATAGCAACGCTAGGAGATAGAAGCCCACAAATACCCAGAACCCCATATTGGTGGCGTGGATTAATGCGCCCTTGGCCGCTTGGTTCAACAGATTTGACGTCCCCAGATAAATTTGGGAGGCGACGGCAGGCGGCAAGCTCGCTTCCGCGACAACCAGCGCCACGGTCAGGGATAAGGCCATCCCCACGTTGCGAAATGTAAAGAACATCCCGGATGCCGAACCGGTCCGATGCGGGGGCGCAGAGGACATGACCGCCTTGGTCAAGGACGGCCAAGCAATGCCGTTGGAGGCGGAAATCAAGAGCAGCGGCATAATGACGGGCCAGGCTGCAAAGTGGGCGGATAGATGGCCGAGCCAGAAACTGCCCACCGCCATGCCGATAATGCCAATCAAGACGGGGCGCGCCGGTCCAAAACGGTCGGCCAACGATCCTCCCAAGGGGCCCATGATGAGTTGCGGCGCCGAAAGCGGCACCAACATCAACCCCGCATTCTGGGGACTCAAGTGCACGGCGCCCTGAAGATAAATTGTCAGGAGAAAAGTCGTCGCAAAATACCCAATGGAGTAACTGACGGTGACTCCAAGACCCGACAGGTAGTGGCGGTGCCGCAATAGGCCTAGGTCAAACATGGGCTGCCGCTGGCGCTTTTCCGCTGCCACAAACGTTGCCATCAAGGCCAACGTAACCGCGGCGAGCCCAAGAGTGCGATCGGAGAGCCAACCCCATTCCTGGCCAAACGACATCATGAGCAGAAGGCCGACCAGCCCAAGGCCAAAAGTGACCGCGCCCGCCCAGTCGGTTTTGGCCTCACTTTTGCGGGGAGCATCCTCAAGGACAATCCATGATCCAATAAGGCCGACGAAGGCGAATGGAATTGCTACAAAAAAGATCCAGCGCCATCCCACGCTGCCCACCAAAAAGCCTCCCACCACGGGTCCAACAATGGAGCCCATCACCCATGAGGTCGAATTGATGCCAAGAGCCCGTCCCAACTGCACCGGCGGGAAGGCGCTGACAATGATGGGTGTTGCGGTGGCCAGCGCCAGCGCCGCCCCCGTGCCTTGCACCAGTCTAAACGCCAAGAGCCATGTGCCGGAAGGGGCCATGCCGCATAAAAACGTCGCCGCGGTAAAGATGACCAATCCGCTCATAAAAATTTTCTTGCGGCCCACCAGATCGGACCAGCGTCCGGCCGGCAGCAGAAATACGGTACTGGTAATAATGTAGGAGGTCAGCGTCCACAGACCGGTAGTGACCGTAATATGAAGGCCAGCCACCATTCGAGGCAGTCCGACGACCACAATGGTTCCATCTAAATTGGTCATGAAGGCCACCAGAGTGACCACCGCCAAAATCCACCACTTGCGAGAATTTGCTGTATGCTCCATGCTGTCTCCTCATGACGTAATATCGATACCAAAGGCACGTTGTTGCAGTAACTTCCCAAAAAGAAGCCGCAAGTGCATATCAGTATAGCGAACGCCCGCTTGCTCCAGCAAGATATGAATCGCCCCCGCGCCCCTGGATCATGAATGGGACCACCAGGTCCCCTAACATTGGGCCATTTGGTCCTAATAACTAAAATACCCCCCGGTGTATATTGGCTTTATGAACTTTTTGGGGGGATAGGGACTATGCACATTGCCATCATTGGAGGCGTCGCCGGCGGCGCCAGCGCCGCCACCCGGGCGAGACGGCTCAACGAGGAAGCAGACATCACCATCTTCGAAAAAGGGCCCTATGTTTCGTATGCCAATTGCGGCTTGCCCTACTACGTCGGCGGCCAGATTGCCACATCCGACGAGCTTTTGCTGGAAACCCCGGAAAGCCTGTGGGACCGTTTCCGCATCCGGGTGCATGTCAATACCGAAGTCACGGATGTTGACCTGGTAGGCAAGCATCTTCGCTTTGTCAAAGCCGGCATGGAAGGCCATACCGCCTTTGACCGCTTGGTGCTGGCACCGGGCTCAGCTCCCATCATACCCAATTTGCCCGGTGTGGAGCGGCCCGATGTGTTTTTGCTGCGCACGGTCCCCGACGCGTTGCGTCTGAGGGAATATCTCGAGGAGCATCCCGTGCGCCATGCGGCCGTGATTGGTGCTGGGTTCATTGGTCTCGAGATGGCGGAAGTGCTTCGTCACCGCGGCCTGGAGGTCACTCTGGTGGACCAGGCTCCCCATGTGCTTCCACCTGTTGACAGTGACATCGCAGGATTCTTGGAGAGCCGCATGCCCGAACTGGGTATCCATCTCGCGTTGTCCAATACCCTATTGGGTATCAGAGGCGCTGTGGGTCGTCCCATCGTTGACTTGTCATCCGGTCCCGCCGTGACCACCGACATCGTTGTCATGGGCCTCGGTGTGCGCCCCTCGCTCCATCTGGCCCGCTCAATGGGGTTGGTCTTAGGATCCACAGGCGCCATTCAAGTCAACGACCGCATGCAAACATCGCATCCTGATGTGTTCGCGGCTGGAGACGCCGTGGAAAAATGGGACCTGGTCACTCAAAGCCCACGCTGGTGGCCACTCGCTGGCGTTGCCAATAAGGAAGGGCGCGTCGCTGGCACCAATGCGGCCGGAGGCTACGCGACTCTGAAGGGTGCTCTAGGCACTGGCATCGTCCGATTGGCTCCCTATATTGTCGGGGTCACAGGCCTCACCGAAAAGATCGCTCAGCGAGAACACATCCCCTATCGGTTGCTGCACACCATCCGCGGCCACCACGCCGGATACTATCCGGGTGCTCGGGATGTGTTGATCAAACTTTTGTACGATCCCGCCACCGGTCGCATCTTGGGCGCGCAGGCTGCTGGGGAGGAAGGCGTCGACAAGCGCATTGACGTGATTGCGACGGCCATTCACGCGCGCATGACAGTCGATGACCTGGCCGATTTGGATTTGGCGTACGCTCCCCCCGTAGGCGCGGCCAAGGATCCTGTGATTATTGCCGGGATGGCGGCAGCCAACCATCACCAGGGCTTGGTCGAGAACGTATCCGCCGACCAGTTGGCCGAATGGCTTACCCGCCCGGAGTCGCCCTTTCTATTGGACGTGCGCGACGTTCACGAGACCCTCGAGAGCGGCATTATTCCGGGAGCCAAAAACATCCCGCTGAATGACCTGCGGGCGCAAATCGATGAAGTGCCCCACGATGGTCCCGTCGTGGTTTATTGTCGCAGCGGGCACCGCAGCTATCTTGCCGCTCGGATTCTGCGGCAGGCGGGCCGGTCCGCCGTCTTTAACCTAAGCGGCGGATACATCGTGTGGGGTCTGGCCCGTCCTAAGGAATCCCACATGCCCGTCTAGAGTCCAACAGTGAACACACCGGCCGCGGATGTTCAGGCGGCCGGTGTGTTTTTTAGACAATTGCGCTATTGGGCTTCGTCCACGATTTGCGGCAAACGGCGCAGGAGCCCCATCATCAACTTCACGCCGTATTGGATTTCCGGGTCCTTCAAACTCCGCATGAGCCCCGTCACCGTCACGCGCGACGCGTCGGTGCGGGCAGCATCTGTCGCCGCGGCGAGCGCCTGCATCGCCCGGATTCCCAAGTCAAGGAGTCCCGAGTCCAGGGCTGCGCGCAGGTCAATGACCGCATCCGCAGCAAAGGACACCACACGCTCGACGAGATGGGGGGTCAATGAGTCATTCATGCCTTTGACCAACGTGACCAATTGCACCAGCGCATCCCACGTGCCATCCTGTTGCCACGCACCCACTTGACGGAGCATTCGGGCCAGGTCGGCCCCGTGGTCTTCCATGGCACTCACCGTCTCCGCGACGCCAGGACCAGCTTCCCCGGCGATTTGGCCCAGGCCAATGGCCATGCTGGACAACCGCTCGGCCAGGTGCGGGGTGGCGCTGTCGCGGAGTGCGGCCACCAAGGATACCGTCTCGGTGAGGGACTTCCAGGTCCCGTTGCGCTGCCAGTCCCCCAGTTGCTGCATCGCGGTGGTCAAGCCCTCCGCATTATCCATTGCCGTTTCCACGATGGCGCTTGCGGGACCCGCCTCGACTTCCGCCGCTACGGCACCCAAGGAGACCATGAGGTTGCTGATGCGCTCAGCCAAGCCCGCCGTCGCACTATCCTTCAGAGCGCCGAGAAGAGATGTCAATTCCCGCAAGGTGCTCTCGTCAACCTCTACCATTCCCATCGCCAACCCTCCTTGTTCACTGGTGTCGGCTACAAAATGCCGGCTGCCGAGAGCCAGTACATCTTGTTGAACGCCAGCTTGTACAGGTGAATCATTTCCGTCGGTGCCTGCGGCTTGGGGGGGTGCTGGTAGTCAAATTTAATGTAAGTGGCTTCGTCATTGCCCGCCTCAATGAAACAGAAGACCTTGCCGTCGTAACGGACGGACCCGCGGCCGCCGCGAATGCGGTTCACCAGATTCGAGGACACCACATCGGCTTCGAAGTGTGCGGTCGACCCCGCCTTGCTGATGGGCAGGTTCGTCGCGTCGCCCAAGACGTAAATGTTGTCCGCGCCCTCCATTTGCAGGCTGTAGCGGTCGGTGGGAATCCAGTTGCCGGCATCGCCCAGTCCCGAACGCTTAATCACGTCTTGACCCATATGCGGCGGAATGGCAACCAACAAGTCATACGAGACCGTGTCGCCTTCGAGGCTGGTGATGGTCTTCTTCTCCGGATCGACCGATTCTGTGTTGAAAAACACCTGGGAGTTGATATTGCGCTCTTGAAAGACGCCTGAGGCCCAGTTGGCCACCGGCTCCAGCGAGTGCAAGCGCCCGATGGGGTAGGTGTAGAACACTTCAGAGGATTGCATGCCTCGGTTGTTGAGCCAATCACGGACCATGAGCGTGAATTCCACCGGCGCGACCGGGCACTTGTGGGGGACGCCCACGGTGACGACGATGCGGCCTCCCTTAAACTCCGCCAGCGCGTCACGCAGCTTCAACGCTCCCTCTTGGGTGTAGAAGATGTGTCCGCCTTCCACCAATCCTGGAATAGTCTCCGGGGCTGGACGGCTGCCGGTGGCAATGACCAAGTAGTCATAGGGGATTTTGGTGCCGTCCCCCATCACCACGGCATTGGCGTCACGGTCCACGCGCTCCGCGTGGCCCACCACCAGCTTGATGAGGTGATTCAACACGCTGCGCTCCGGTCGCTGGGCATCCGCCGGCACTGCTTGGTCAAACGCCATATAGAGGAAATAGGGCTGGTAAACATGAACGTCACTCTCGTTGATGACAGTAATTTCAACCTCGCCCCGCAAAATCTCAGACTTCAGTTGGCGGGCCAACTGGTTGGACACCATGCTGCCCCCAACACCACCACCCAACAACACCACACGCGTCATCGGCGCTCCTCCTTAATATCATGTAGCCGCGAGTCTGTCCCGCGGCCATTATCTTCTTTACTTCACCTTTTTGACCTGTACTTTGAAAATGCCGTCTTCCTCAACGTTGCCAACCACCTCATGGCCGGCACGCGCCACCCATTCGGGAATATCCTTGGCGGAACCTCGATCGGACGACCACACTTCCAACACGGTGCCTACAGGCTCTTGCCGAATGCCCTTGATCAATTCCATCAAAGGCCCAGGGCAAAACGATCCGCGTGCATCAATAACTTTTGCATCGGCCATGTTGACATCCTCCTTAGAACGTTAATGATGTACCGCCGCTCACCTTGCCCAAAAATCCGGCGATGCCCATCATGTCATCGAAAATAGGCACGAGATGAGCCAGTTCCCAATGCTTGAGGTCGGCCACCAAGCTGCACGCGTACAGATGCACGTCGCCCATGTCCTTCGCCTCGCTAAAGAGCCCGACATAGTCCGGCGAGGCGGTCTCGGCGATAATTTGCCCAATCGGCCCTTTGCCAATCGCCTCCCGTTCGCCAAGGTCCTGATGGAATGCGGGAAGGGCCTCCATCGAGACAAAGACGTTGACGGGCTGACCCAGGCTACTCGCCACCAGCGCCACCATGGCGGCCGCGTGGATCTTGGCGTAATCGCCGGAGAGCAGCATCAGATTCAATGAATCTCCCATAATCTTCCCTCCTAATTCTCACTGTACCCCATGTGGTATTATTTCGCCAACATCCCGCCGACGAGGGATCCCGTCGACAGATTCGGCTTAACAATGTAATAGTAAGGTCTAACGTCCACGATGAAGATGGCCCAAACGACCCAAAAACGGCGGGCCAAATAGACCTACTTTATTCAATGCCAACCCGAATATCAAAATTCCGATCCAGTGCCTCTATCCTGCGCGTTTTAAGGCGGATGCCCTCCTAGCCACTGAATACGTTGAATAGCAAAGGTTTACGCAACCAACCCACCAACCCACATCACAGAGGAATGATCGCTTGACGAGCATATCCCCCCAAGGGGTATGCTCCCCCCGTGATAAGGGTAGCGTCCACCAATCGATGGCGTTTTATGTTCCCGTCCTGCGCAGGGACGAGGCATGAACTCCCCGCGTTGGGGCGACACTAGCCTAAAGGGTGGAGGAGGATGACGCGTGATATATATTGATATCACAGGTTGGGTGGATCCGCCTGCTCCCATGAACGCGAGCCCAGCGTCGGCTGCGGCAACGGCGCTGCACGACCAAGGGCTTGGCGAGACCAGCCAACTGGAAGCCTTGTTGGAGCGCCCGCCCGCGCGCGTCGGCCCGTTTGAGCAATTTCGCGAGGCACAGTCGATCAGTCGGCTGCTTCAAGGATTCGGAGCGTTGGCCATGGTGGTGGAGGACCAGAATCCGTAAGTCGCACGCATTTTCCCCTAAAAGGACGGCGCTTGCGATGGAATGCCCGATGGAGAGGGCGAGGGGCTGGGTGACGGTGAGGGATACGACGGCCCGCTGGGCGAAGGTGACGGAGATGGGCTAGGGCTTGCTGACGGCAACAAGGTGTTGGGATGGGATTGCGGATTGGCTGCCCAGGAGCGTGCCATGGGAAATGCGCGGCTCATGGGAATGGCAAAGCCAATGTTCCCGGATGAGGACGTTACCCCTGCCGTATCCATCCCAATGACCGCTCCCGTGGCAGCGAGGACCAAGGGTCCCCCGCTGTTTCCCGGAGCAATGGGCGCGGAAATTTGAAACATGTTCTGGTAGTTGACGCCGCTAATCGCAAAGTTGCGGTGAAGGCCGCTGATGATGCCTGTCGTGACCGTATTGGCCAACCCCAAGGGACTGCCGAACGCCAACACGTTGTCACCGAGCGACCCGGAATAACGGGCATCCACTGGCAAGGGCTTCAAGGTTAGTCCCGGCACCCGAATGACCGCCACGTCCCTGGCCGGATCCGCGCCAATGATGGTGGCGGCGTAGGTGTTCCCTTGCTCCGTTTTGATGGAGACGCTGGACGCTCCGCTCACTACGTGGTCGTTGGTCAAGATATCCCCTTGGGTATCGAAGACGAACCCGGAACCCAAATCTTCCCCGCTCGGCGTGGTGACCATGACCTCCACGACGCTCGGCATGGTGGAGGCAATGATGGATGCCTGCGAGGGCGCTCCTGTGGACGCAGAGTGCGTGCTTTTTGCCTGGTGCAGAGCCATCCCGCCGCCATGGGGATGATGCACCGGAGCTCCGGATGGCACGGGACGGCCATTCAAGTGCGTCCCAATAAGGATTCCGCTCCCTAAAAGGAGTCCGCCCGCCAGCACCGATCCCGCCATCACCCAGGGACGATGGGAGAGAATGTTCGTCCAGCGGGAAAGAGGCAGTGCCGCCGGATGGCCGCACTGCATGCAGAACTTGTCGTTTGGGCCCATCTCGAACCCGCATTGTCCACAGGTCATCATAAGCTTCTTCCCTCACCAATCCTTCGTCGACATTCTACGCGTTCAGCGAAGAAAAGTCCTGTCTGGAGCCATGACTGGACAAGATACTTCATCGTACCCTGACTTGCGGCTTGGGCAGTGGAAGGGACGCGGCCGCGCCGTCGGACAATAAGGACGCGCCCCCGCGGGCGCGAGGGCGCGTCTCTGTCAATCTATGGCTACCAGGTGGCCACGGTTCCGTCGGCCCGGGGCTCCGTGCCCCCCATCAGCACCCCATTGGGAGCGCGCCAAATGATTTCACCGCGTCCGAACATGCCCCTTTCCTGCGTCACTTCGACTTCGTGTCCTCGGCGGCGAAGTCCCTCCACGACGTGCTCCGGCATGAACTGTTCCACCACCACCCGATTGCCTTCGGCCCAATAGAATCTTGGCGCATCCAGAGCCGCCTGTGGATTCATTCCACGCTCCAGCACATTGCTCATCACTTGCACATGGCCTTGCGGCTGCATGAATCCACCCATCACGCCAAACGGCCCAACCGGCGTCCCCCGGTGCGTGAGAAATCCGGGGATAATCGTGTGAAAGGGCCGCTTGCCGGGTTCCAGGCTGTTCGGGTGTCCTTCCTTAAGGGAAAAGAGATTGCCGCGGTTCTGCAGCGCGATCCCGGTCCCCGGCACCACCAACCCCGACCCAAATCCTGCGTAGTTGCTTTGGATGTAGGACACCATATTGCCTTCCGCATCTGCCGTGGCTAAATAAACCGTGCCGCCGGGCACCGGAGCGCCTGCGTCCCGCAGCTTCGCCCGCTCGCCAATCAGTGCTCGCCTGGCGTCCATGTAGGATTCCGACAGGAACGTCTCGGCCGACCAAGGCATGGCCCGCGGATCCGTCAAATAGGCCGACGCATCCGCGAACGCGAGCTTCAAGGCCTCGATCTGATAGTGAATCCGCTCCTCTTCACTCTGGCTCGGCAATTTGCTCAACATCTTCAGCGCCATCAAAGCCACCAGGCCCTGCCCGTTGGGGGGGAGTTCCCACACGTCATAACCTTGAAAGGCGACAGACAAGGGGGTCACCCATTCCGGCTGGTAACGCGCCAGGTCATCCTTCGTCATGACGCCACCGGTTTCACGCGAAAACCCCGCGATTTTCTCTGCCAGCGCTCCCCGATAGTAGGACTCGGCCTGGGTACGTCCAATTTCCTCGATGGTCCGCGCATGATCGGCCGATCGCCAGATTTCGCCTGGCGCCGGCGTGCGCCCTCCCGGGGCAAAAACCCGAAACCATTCCGCATATTCGGGGCCCTTCAAAAGTTCCGAAAATCGTCCATGCGCGAGGCCCCAGTAGTGCGAGACGGTGGGCGACACGGGATATCCTTCACGTGCCAGTTCTACGGCTGGCCCCACGCTGGCCGCCAGGGGGACCCGCCCGAACCGCTCAGATAGTGTCGCCCACGCAGCCGGCACGCCAGGAACGGTTACGGGAGCCCACCCGTGGGTAGGCATGGCATCGAACCCTTGTTTCGTCACCCATTCCCGCGTGAGCCCCTGCGGAGCTGGCCCGCTGGAGTTTAACCCAAACAGCTGTCCCCGAGACCATACGAGGGCAAAGGCGTCCCCTCCGAGCCCGTTTGACGTGGGCTCCACCACCGTAAGGCTGGCCGCTGCCGCAATGGCGGCATCAATGGCATTCCCGCCCTCTTGCATGACGCGAAGCCCTGCGGCGGCAGCATGCGGTTCGCTGGTGGCGACCATGCCGTGCCGGCTGTATACGACCGTGCGTCGCGAAGGATAAGGATATGCATTGGCATTCTGAGATTGGGTTGGATCCGGCATAATTCGCTTCCTCTCTAAAACATGCTGTGTGACGTCTTCTCTACGTTGCCACGACTAATGATTGGGGTCAAATACATCGCGAATCCCGTCGCCAAATGTATTGAAACCCAAGACCGCCAGGAAGATGACGGCGCCCGGGAATAAAGACATCCAGGGAGCCAAGCTTAAGTACTCCGCCCCACTCTGCAGCATCTCACCCCAATTCGGCGTGGGCGGCGGCGGCCCCAATCCTAGGAATGACAAGCTGGCCACAGCCAAGAGGGCGCTTCCGATATTGAGCGTCGCCACCACAATTATGGGGGTTGCGGCGTTAATTAGGATGTGCCGAAACATGATCCGCCAGGGTGACGCGCCCAGACACCGTGAGGCTTCTACATATTCGTGGCTTTTTACTTCCAGAACCTGGCCGCGCGTAATGCGGGCAAATTGCGGGATGGTCACCACCCCAAGCGCCAGAATCGCATGGAACAGCGAAGGGCCTAGAATCCACGCCATGGCCATCGCCAACACCAGCCCGGGGAATGCGAGTCCGGCGTCGACGATGCGCATGATGACCTCATCCAAGACGCCGCCGTAATAGCCTGAGACAGCCCCCAGCGGAACACCGACGACCAGTCCAACGACCACAATCATCACGGCTGAGAGCAAACTGCCGCGCGTACCCCAGATGATGCGTGACAGAATGTCGCGCCCCAGTTCGTCAGTTCCGAGCAGATGCTGGGCGCTGGGCGCGTGGAAGGCTTGGGAAAAGTGGGAGGCATAGGGCGAGTACGGCGAAATGACGGGAGCGAGAATTGCCACCGCCACATAGAGGGCGATCACAGCCATGCCTGCGACCGCCAATCGGTTGCGGGTAAATCGGCGCCAGGCCCGCCTTCGATTGTTTAAGGGGACAACGACCTCCTCAACGGCCGGTTCCGGCACAATTACCGCCATTCTCCATCCCCTCCTAGTTGTATCGAATCCGTGGGTCGAGCGCGGCATAGCACAGGTCCACGACCAAGTTGGCCAAGAGCACGACCAAAGCCATAAACAGCACAGAGCCTTGCAGCACGGGATAATCGCGGTTGAAGATCGCATCCACGACTAATTGGCCCATCCCCGGCAAGGAGAAAATCGACTCGGTGATCACCACGCCCCCGAGCAATCCTCCCACCTGCAGACCCACTACCGTGACAACGGGAATCAGCGCGTTCTTCAGCCCATGGCGCATAACCACCGCCCATTCGCGCACCCCTTTGGCGCGTGCAACTTGGATATAGAGGCGCCGCATCACTTCCATGAGCTCTCCGCGCAAGACCCGCGAGGTAACAGCCACCAAGGGAAGGGCCA
Organism: Bacillota bacterium; assembly: GCA_021820485.1. Taxonomy (GTDB): domain Bacteria; phylum Bacillota; class Sulfobacillia; order Sulfobacillales; family Sulfobacillaceae; genus Sulfobacillus_B. The sequence goes on from JAKADO010000003.1 coordinate 60,589, forward strand.
AGACCACAACCGGCAAGACCACATGCCAGAGGTTTTGGCCGATGCCCTGGTTAACTGGAACCCACCCCAACGAAGGAAACCAGTGCAGAGAGACGGCAAAGAAGTATACCAGGAGCAACGCCAACCAGAAGTTGGGCACCGCCGCTCCGACGAGGGCCAGCAGGCGAGACACGCTGTCAATCCACGAGTTCGGTCGGTAGGCAGCCAGAATTCCTGCCGGAAGTGCAACGACGAGCGAGACCAATACAGCCAGGAAGGCGAGTTCAAAGGTGACCGGAAGCCGTGTGACAATCAGGGACGAGACTGTTTGGTGATCCAACAGCGACGTGCCCAAATTTCCTTCAACCACCTGCTTCAGGTACACCAGAAACTGCACGACAACGGGACGATCAAGCCCCATTTTCTGATCCAGCAGCTTCACCGCTTGAGGGGAAGCCTGCTCCCCCAGGATGGTGTATGCGGGGTTTCCCGGCGCGATGTGAATTAGGCTGAAGGTGACCAAAAGCACAAGGAACGCCACCGGAATCACATTGACAACCCGTCGCAGAATGAATCTCGCCATGGCCCCTCCTATTTCAGCCAGACATTGGTGAAGCGCATGAGGTCATCGGGATACGCCTTGTACCCTTGAACATTGGTCGACCAGGCTTGGATCACTGGAGTGTAGGCAATAAAGATGTAGGGAGCCTGCTGCAGCACAATCTTGGCTGCCTGGTCGTAATACGTCTTGCGAGCCGCCTGCGACGTAGCCTCGCGGGCCTGAGCCAACAATTGGTTGACCTGGGGATTGGAGTAGCGGGGATCGTTGAAGCTTCCTCCGGTGGTGTCGAAGGCGTAGGTGTTCTGATCTGGGTCGGGCCGTCCGCTCCATCCCAGCAAGTCCGCTTGATAGTTCCCATTGATGGCATCCGTTAGAAGGGTCGTAAAGTCAACCGGCTCGATGTGCATGGTGATGCCAACCTTCGCCAACTGACTTTGAATCGCCTCCATTTCCTGAACAGTCACAGGGTCGTTGTTGCCTAGGAGCGTAAACGAGAAGCCGTTCGGGTTGCCGGCAGCCTGGAGCTGCTGCTTCGCCAACGCATCGGAGAAGGGCACTTTGAGGCTCGGATCATAGGCCCAGGACGAAGGCGGGAACTGACTGTAGGCCGGAACCGTGTGGCCGAAGTATATGAGTTTAATCAGCGCCTCGCGGTTAATGGCGTAATTGATTGCCTCGCGGTTGTGCACGTTGTTCAGCGGCGACTTGGTGGTGTTGAGCTCCATATCGGCGTATCCGAGCCCGGTCATCTGCGTGTATTGAATGGAGGTGTTGGACGACAACTGGCTCACGTCCTGGTATGGCACGCTATCGATGAGATTGACCTGTCCCGTGATGAGCGCGTTGTACTCCTGTTGCGGGTTGGTGATGGGCGTATAGACAATCTTGTCGAGATAGGGCTTGCCCTTTTGCCAGTAGTTCGGGTTCCGCTTCAACACCAAGTGGTCATTCTTGATCCAAGACACAAACTCAAAGGGGCCTGTCCCCACCGGATGCAGTCCGTACGCGCTTCCCCACTTCTGCATGGCGGCCGGCGACGAAATCATTCCGGTCCGTCCGGTCAGGAGCGACAGGAAGGCGGCGAACGGCGCCTTTAAGTTCACCACCACTTCATACGAGTTGGGTGTTTGCAAGCTCGATACCAGCTTCAAGTTGCTGAGTCGTGGCGACGCGTTGGCTGGGTTCATTTCCCACTTCCAATTGTAGACCACCGCTTGCGCGTTGAAGGGCGTGCCGTCTTGGAACTTCACCCCGTGCCGCAAATACAGGGTGTAGGTCTTGCCGCTGTTGGTGATGGTCCAATGGGTGACGAGATTGGGCTCGACTTGCATGGACGGCGACAGCTTCAGCAACGGATCGAAAATGTTGATGTAGACCTGGCGGTCTATCAACGCCGAAGACATGGCCGGGTCGAGGGTGACGAAATCGGAATCAATCCCAACGTTCAAGGTGCCCCCAATTTTGGGACCGCTCTGGGTCGACCCGGTTCCGGACGTGCTGGGGGTGCTGGTGGCTCCACACCCTGCCAGCGCGGCCACCAAAGCTGCTGATGACAGCACGGTCACGGTCTTCTTACCCCACATAAGAATCCTCCTCTATATTGTTCATCTGGTTCACGCGTCACAAAGCATGGTCAGCCTTAAAAAGTCGCATTACGAATCCAACGCTCCTCGAAGACGCCCCATAAGTCCTTCGCGAGTCTTTCGGACGTGGTTCCTCGCGCATTGCTCGGCGAGGTCTGGATCCCGCATTTGTATGGCCTCGTAAATGGGTCGATGCTCCGGAACCGATGTTAAGACGCGTTTCTTGGCTACCCAGTCCAAGGACACCATGCGGGTCCGAAATCCCTCGAGGCTTTTGAGCGTTTGGATGAGATAGGGGTTTCCTGAAAGCTCTGCGATCGTGTCATGGAAGAGTGAATGAGCTTGGTCAAAAGTCACCACGTCATCCACTTCATGTTCCATGACCCGGAGGCTTTGACCCAACCGCTCCAACAAGTCAGGCCGCTGATGCCCGGCCGCCAGACGAGCCGCCAAACCCTCCAACGCTTCGCGAAGAATGTAGGCATGTTCGATATTTTCGACGGACAATCGCGCCACAATCAATCCACGAGAACCGTCCGCCGTGACCAAGCCATCCGTCACAAGCCGTTTCAGCGCCTCCCGCACCGGAGTGCGGGACACCGCCATTTGTTGAGCCACCGAACTCTCCACCAGACGCGTTCCTGGAGACAAGTCGCCATCCAAGATCGCCTGCCGGAGTCGCCGATAGACTTCCTCGCCCGTACTTGTGATGGTTACGGGTTGCAAGATGTTGTCCGTTGAATGCTGCTCCAATGTCGTCCCCCCGTTAGAAGCGAATAGTTCGACGCCTCCATCAAATTTCCTGCTTATTGACCAATAATTCTGATCTTGTATACCGTATACGATTGCCGATATTTCCGACATTTTTCGACACGCGCCAGCATTATCCGACATGAATGAATGGCTAAGACCCCCAAGAGGCTATAATGTCAGCATAAAGGGGGAAAAGCTATGCAGGTTCTTCTAGTGCGCCACGGAGAAAGCGAGGCCAATCATCGAAACATGATTGTGTCTCAGCAGGGGGACCCTGCGCTGACCGAGCACGGGTGGCGGGAAGCTCGAGAGACCGCCAAACACTGGGAACTCCACCCTATCCAAGCGGTATACTCCAGTCCCCTGTTGCGGACGCGTCAGACCGCCTCCGCCTTTCTTAAGAAAGGCATGGAGGTTATCGTCGATGACAGGCTCCACGAAATCGCGCTGGGCCGATGGGATGGCATGACCATCGAAGCGATCGAGGCGGCGGACCACGAGCGCTATCACCAATGGAAGCAAGACCCGGAGATGGGCGCACCCGACGGTGGAGAAGCGCTCAGTCGGGTCGCTGAGCGGATTCAATCCTTTTTATCTGATGTCCGGCGGCAGTACCACGAAGGACTCATCATCGCGGCCACCCATTCCGACTGCATGAAAGCCGCCATGCTCTCGACTTTGGACGCTCCCTGGACCAGCGCGCAATGGTTTCACCTCACCAACACCGCGGGACTCCTGTTGGAATGGCGCGACCAGCATTGGCAAATCATGGCACAGCCGCTGGCCCCCCTCAAGTGAGTCGCGTTAGTCGTCCGAGTACAGTGCTTCCACCATCAACTGGTGGAAGTGGTGCACTCCGTTTTCCCGCTTCACGCTGTAGCGGCCACGATCGTAGCTCTTCGACCCAAGCCCCTTTTGGACAAGCTCACAGATGAAGATGTCCTCTTGCTGAATCTCATCCGAGAAATCAATGGTTGCTTGCATGTCGTCGACGGTCGCTTCCGGATTGGCGAACCACTCGAAAATGGTTAAGGTGCGGTCGAGAGCGGTAGGCAGAATGACATTCGTGGAAATGTTGTCAGGATAGATGTTCAGCATAAGGTTGGGAAATATCCAGTAGTACAGCGCTTCTGCAGTGGATGATGCATCTCCATCCACGTACCGTCCATACGGACGCTCTGCCGCCGTTTCCCCTGAGGCCTTGCGCACCGGTGCATACTGCTTCGAATGGCGGCGATACGTGACCACTTCATATTGGTCATAATCCAGTTCCTGAAACAAACCGGGATGCACAATAGGAATATGGTACCCCTCCAAATAGTTGTCCACATAGACCTTCCAGTTGCAGGCGATATCGTAGTCGCGCCGCTCCACAGGGGCCATTCGGCCCAAATCAAAGCCTTTCTCGGCCACCTCACGAATGATGTCCGCGAACTCGTCCGCAAAGGCGGGAGCACTGGGATCGAGATTGACAAAGATGAGCGGTCCCCACTCGGCCACTTGAATCGGCACCAATCCGAAATCCTTTAAGTCGAAGCGCTCCACACCATCCATCTCACGCGCGCTCATCAGACGACCGTCCAAAGCATAAATCCAGCCATGATAGGCGCACTGGAGCGCCTTGCGGGTTCCGCAGCCGACAGCCACGGGTCCTGCCCGGTGTCGGCAGACATTATAAAACCCATGCAGGGCGCCCGACCCATCGCGGGTCAAAAGCAAGGGTTCACCTACCAACTCCACCGTGAAGTAGGAGCCGGGACTGGGTAGGTCAGATTGTTTAGCCACCAGTTGCCAGGTTCGATGAAAGATGTGGGTGGTTTCACGGCGCTGGATGGATTCATCGAAATACCAGGCGGCGGGGAGCGTTTCGGCCCGCTCCAATTCCCCATCCACGAAGGGACTGGGCTGGGGATCTGAGCTCGGCATGGCTATCATCCTTTCCCGTAAAGGTGCATTGCTTCGGAGTTCGACGTGGGAGCCGGCTATCCCTGCCCCCCGGGCCCGAGAGCAGGCCCTTCAGGTCCTTAGCCGTCAACCAGTCAACGATTGGTCGCTCGAGCGCCCCGTCCGGCGCCGCCGCGCGAGCCATCCGTCCAGTGACCATCGGCCCGACCCCACGGCCTGATCCAGTCCAAAAAGAGCCGCAAACACCACCGCGTAAATGATGCCTGTTCCGATATCCGTGCTTCCGGCTGTGTAGGGACCGCCAAACCCTTCGGCCAGGGCCCAAACCACGAGACTGAAGCCGAGCCCCATCAAATATCCGACCTTCCGCGCAACCCCGAGAATCAGCACCAAGGCGGTGAGACTTTCGATAATGGCTGTGGCCACCGCGAACGCCCGCGGGTCTAACGCAATGACACGTTCCGCAAGATGAAACAGCCAAAGAATCCAGCCGGGCTGCCCCTGCGCCGCCGCCACCACTTGGCTGAGATAGCTCTTCTGGAACGCAGGGGCCCACTTAAAGGCTGCATCGATAGCCCAGATCACGCCAAACGCGACACGCAGCAAGGCTACCCGTCTCGCAAGCCGGTCGCTGTCCATGTTACATCCCCTCCATAAACCCCATGATACTGGGAACTAGCCTGTCTGCGTCAACCTTTGTGCTTAACGCGGTCAGTGTTGCATGGGGGATGATTTCCATTCCGCGAATATTGTTAAAAACCTCGATAGGTGACAGCCGATGCTCATGTTCTTCCATGTTGCCTGGGCCCATTTTTACGCTGTTGCACCGCTGATGCCGCATAACCGAGGGGGGCTGCAAAGAGCCCCCCTCGGTCCCGTCCATCCGATCAACACTACGCAATCCCGTGCGGCAGAGGACGTTCGGCCTCTGCCGTCTCCTCGTCATTCTTAAGAACCGGCGCTTCAAAGAGCCATTGAGCCGGCCACCAACGCACCAGGGCAATGGCTGCAACGCCAAGCACAGCCAAACGCAGAGCATCACCGGCGGCACGGTTGGGATATCCGTTGGAGAGCGTCCAGCGCAGCACGTGAATGGCCCACGTCATCGGGAGATAGGGATGGATGGCTTGAAACAGCGCCGGCGACAGGATGACAGGATAGGTGCCGCCCGATCCCGCCAGTTGTATCACCAACAGTACGATGCCCAGAATACGGCCTGCATCACCGAATTTTTCAACCAGAAGTCGAATCACGGCCCACCACACCAAGCCAATGCCCACCACACTTAGCGCGTAAGCCCACCCGTGCAGCGGATGCATTGGCAGCACGACGACGCTTCCCGCCCCCAACAGGCCAATTTGCAAAAGGGCCACGGCCAGACTGTGCCATGTCCTTGAGCGCAGGGCCGCTTTGCGGTAGCGGCCACCGGGTACCAGCACCGTGGCCACCACAGCCCCTACCCACAAGGAGAGCCCGAGAAAGTAGGGGGCCATGCCCGTGCCGTAATTGTCATGGCCCATAGCGGACACTTGGGCCGTGACCGGCTGCTCAGCCGCACTGAGCGGTTTGGCGAGGCGTGGTGTCTCGGCCGCGATGCGTCCTGCGCCATGGCTTAAGGCGCCCATGCGCTGCGACAAGGTGCCCAAAGCGGACGCAGCTTGCGCCGACCCCTGTGCCCAACGGGTCATCCCGTGCCCAAGCGCCGATTCCTGTTGCGACAGGGCACCGGCGCTATTACCCAAGCTCCCTATGGCCTGAGAGAGTCGAGTTGCCCCCTCATTCAACGCACCCACACCCTGTTCCCAACTTGACGCCTGCGCTGCCCACTCTCTGGCGCCAGACGCCACAGACTGGCCGGCCGATTCCTCTTGGCGGAGTCCGGAAGACAATTGTTCCAACCCGCCAGCAACAGCACCGGAGCCTTGCCACAGTCCTTGGGCGCTGCTGCGAAGGGTGGCGGTGGACTGAAGCATTTTGTTCTCAAGTTGACTCTGCTGCTGTAGCAACGTGTCCATCTGACCCATCGTTTGGGCAGACGCTGCCGCGGATTCTTGAGCGGCCAAGGACTCAATCTCATGAGTCAGTGCGGCATTTTCCTGCACGGCCGACTCCAGCGCCGATGCCCCTTGACTCAGTTGTCCCGAGCCGCCCTGAAGCTTTTGTGCCTGAGTGCTGAGCGCCGCGCTGCTGGAGGATAGTTGGGCGGCCGCGTCTGATATGCGCTGGTCACCCTGGCCTATCGAGCCCGCAACACCCGCCAGCGTCGAAGCGCCCTGAAGCGCCTCGGCACTGCCTTTGTCAAAGTTCCCAAGGTATTGAACCACTTGAGCTGCCCCGCCCTGCCAAACCGACAAGGCGCGCGCTATTTGGCTCTGGTCCAATGAAAGCGTGCGGCTTCCTGAGGAGAGCGCAGCATCGTGTGCCGCGATTGTCCCAAGACCGTTGCTGGCGGAGGCAGCGCCGTCTGCCATTTGCTTGGCGGCAGAGGTAAGGCGTGACATCCCGGAACCCACGGCAGTGAGCGTCTTCTGCCGCACTGTCGCAGCCAGGCTGTCCGCCAACGCCTGAGCTTCGTGCTGCATTAAAATGCTGGTCAGGTAATTGGTCCCAGGATTGCTCCGAAACGTCAGCGGCACCGTACGGGCATGCTTCACGTCAAACGAATAATGGGCCGGAATGGTCATCACCAGCCCAACCCGCCCATTTTTCAGAGCACGGGTTGCTGTTGAGGGACGGTCGACATCCACCGTAAAGTGTTTCTGCAATTCGGTCACCAGAACGCGCCCATCAGTCCCCTGATCGCGGTTGATGACCGCGATGGGAATACGATTCAAATGACCATAAGGGTTCCAAAACGCCCCAAGATAAGCAGCACTGTACAAGAGCGGCACCACCGCAATGGCGGCCGCACTGAGACGCCCTCTCGACGTGCGAAACAAAGACACGGTCGCACCCCTTCTCATTCGCTATACTGACTAGTCAGTATAACTATTTTCGCAAAAAAGTCTAGAGCATTTGCGCTGCTATCCACCCCGCTAGCGTCTGCACCAAATGGTCGAGAAGTGCGCGCTCGGGCGCGGGTTGCTTCAAGAGGTGCAACGCTGGCACAGCGATGGCTCCAAAGAGCGCATATCCCATGAGTTCCGCATTTTCGCTGCGCGGTTTGAGAATGGGCACCAGGGGCGCGATGATGCGGTGAAGAAACTGCTGCACCAATAGTTCCCGTTCGCGATTGCGCCATGCTTCGCTTAAAAACAACTCCAAAAAGGCCTTTTCTTCCCAGAAGAAGTCACTCCATGCACGCATGGCTCCGTGCCATTCGGCTTCGGCGACAGCTTCCTCGGTCAACCGTGCCAGACGCTCGGCGCGCTCCTCAAACAGGGCGCGAAACAAGGCCTCTTTGGACGGGAAATGATAATAGAGCGAGCCTTTGGCGACCTGAGCACGCAGCGCAATGGCATCCATTGTGGTGCGGTCATACCCCGCCTCGGCGAATTCCTCGAGCGCTGCCTGAACAATGTCATGCCGTGTGTTGGGCTTCGGCGCCGCCATTGCCGTCCCTCCCTTCAGCGTTATTATGGCGCGAGAACTCCCGAAAGCCAACAAGCTTTCGGAGCCAGATGAAGAAGGAAGGCAAACGGCGCGGCACCGACGCCTTTGCCCCCCTTCATTCGGACTAAACCGTGGATTTGGATCGAGGCACCTGCCAGAGCCCATAAATTACCGCAGAAACAAGACCCGTCACCACCGGCAGCGGTAGTACGGTGGCGAAGAGGCCCGGGAACCAGCCCCCTCCCCAAATGCTCAGTCCAAGTCCAATCAGAAAGGCAATGAGGGCCGGCCAATTCCACCATCCTTGAGGCGTCGTCGGGGCTTCAAAGAAGGCCGATGCCGGTGTGCGGCGCCGTTGCACCCAGACCCAGTCGACCACCATGACAAACGTGAAGGGAATGATTACATCGCCAATGGCGTCAAGAAACCCTTGGACGTGATTCAGGATTCCAAGAATGGCCAACACGGTGCTGAGAAAACCGAGCACCAGCGTCGCGATGGGCTGTTCCCACCGGGTCGGGCGCCGAAAGGTGTTCAGCGCCACCAGCAGGTCAACCGTGGAGGGATAGAGGTTCATCGCATTGGTGTGGATGATGGCCAAGGCCACCCCCACCCCGGCAATGAACCCCCATACTGGGATATGCGGGCCCAAGAGCGCTACATTCCAGTTGCCAGTGGCCTGCTGCGAATACATCCCGACGATGCCCATCACCAAGACTGCCAACATAATGCCGACCGACGGCGCGAGAAAAAACCCGGTCTTGCCGCGCCCGGATCCCGATGGTACGGCAAACCGGGACACGGTGGAGGTTTTGTACGTCCAAGCCAAGATGGAGAAGGTCACGATGGTGGTGATGGCAGTTCCCCAAGCCATGGGCGCTGCCGCTCCCGGCAACGCGACATGGTAATGGGAGAATAAATAATATGCCAGGACCCCGTAACAGATTAAGAGGAGCACGGACGTGTAGCGATAGAAGTATTCCAGCCATTTCATGCCAAACAGTACGAGAATAGCCTGCACCGCCCCGATAATCCAGAACCACAGGCTCCCGGACATGTGCGTGATGGCGTTCAGCACCTCTCCAGCGACCGCGGTGTTGAGGCCAAACCATCCCATGTTCACGAAGGTGAAGAGCACCGAAAATAAAAATGCTCCTGCCGTGCCGTAGGTCTTTCGGGCGACAATCAGTCCCGTCAGGGGCACTTCCCGCCCCATTTCCGAGAACAGTCCAGCTGGCACGACGCCAATCAGCCAACTCAGAACAATTGCGAGAATCATGTCGGTCGCGCCAAAGTGGAATAAGAGCGCGCCAATCAGCGGCGTCGTGGCGGAAGCGGACGCCATCAGCCAGACGACCAGCATCTTCCCGGACGACATGGTGCGTTGGTCGTGGGGCACTGGTCCGATCCCGACCGTCTCAATCTCGCCAAGAATTCCTGAGGAATGCTCCGACATGCCCTGAGGCTCTTCCATTGTTCACCCTCCTCGTCAAATCATTTCCAGCAACCGAACGGGGGGCTCCCACCCCATAGCATGTTACCATGGGTGGCGCCCCCGAAAAAAACCGACGTCCTGTTAGCGCGTCACATCGGCCGGGGCGCCATCCCCGACGTCCCCGTGGACAACAGGTGGAACAGAGCTTCCTTGAAGCGCCCCCCGTCGGCCACATGGCAAACATGGGCATTGGGTGCGCGCTTCCAGACATTGAGTCGGTCGACAACGGAGGTCCCGCGCGTCAGTTCGCCGCGCGTTTCAATGCCCACATAATAATCCTTTCCGCTCCGCCAGATGGTGGGATCCAGCGCCATCGCCATTGTCAGGGAGTCGGGGTGGCTCGTGCCCTCGATTCCGCCCTCCCGCCGGTTGAATTCGAGGACCTTCCGCTGCGTCTGTAGGAAAAAGCGGCTTAGCGGGGTATCCAAGGCCTCGATGCGGGCTAAATCATCAAGTGAAAGAATGCTGGATTCGAGCGCGATGTCCCAGCCCACCAGAAGGAGATTGAAGCCCGCGCCGAAGACGATGGCCGCCGCTTCCGGATCGACGTAGAAGTTGTATTCTGACAAGGGCTCGATATTGCCCATGGCATTCAAGCTGCCGCCCATCACCCATAGTTCCGCCACCCGGGTCGGGAAGGTCGGATCCTGGCGCACGGCCAGAGCAAGATTCGTGAGCGGCGCCTGCGCCACAATCACCAGGGAGCCGTTCCAGCGATGCGAGGCCTCAATAAGAAACTCCACGGCATGGGCCGCTTCCGGCCGTTGGGAAACGCGCTCAAAGAAGCTTTCACCCATTCCGTCCTTCCCATGTACGTAGTCGGCACTTACCCACTCGCGCAAAAGCGGATCCCGGGCACCGGGAAAGACCGGCACCTGGCCGCCCTTCCCCGCCACCTCCACCGTTTTCAAGGCGTTCTCCACTTGCTGGTCAAAAGCCACATTACCGACGTTGATGGTGATGCCGCGCAAGTTAACCCACGGCGTGCCCAACGCCAGCAAGAGCGACACCACGTCATCGCCCGCGGTATCGGTGTCGACAACCAAGTTCATCAAAAGTCCTCCCCTTGCGTTCACACATCAAGACGCAGCCATCCCTCGGCCGGCGGGCACCGCATGGGCCAGAGGCCGCAGTCGCTTCCCCGCCGTGACTGTTTGGGTTTCCCCATAAAAGCGAGTATCATCCTCGATAGGAGGAGGCGCATCATGAGACCGCTGGAAACCATTCTTGACCAATTAATCGAGCCCGTCACGTGGTTGGAAGGAGAGGGGCGCTGGTCATCCCGCTGGGATGCGATCGACCAATCCCCGCTCATCCGGA